>CAMOSN010000099.1 GCA_946624935.1 uncultured Lachnospiraceae bacterium | reverse complement strand
CAGAATGCAATGGGGGATGGAAAATGTCATTTTTAAATGGATGTCAGGAAGGGAAAGCCACACCGAAGCTGATGGAGGTGGCCTGCCCGAAATGCGGCGCTCTGATGGAGATCTTCGTGCGGATGGGAGGCGAGATAGGGCGCACCGGCACACTGGTGGAAAAGAGCGTGTGTGAAATGTGCGGCTATGAAGCCGAAGACGGTACCGGAGCAGATCAGTTCAGAAGCTTTGCAGGCTGAGCCAGAGGATGCGCTGCCGATCATACATTGTCACAGAAGAGAACAGAAAAGGCTGTGTGTTTGACATTCAGAGCAAACACACAGCCTTTTTCATTTCCACCAGCCGGAGCTTTCTCCCGTCCCGGCTTCACTGTCACCAGCCATAAACTTGTATGCCCGTACAGTTCAAAGGGAGCATCCAGGCGGCGCATCCGGACAGCGCAGGCACACCCAAACACAGAACCGTCCCCTGTTTGACCATGTTTGCATCACACTTCTACGGGGAAGGGAAGCTGTGAGAGAATGTCGCGCTGCACATCGATCCCGGGATAGGCTTCGATCAGCTTTAATCCGTTGGGGGTCAGGCGGAATACGCAGCGCTCGGTGACAAACAGTACTTTCTGGCCGTTGGCAATAGCACGCTTTGCAGAAAAGCTCACGGAGCGGACTTTGTCCACAAATTTGGGGACACTTCCTTCTTTCTGGATGGTTACAATGCCCTTGCTCTGGGTCACTTCAAGGCCCTTGGTGTTGAAGGTCATGCAGAAGATCACGGAAGGAGTCTTCGCGGTAATGTTGGCAAAGCCGCCGATTCCGGCGAAGGCGCCTTCGCTGCGATGGGCATTGACATTCCCTTCCCGGTCCACTTCAAGGGCTCCCATGAAGCAGATGTCCAGTCCGCCGTTATCGTACAGGTCAAACTGGTTCGCCATGTCGTACACAGAGGCAGCGCCGATCATTGCCCCGAAGGCTTCGCCGGACACGGGGAATCCGCCGATCCCACCCGACTCCACCGTGAGCGTGATGTTGTCAAGCATGCCGTTTTTGCGGGCGTGGCGTGATACCATCTCGGGAAGGCCGATTCCGATGTTGACGATGTCATCCACGCGAAGCTCCTGTGAGGCACGCCGCCCGATGATGTTGCCGGCCGCTCCGGAGCGGCTCTGTTTTGAAGAAAGACCGTCGATCTTTTCCGTCCAGGAGCTCCATTCCTCATACGGAATCTCGAAGCTTCCGGTGAGGGCGGTGTAGGCGTCATTGCGCTGCTCCGGCTCCACGACCACGATCGCATCCACAAGACATCCGGGAATGATGGCATTACGCGGGCGGGAGGGGGTGTTCACGAGGCGGTCCACCTGCACGATCACCTTGCCGTGGTTGGCTTTTACCGCCTGGCAGATGGAAAGCGCATCGCCGGACATGAACATGTCATCGAAGGAGATGTTTCCCTTCCGGTCGGCTGCCGTGCCCTTGATCAGAGCGACGGTGATTTTCGGCAGCTTGTAGTAGAGAAATTCCTCCCCGTCCACCTCCACATATTTTACCAGAGAATTGTCGATCGACACCCGGTTGATGCCCGGGCCTTCCTTCCGGGGATCCACGAAAATGTCCAGCCCGACCTTGGAAAGGGCACCCGGCAGGCCGCCGGCCTGGGCGCGGATCGCATGGGAGATGCACCCCAGCGGAAGATTGTAGGCTTCAAAGCGATCCTCCAGGACCAGCTTTTTGGTGCTGGGCATGGCCCCGAAGTGCCCGCAGATCAGACGGTCCACGGCGCCGTCGCGGATATAGCCTTCCGCATTGCGGTTCTCATCCCACACACCGAACCCGGCGCTGGAAACGAGCGTCAGATGGGTGGGAGACTGCATGCGCTGATAGCGGCGGTAAATGGCCTCATGCAGCTCCACCGGGCTTTCGATTCCCACAAAGGAATTCACACAGATACAGTCACCGTCCCTGATCAGACGAATTGCCTCATCAGAGCTCATGATCTCATACATACGATCGACTCCTCTTTTACTCTTTAAAATAATACATACCCTGCGATTTTATCAGAATTTCGCAGGTGTGTCAAAACGGAGCACGGCGCGAAACACGGAAGAGGTGAAACACAATTTCATTGACAGAATAATAACAGAAAATGATTTTCAGATAATCTAAAAAGGAGCCAGCTGTTAACGTTAAAACTGCACAAAAATGAAACTGAAAAATCAGTAATAAAGCCGATGAAAAAAAGATTGAAATAATACATTCAATGAACTAACATAAACATGTAAATAATTTTCATTTGAATATACCTGATGCAGTGAAAGAGGGGTGATCCTTATGGGACAGTATCAGTATCAGACCGTTCTCGGAACGATCACGGAAAAGGAGCTTGGCCACACACAGCCGCATGAGCATATCTACATCGTGGGGACGATCGACCAGGAGCGCTGCCCGCTCATCTGCATGAATAATCTTCCATTTTCAGCGAATGAGCTGAAGCTGTATGCGGCAAAGGGCGGCAATACAGTAGTAGACGCCAATCCACTGGCCACCGGAAGGGACGCGCTGGCACTGCAGGACATCTCGAGGCTGAGCGGTGTGAACATCATTGCAACGACCGGATATCACATTCCGAAGTTCTATACGCAGGAGCACTGGATCTGGACGGAGAGCGAGGAAGCCCTCGAGGAGCTGTTCGCCTCCGAGATCACCGAGGGCATGTTCCTGGGCGGCTTTTATGAAAAACCCGAATACCGCACGGACATCCGGGCAGGTCTTGTGAAGGCCATGATCACCCGCGACGGGATGCAGGACGAGTGGAATAAGCGCTGCCTCCGGGCTGCGGGACGTGCAGCGAAACGCACAGGCGCATCCATCATGGTACACACCGAAGGAAAGGACGAGCTTGAGATGATCGATCTGCTCGCCGGGAAGATCGGACTTGATCCGAAATCCATCCTCGTATGCCATGTGGACCGTCAGGTGGAGGATCTGAAGCGACACGAGGAAATCGCGAAGACCGGCGTGTTCATGGAGTACGATACGATCACGCTGTTCCAGTTCCACAACAACGCGGACGAACTGCGGATGCTGCGCCACATGATGGATCAGGGCTTCACCGATCAGATCCTCATCTCCACGGATCCGGAAACGGACCGGATGAAATCCTACGGATCCAAGGTCGGCATCGATTACATCCTGGAGCACTTCCTGCCGCTGATGCGCGTAAGCGGATTTTCAGAGGAGGAGATCACGAAGATCACCCGCGAAAACCCAGCACAGGCACTGAAGATCGGCTGAAGCGGAAGCAGTGACAGAGGGACAAACCTCATAATTCATCAGAACCCGAAAATATTTTATATATATCAAGGAGGAAAAGGAACATGAAGTCACGTAAGGTTATGGCAGCTCTTATGGCAGCAGGAATGGTTCTGACCATGGCAGGCACCGCAATGGCAGCGGATATCCCGCAGTTTGCTGATGGCTGGGGCGACACCTACGAAGCATTCGATCCGCTTACATTCGAGGATGCAATCACATTCGAAGAGATGCGTGAGCAGCTCGGCGCTGTACCGGTTTCCGAGGAAGCTATCGCGATCGCCGGCAACATCCGTACTGAGGACAATGTGTACTGGACCGCTCTGCGTGATGGCTACAAGGATATGGTTGCATTCGAGAACGAGAATGGCCTGGGCAACGTTACCATCGATGTAAAATCCGCTCTGAACGAAGCTGATACCGAAGGTCAGCTGGCTGTTATGAAGGATCAGATCCGTGATGGCGCAACCGTAATCATGATCAGCCCGATCTCCACCTCCAACTGCACCGAGGGTGTGGAAGTAGCACATGAGGATGGCATCCCGACCATCGCTGTAAACAATGAGTTCAACGGCGCAGATATGTTTGTAGGCCCGAACTCCTATGAAGAAGGAAGACAGGCAGGCGACTGGGCAAACGAGAAGGTTGGCTCCGGCAAGGCCGTCATCATCATGGGCCTGGCAGGCACTGACGTTGTGAAGAACCGTACCAACGGCTTCAAGGATGCTCTGACCGATGCGAATTCCGCAATCGAGGTTGTTGACGAGCAGAACGCTGACTGGGACCGCGACACTGCGAAGGACGTTTGCGCTACCTTCCTGAAGACCTATGACGATCTGAAGGTTGTATTCTGCAACAACGACGTTATGGCTCTGGGCGCTGTGGAAGCAATCAAGGAAGCTGGTCTTACCCTGAACGAGGACATCTATGTAATCGGCGCTGACGGAACGGATGAAGCTTATGAGTCCATCAAGAACGGTGAGCTTTCCGCTACGATCTCCATGTTCCCGTACTATGAAGGAATGATGGCCAGCGAAGTGACCACCCGTGTTATGCTTGGACAGACTATGCCGAAGGTCATCTGGACTCCGTCTCTGGCAGTGGATGCCGAGAACATCGGAACGGATGATGCTACTCTGATCAACTGGGTTGATCCGACTTTTGAATAATTCTGCTTTGATATGACCGGGAGTATCCCGTTGCATACGCATAAGGCGGGCCAGGCAGAGAAATAACTGAATGGATATGCAGGGCAGCCATATATCGCAGGGTATGTGGCTGCCCCTTTTATGGGAACCGGGTTTCTTCGCAGAAGAACAGACTGCCACTGCTTTTGTCACGGTGGCTGTGCATAGAACTGGACATTTTTCGGGAGGGAAACATAAGTGGACAATGAATATATTCGTTTTGAAAACGTGAGAAAAGAGTTTCCAGGTGTTGTTGCCCTGTCCGATATCTCATTTTCTGTACGCAAGGGGGAAGTGCATGCCCTTCTGGGGGAAAACGGCGCCGGGAAATCGACGCTGCTGAATATCCTGCACGGAGTATTTCCTGCCACATCGGGGCAGGTCTACATTGATGGCAAGCCGACAAAGTATGCTTCTACCTATGAGGCGATCACGAACGGCGTTATCAAGGTCCACCAGGAAGTACAGGTAGTGGAAAATCTGACAGTGGGACAGAACATCGCTCTTGGTTTTGAGATGGTCAAAGGCGGGTTCCTGGATTATAAGGATGTTTATGAGAAATGTGACGGGATTCTGGAAGAACTGGGATGCTCCTTCCGCAGCAACGATCCGGTGACCGGACTGGGCGTCGGCGATCTGCAGATGATCGCAATTGCGAAATCCCTGTACTTCAATGCCAACATCATTTCCTTTGACGAACCGACCTCGGCACTTTCCGCACCGGAGATCGAAAAGCTGTTTGAGATCATCCGCGGGCTGAAGGAGAAGGGGATCACGATCCTGTTCATCAGCCACAAGCTCGATGAGCTGTTCCGCATCTGCGACCGGGTGACGATTTTCCGTGACGGTATGTGTATTGCCACCAAGGCAATGAGCGAGACCTCCAATGAGGACCTGATCCACATGATGGTGGGGCGTGATGTATCAAGCTATGCAGTGCGGCTGCAGCCCTCCTGTGCCGATTACAGCGAGGTGGTGCTGGAGGCGAAGCATCTGAAAGGCATGACCTTCGACGACATCTCCTTCAAGCTGTACCGCGGCGAGATCCTGGGCTTTTCCGGCCTGGTGGGTGCAAGACGTACCGAGGTGATGCGTGCCATCTTCGGGGCGGATCCTCTGTACGGCGGAGAATTGTATCTGCATGGCGCGAAGGTGGACATCCATTCCACCGAGACGGCACTGGTGTACGGCATCGGGCTGATTTCGGAGGACCGCAAGAGAGAAGGGTTCATCCCGACCATGTCCAACAACCGTAACGTGAACATCCCCGGAATGGGCAAGTTCAAGCATGGGCTGCTGGGCCTTCTCAACGAAAAGGAAATGCTTGACAATTTCAACAATCATGCGGAAATGGTCAAGCTGAATATCCGCAATCCGGAGCATTTCACCATCAATCTCTCCGGCGGCAATCAGCAGAAGGTGATCGTCGCAAAGTGGCTGTCCACGAAGGTGGATATCCTGATCTTCGACGAGCCGACCAAGGGTGTCGACGTCGGTGCGAAGGCGGAGATTTACAAGCTGATGGAGGAATTCGTGGCGCAGGGGAAATCGATCATCATGGTTTCCTCGGAACTGCCGGAGGTCATTGGTATGAGCGACCGCATCATCGTCATGCGGGAAGGTCACATCAACGGAGAGCTTGATAAGAAGGATGACTTCACGGAAGTGAACATTCTGTCCTATGCGATGCAAGAAAAGGAGAATTGAGTATGGTTGCCAGATTTGTCAAAAAGAACAGCCGGTCCTTCACCACCCTGGCAGCGCTGCTGCTGATCGTGCTGGTGTTTTCCATCCTGAGTCCACGTTACTTTAAATATGACAACCTGATCGATATTATCAATCAGGGTGTTGTAAACGGCTTCCTGGCCATCGGTATCACGGTTGCCATCATCACGGGCGGCATCGACCTTTCCGTCGGATCGACCATGGCCGTCGTGATCGTCGGATGTGCAGAGCTTTCCGCACACCAGGTTCCGGTGGTGATCGTTGTCGTGCTCGGCCTGCTTATGGGCGTTGCCATCGGTATGATCAACGGTTTCCTGATCACCAAAATGCAGCTGCAGCCGTTCATCGCCACACTGGGCACCAATCAGATCTTCCGGGGACTTGCCTATGTCATCAGTAACGGTGAGCCGGTGCTGAACATTCAGGGACAGTTCCGCAAGACCTTCCAGCTGCAGATCGTTCGCGGCGTGCGTATGAACATGATCTATCTGCTGATCCTCGCCATCATTTTCGCCGTGATCCTCTCCAAGAGACGTGCCGGTGTGTATATCTACGCAATCGGTGCCAACGAGAGCGCAGCAAAGATGTCCGGTATCAATGTCAATCGTTATAAAATGATCGCCTATATCATGTGCTCGATCGGCGCAGCCATGGCCGGTATGGTCACACTGGCAAGACTGGGCACCGGCGAACCCACTGCCGGTGAAGGCTTCGAGACCATGGCTATCGCGGCCGCAGCCATCGGCGGAACGAGCCTGGCAGGCGGTAAAGGAAAGATCCTTGGAACCGTCCTTGGCGCGTTCACGATCTCTGCACTGAAGATTGGTCTGATCGTTATCCGGCTGGATACCTTCTATCAGTTTATTGCGATCGGTCTGATCATCATCCTGGCAACCTATCTGGATACGCTGCAGAATATCATCGTCAGCAAATTTGCAAAGCATAAGAAGAACTAGGACGCCCGTCAGCTTTATACCGGGATGCCCCGGCAGCTTCGCATGACGGAGAACGGTTACTAAAGAATTGTTTGTGCAAAAAACTTTATTGTAGCTGGTAAACATGGTAGAATTGGTTCATCCGGAGGAACAAATACGGATGGATATAGCACAGACTCCATGAGACACCCTTCCGATCTGATTCGGTTTTTCCCGGAAATCATAGAAATCGAAAGCTCAGAAATCTAAGCGCAGAAATCGAGCGCTCAGAAATCTAAGCTCAGAGCAGGAGGTGATCAGATGCACGAAAATATCAGCTTCAACGAACGACTTACACAGGTGCGCCTGACCCAGAGAGAGAAGAAGATCGCAGAATATGTCAAAGAGAACCGGGAATCCTTTCTGAATGACACCATCACGGAGTTTGCGGAAAAGGCCGGCGTCAGCGACGCGACCGTTGTACGGTTCTGCCGGCATGTGGGATACAAGGGCTACCAGGACTTCAAAATGCATGCGGCCCGGGATCTTCTTCCCCGGGAAAGGCAGTACAACCCGGTCCTGGAGCGGGAGGATTCAGCCGCCGCGATCTGCAATAAAATCTTCAACAGTGAGGTGTCCGTACTGAGCAGAACGCTTCTGGGTATCTCGGTGGACAGCCTGGTGGAAATCGCCACACGGCTGCGCAGCGCCAGAAAAGTGGTACTGTTCGGGACCGGCGGCAGTCTCAATGTCGCAAAGGATGCCGTGCACAAATTCATGAAGATCGGCATCATGGTATACGTCTACGAGGATGTGGATCTGCAGAACATGGCGTCCTCCCTGCTGGGACCGGAGGATATGGCGATTGTGATCTCACATTCAGGAAGCAACCTGAATGCGCTCAAGTGCCTGGAAAATGCCAAAGAAGCCGGCGCATTCACTGTAGCACTCACCGGCTACTCGCGCAACCCCATCGCCAAGGCAGCGGACCGCACCGTACAGATCGCCTCGGAACAGACCATGTACCATTCCGAGAGCGTATCCACCAGGATCGCGCAGCTGGCCGTGATCGATTCACTCGTTGCACTAGCCGCCTTCCAGGACTACGACGCCTCCTACCGGGCGATCGAAGCCACCAGGGCAGCCACATCAGACGCAAAATTCTAAACTGTAGGGGCAGAGGATTTATCCTCTGCCCCGATTTATATTTCTCCAAATGTATATGTTTTTCCTCGCTGCTTTATCTCTAAAAGGGACGGCATGCAGGCACCCCGGGGGCGGCGAATATTACCGTTCAACCCGGGCCCACTCCGCTGAGCTCTCGTCCAACTTCAACTAAGTCCCCGAGGCATTCGCGCATAGCACTGAACGCTCTTACCTCGGGGAC
>CAMOSN010000098.1 GCA_946624935.1 uncultured Lachnospiraceae bacterium | reverse complement strand
GTTCTTTTATGCGTTCAGTGCTTTAATGATTTCCGGAAGCTGTTCGTCCACGGTATCGTTGGGCAGCTGACAGGTTCCGGCATTTCTGTGGCCTCCGCCGCCGTAGCTGAGGCAGAGGCTTCCGATATCCACCTGCGAATCCTTGTTCACGATGGATTTTCCGATCATGACCGCCGTGTTCTGCTTCTGGAAGCCCCAGGCTACATGAACCGAGATCTGCGCCTGCGGATACAGCGCATAGATCATAAAGCGGTTTCCTGCATAGATGATCTCCTCATTCCGCAGATCCAGCACCACGACTTTGTCGCAGACCTTGGCGATTCTCTGCAGCTGCTCCTTGAAAAGCTCCGCCTGCTCAAAATACAGATCCACCCGCTCCTTCACATCCGGCAGCTCCAGGATCTCGTCAATGGTGTGATTCATGCAGTAATCGATCAGCTGCATCATCAGATCATAGTTGGAGATGCGGAAATTGCGGAATCGTCCCAGTCCGGTACGGGGATCCATCAGATAGTGGAGCAGTACCCAGCCCTTGGGATTCAGGATCTCATCCACGGTAAAATCCGCACTGTCACCCTTGTCCACAGCGGTCAGCAGCTCCTCGGAAATCGTCGGGAATTTCTCTTTTCCGCCATAATAATCATAGACAACCCTCGCCGCGCTTTTCGCTTTCGGATCGATGATCAGTTTTCCGTTGGTTTCGGTCGCCTTCAGACGATCCATCTCCGACTCATGATGGTCAAAGGCAATCCCTACCCGGGGATCATAGGGAAGGTTGGTGGTAATATCGTTCTTGGACAGCTCGATCTTCCCATCCTGCACATCCTTGGGATGAACAAATTTGATCGCATCAATCATGCCAAGGTCCTTCAGCATCATGGCGCAGGCCAGTCCGTCAAAATCACTGCGGGTTACAAGACGAAATGTATTGCTCATTCTGAATTCCCCCTTTCTGATTTATCCGGATCAGATCTCAAACAGATCACTGAAGGCCTTCAGGGCTCCGTCTGTCTCGTGAGCAAGCACTCTCTTGGCCAGCACCTTTCCAAGCTGTACGCCTTCCTGATCAAAGCTGTTCAGGTTCCACACAAATCCCTGGAACATGATCTTGTTCTCATAATGTGCAAGCAGTGCGCCCAGCGATTCCGGCGTCAGCTGTTTGCCGATAATGATGCTGGAGGGACGGCCGCCCGCAAAGAACTTGTTGTTGTTCTCGTCCTCTTTTCCGCAGGCAAAGGCGATGATCTGCGCCACCACATTCGCGCACAGCTTCTTCTGGCTGGTGCTGCCCTGGATGACCACATCCTTGCCCCACTGGCTGTCCAGGAATCCGATAAACTGAAGCGGAACGATATCCGTTCCCTGATGCAGAAGCTGATAGAAGGAATGCTGTCCGTTGGTGCCGGGTTCGCCGAATAGAAGCGGTCCGGTCACATAGTTCACCGGCTCGCCGAAACGGTTGACCGATTTGCCGTTGGACTCCATATCCGCCTGCTGCAGATGTGCCGGGAAACGGGAAAGAGCCTGGGAGTAAGGCAGTACGGCGGTGGCCGGGTAGCCCAGGATATTCCGCTCGTACACTCCGATCAGAGCATCCAGCATAGCCGGGTTCTTCATCAGATCCTTGTTGGCGGCCAGCTTGTCGCTCTCGGCAGCGCCGTTCAGGAAACGGGCAAACACGTCCGGTCCGAAGGCCAGGGACAGCACAGCCCCGCCCACTGCGGATGTGGAAGAATATCTTCCGCCGATATAGTCATCCATGAAAAACGCATCCAGATATCCGCTGTTTTTGGCCAGGGGAGAGGTCTCGCTGGTGACGGCGATCATATGGTTGGCCGGATTGAGGCCTGCCTTCTCCAGGGCATCCTTCACAAAGGATTCGTTGGTCAGGGTCTCCAGAGTGGTGCCGGATTTGGATACCAGCACAAAAATCGCATGGGCGATATCCGTGGTATTCAGCACGAGAGCCGCGTCATCCGGATCCACATTGCTGATGAATTTCGCTTCCATTTTCAGGGTTCCGTTTGCTCTTGCCCAGTTTTCCAGAGCAAGATACATGGCCCGCGGACCCAGGTCGCTTCCGCCGATACCGATCTGAACCACCGTTGTAAAAGGCTCGCCGGCACCGTTCACGATCTCCCCGGCATGCACCTTGTTGGCAAATGCGGCGATCCGCTCCTGCTGCTTCACATAGAATTCCCGCTTGTCGGTTCCGTCCGCGGTCACGGCCTCGCCCAGCTGTCCTCTGGTCAGGTGATGGAGCACCAGACGTTTTTCACCGGTATTGATCACGGCGCCGTTATAAAGCTCCGCAAATTTGTCGGCCAGCTGTGCCTCCTCTGCCAGAGCCGCCAGCTCCTCCAGGATATCCGCATTCACTTTTTTGGCTGCAAAATTATAGGCAAGTCCTTCCGCCATCGGCACGCAGTACTCTTTCACACGCTGCGCTCCCGCATCTCCCGAAAGAACCTCTTTCAGATCAACCTGCTCCTTCTTCTCCTCCATCTTCTGATAGGACTTCAATGTGTCCAGATTATTCCATGAAACCATAACAGAACCTCCTTCAAAACAAAACAATTTCAGACCTGAAAAGGCCTCTTCTTCCATCATACCTGATTTTGAAAGCGTGTCAAGAAAGAACTTGAAAATCCTGTCTGGCAGGGCCTCCGGATCCATGATATAATGAAAAAACCTATCGAAGAGCGTGCAAAGAAAGGATTAACAGACATATGAAAAAAGCCACTCTTATTCTTGACAAAGACTATCAGATCAGCCGCATCGACCCGCGTATCTACGGCTCCTTCATAGAGCATCTGGGGCGGGCCGTATACGGAGGCATCTATGAACCCGGACATCCCCTGGCGGACGAGAACGGTTTCCGCACGGATGTCATGGAAGCCGTCCGGAAGCTTGGCGTACCGATCGTGCGTTATCCGGGCGGAAATTTTGTGTCCGGATTTAACTGGGAAGACAGTGTCGGACCGGTGGACAAGCGGCCGAAACGCCTGGATCTGGCCTGGTTCACCACCGAGACCAACGAAGTCGGACTCCACGAATTTGCGCAGTGGTCCCGAAAAGCCGGCAGCGATATCATGTACGCCGTCAATCTGGGGACCCGGGGACCCGAAAATGCACGGGATATCGTAGAATATGCCAATCATCCCGGCGGCAGCAAGTACTCCGACATGCGTATCGCAAACGGGGCAAAGGATCCTCTGGGAATCAAGCTCTGGTGTCTGGGAAATGAGATGGACGGGCCCTGGCAGATGGGCACAAAGACAGCCTATGAATATGGCAGAACGGCAAACGAGACCGCTAAGATCATGAAATGGGTGGATCCCTCCATCGAACTGGTAGCCTGCGGCTCCTCCGGTTCCGGAATGCCCACCTTCGGCGACTGGGAACTGACGATGCTGAACGAATGCTACGACAACATCGATTATGTTTCTCTGCATCGCTACTACGGAAATCCCACCGGAGATACGGCGAATTTCCTTGCCAGCACCATGGATATGGATGATTTCATCCGCACCGTCGTATCGATCTGCGACGCTGTTAAAGGCAAAAAGCACGGCAAAAAACAGATCAACCTGTCCTTCGACGAATGGAACGTCTGGTATCATTCCAACGAACAGGACAAAGAGATCACAAAACAGGACAGATGGGGACGGGCTCTGCCGCTTCTCGAGGACATCTACAACTTCGAGGACGCCCTTCTGGTGGGCTCCATGCTGATCACCCTGCTGCGGAATTCGGACCGTGTCAAGGTAGCCTGTCTCGCCCAGCTTGTAAACGTCATCGCTCCGATCATGACCCGCAACGGAGGCGGATGCTGGGCGCAGACCATCTACTATCCCTTCATGCATGCTTCAAAGTATGGGCGGGGCAAAGCGCTGCTCTCGATCGTCGACTCCCCGAAGTATGACTGCACGGAATACCAGGATGTCCCGATCATCGACGCCATCGCCACCCTCTCCGACCAGGGCGAGATCACCGTATTCTGCGTCAACCGGGATATCAAAGAGGACTGTGTCCTTACTCTGGATCTGCGCTCCTTCGGCGACCTGGAAATGACCGAGCATATCATGATGCATCATGACGACGTGAACGCGGTCAACACCGAAGAAAATCCGGACAACGTGGTTCCGGCCGGCATCCCCGTCTCCAAGGTCGACGGCGGAAAAGCCGAAATCAGCCTGCCGGCTCTCAGCTGGAATGTCCTGCGGTTCGCCGGCAGACGCACTGCTCATTAATACCCGTTGTAAAGGAAATCAGCCCAGGAATACTGGCTTATGTACTCGGTCTCGTAGGCGTTGACGGCCCCTGCGTCAAGCTCCTGGAAACGATAGTAATCGCAGTCCAGGACGTCTACGTTGACCGCAAGTGCATTGTAGCTGCGCACCACAGCCTCCTCCGCACCTACGGCCTTCAGGCTTTTCATCATGGCAAAAATGTAGGTCTGCAGGAGGTTCTGCAGCTTCTTGTCATAGGGCTCGTCCTCGAATATGACGGCGAACAGCTCCCGCTCCACATCCGCCTTTGTGACCGGTTTCATGATATAGCCGCTGGCCTTCATGTCCATGGCAAATCTTCCGTTCTCCTCCCTTTTTCCCATACTCGGTATCTGCCGCGGATGACAGGATATCCGCAAGCACATTTTTCTGAACCTCCGGTGCATTCCGGACCGCTTCACGGATAATGCTGCCGCTCTGCGTTTTTGGAGAACTCTTCTATCTCTCAATAACAGAATCTGCCATCTTTACACCACCAGACATATTTAAAGAGAATCCATGTTCGTCATAGTTTCCGTGCTTCGCACTCCCGATTTTGACTCTGGCTTCATTATATTCGGTTTTGACTATTCTACAATGGATTTCTATATAAAGAAGAAAGGCAGGGGACGGCTTGTGCCCTGGCCGTGGGGTCTGACCCAACCTTGTCGGGTATCCTGATCTATGCTATAATAATTGTCTGTTCCCAATGAAATGAAAAGAGAAACTATCCCATGAATAAAAGAACCCTGAGCACCCTGTTTTTTGCTGTGATTGCGGAAATGGATCTGGTGGTCAAAAATCTGATCAATATCTTCTTTGTGAGCCGATATATCGGCGCTGAAGGCGCGGCGGCCTATGAACTCGTCATGCCCTGCGTGATGCTTGCTTCCGCTTTTGTCGCCCTAAGCTACAACGGAGTGCAGACGGTATGCGCCAGGGACTATGGTGCAGGGGATCTTAATGCTTTCAACCGGCACAAAAACGCAGGATACACCTGGATCCTCCTTATAATGGCAGCTCTCACACTGCTCTTCGCTGCTTTCAGAGCACCTGTACTGGATCTGCTCGGAGCCAATGAGGGCAGCCGGCAGCTCGCCCTTCTGAGCCGGGACTGCTGCTCCATATTCCTGTTATGCTTTATCCCGCAGGGGATTTTCAGCGTTGCGCTGTGCCTGCTGTATTTCGAAGAGCGAAGACAGCTGCTTGCATCCGCCGGCATTCTCTATGCCTGTATGCTGCTCGGAGACACTTATGTTGCATACACCGAACCGTCGATGACCGGCTTTATGGCTGTCAATGTTGTCAGCGCATCCGCTGCTGATCTCTACCTGATCCTTTCCTGCTTTATTCTGCGGCGGAAAAGCTCTCTCGCAGCCTTTACCGCGTTTCAGATCCGGCCGGCTGACATCCGGGACATTTTCCTTACCGGACTTCCGGATTTCCTGGAATACGGTTTTACGGGAATCGTTTATCTTGTCGAGAACATTTATATCCTTTCCCGTTTTTCGGAGTCCCTGGTGGCAGGCGTCGGTGTGTTCGAAGCGATCGACAATCTGCCGGAGATTCTCTGCGTGGGATTTGCTTTCCTCGTAACCGCCACTCTCGGCACACGGGTCGGACGGCTGATCAGCGCCTCCGATGGCGCAGATTCCCATGCGGCCAGAGTCAACCTTGATGCAGCGGCAAGACAGCTTACCCGAAGGGCCGTCCTGGGAGGCCTGGCTGTCACGGTTATTCTGATTCTTTTCGCCCGTCCCATGGCTGCCCTTTTCCTGACGGATCAGGATCCGACTGCCCTTGACAGCACCGTCCTGCTCACTGTATCCTGTGCGCTGGGTTTTGTTTTCTACCTGCTCAACTCTGAGCTTGTCTGTTACTTTAAAATCATAAGCGCGTACAAGTACGCACACATTCTCTATTTTTCCGAAGCACTGCTCTTTCCCCTTCTCTTCAAGCTGGGGCTGGGCGAGATATTCGGTGTTGCAGGCTTCTGCATGGCCCGATTTGCCGCCGAACTGTTTACCTTCCTGTTGAATTTGTGTCTTGTGTGGAAAGCCACCGGGCACTTCCCTCTTCGCGTCTCCGATTTCCGGATGGATCCGATACTGCAGCGTCTGATCCGTCAACACAGGGAGGCAGAACAATGAAAAAACATCAAAAAAGCCTCATGTCCAAAAAATTCTTTACCATGCTGCTGGGCGGGACCCTGACCATGATGGTGGTTTCTGTTCTGTTGATGTCCGATTCCGTGATCGCCGGCATCTTCATCGGCTCAGACGCTGTGGCAGGCATTACGCTGGTAACGCCGGTCTATTCCTTCTCCGCTTTCTTCGGCTCGGTATTCTCTCTGGGGGTTCCGATCATCTATTCTGCGGAGATGGGAAAGTTCAATAAAAAAGGAGCGGATCAGGCCTTTGGCTTTGGATTTCTGATGTCCATCGTGATCGGTATCCTGCTGTTCCTGCTGACAACGCTGTTTGGCGACAGCTATCTGCAGAGCAGCCAGCCGCCGCAAGCCGTGCTGGTCCAGGCAAGAGGCTATCTTTCATGGATGCGCTTTACCATATTGCTTCTGCCTATGCAGATGCTGATCGCAGCCCTGGTGTACAGTGACGGGGACGAGACCCTCTCCACCGCAGCCAACGGCGTACAGGGCCTTGGCAATATCGCAGCCTCCATTCTGCTCAGCCGGAGCATGGGGATCCGCGGTATCGGCCTTGCATCCTTCCTGTTCAATGTCGTTGCCCTGGCAATCCTGCTGTTCCACTTTCTGAAAAAGAGCAATTCTCTCCGGTGGAACCTGTATTTCTCCTCAAAGCTGCTGAAGGACACCGTGCGATACAGTATCATCGACGCCAGCTCTTATCTGTTCCTTGCAGCTCTGACGGCTGTACTCAATGCCTTTGTCAGCAGTCAGTACGGTTCACGATCCCTGATCCTCGTCTCGGTCATCACCCTGTGCCGGGAGTTCCAGCTGGTTTTTGACGGGATTGGAGAAGCGATCACACCGATCCTCAGTGTGTATCTGGGAGAAGAAAGCTACAGCGGCGTACATTTTATTTACCGTCTGGCTGAGAAAACCGCGATCCTCGAGGGAATCGCGGTCATGCTGATCCTGATTGTCTGTGCGCCTCTGATCCCAGGGCTTCTGGATATCAGCGATCCGGAGCTGGTACAATATGCGACGGCGGGAATCCGCCTGCTTTCACCGGGTTCGGTTTTCGTAAGCCTCCTGTATCTGCTCACCTCTTATTATCTTGTGATCAACAAAATTTCGCTGGGACTGGCCGCCAGCGCGCTGCGTGACTTTCTGCTGTCCTCGATCCTGGCTGTCCTCCTCGGAGGAATGTTCAGTCTGAACGGAATGTTCATCGGGCTTGCTGCCGCGCCGGCCCTGGCTTACGCTCTTATCCTGTGCTATATCCGCAGATGCTACGGACGAGAGGACTGTCCGCTGCTGCTCTCCCGGCTCTCCGGCCAGGCTGATTCTTACCGGTTTGACCTCTCCACCGAGCCGGAACAGATCATTGCCCTGCAGAAAAAAGTGGAGGCTCTGCTCGTAAAAAAAAGCTTCGACCACCGGACGATCGGCCGGGTCAAGCTTCTTATCGAAGAGGTCTACATGCTGATCCGGGAAAAGAACGGCGGCAAAGCCGTTTTAAGCGAATGCTCCGTTCTGCTTCGGTCGGAGGGCGTGCAGATCATCACGAAGGACGAAGGCATTCTGTTCGACATCTCCGAGGAGGATGTGAACGTCACCTCCATCCTTGCCCTGACCGTCTCCGCCTATATGGAGAAATTAGGGCAGAACCGCCGTTATCTGACCACCATGAGTTTCAACCGATGCTCGTTTCTGATCAAAGCCAACAAGGAATAAACGGGTGAATCCTATGTCCATACAAGTAATTGATGATCTTTACCGGGAACTCCTGTTCACGGCACTGATCCTTCTGCTCATTCTGCTTTACAACAGCCTTGTGCTTTACAAACAAGCGCTGAACGATCGGCTTTCCCTGATGCTGCTGGCCGCCGCTTCCATGTGCATCTTTGAGCTTCTCTGGGACTACTGCGACGGTCACCTGAACCTGGCTGCTCTGACCTACATCGGCGGCTGCGGCTATGTATTGTCCTTTATCTTGTTCGGCGTGACCTTCAGCCGTTTCTTTCTGGAGCGTTTCGGGCTTCTGCCGCGCAAAAAATGGCTCAATGTGCTGATCTACAGGATCCCTGTTGTATTCTTTTTTCTCCTGTGCATCACCACACCCCTGACCCGGCTGCTTTTCAGCGTGGATGAAAACGGTATTCTGCAGGAGATGCCGCTTTTCGGAACGCTGTTCTACGCATTGCTGCTGGTTTATCTCCTGCCATCGATCGGACTGCCTCTGTACTATGCTTTCCGCGGAAAGCATAAAAAGCCCGAAACCGTCCGGACAGCGC
>CAMOSN010000097.1 GCA_946624935.1 uncultured Lachnospiraceae bacterium | reverse complement strand
CATCATATATCCGGGATCATATCTCATGGATACATAATCGTCTTGCTGCCGACCCAGCCAACCACATGTGATACCCGGTTCAACACCTTGCTTACCATCGGATCGCTATCTTCCGCGACCGAAAGCTCAATATCCTTGAGCTGAATGCTGTAGGGTGCGCCGAATGCAACATACACCTTACTCTTTACCGCATAAATCGGGCGATTATCATCGAACTTGACACTGTCCTTCATGATCCACTGGTAGTAGCCGGTTTTCCCTTTTTTCGGAGTCAGCACATACACACCCTGCGGCTGCTGATCGCTCTTACAGTCCTCTCTTCTCGCAGTGACGACTTCATACACCTCATCCCATACAACCTTGTTCGCTTTGCGCATATCCCAGCGCCCTTCGCTGTCAAAATATTTTTTATCGTGGTAATAGGTATAATTTGCCCAATACTCTGTACTGGTCATATCACTGACGTCGGCCCATCCGCCGGCTGTCGTTTTCCCCTGACTGTTGGCATAATACCAGTACCCATTGATATTATGCCATCCTTCCGTGACCAGATACCCATTTTCATCAAATACATAATAGCTGTTTCCGATTGGATAAGCCCCGCCGGAGAGCACAGTGCCATTGCTCTTGATAAACTGGCTGCCTGACCAGGATCCGGCTATGGAATTCAGCTTCACCTTCACGGTGCAGGTATAGGTCTTACTGCCAACCTTCGCAGTCACCTTTGCGCTTCCGGTCTTTGTGCCTGCCTGCAAACGAACCTTGTTTTTGTTCACCTTCAGGATTTCTACCACTTCGGGCTTGGAGGATTTCCAGGTAATCGATGCCTTCGATGCATTTTTCAGCGTCAGCGTGGCTTTTTTCCCGCTCTTCAGGTTCAGCTTCTTAGAAGACAGCGCAAACTTATAAACATTGACGCTGCATTTATAGCTTTTCCCGCCGACTGTGGCGGTAATTGTCGTTTTTCCGGTCTTGGTGCCCGCCGTGATCAGAGCATTCTTTCCGCTGCCTTTTACCTTCGCTACAGCTGTGTTTCCGGACTTCCAGACGATCGTTCCGGATGCGTTTTTTAAAGTGATCTTCTGCTTCTGCTTCACATCCAGCACGATGCTTTTCTTATTCAGGGCAGTTTGCGCTGCTGTGGCTGCTGTCGCTGTCATTCCTCCGCCGATTTCAGCCGGAGCACATGTAAGCAGAGCCCCTGCTGTCATTGCCGCTGCCAGCCATTTTGTAAATCGTTTCATTTCCATAAAGTCCTTCCTTTCTGCAAATCCTCTTCGTTGCTGCCGTTACTACTGCTGTCCGGATTGCTCATGTATATTTACACAGAATGAAACAACCGCTCATAATCGCGTACGATCTTCTCCCAGGAGTATGCACACCGGATCCGATCCCTCGCCTTCCGGGAATATGCTTCCCGCTCCTGTGCGGTCATCTGCTCACACAATACCATCTGCTTCCGGAGACTTCCGCTCTCCCTGGTCCAGTAGAGCGCTGCATCCTTGCCAACCTCACGGTTGAAGGAAACATCATACAGGAGATTGACCTTCGTGCTTCCAAGCGCCTCGAGCAGGCTGGGATTGGTCCCGCCCACTTCATGCCCGTGGATATAGGCAAATGCATTCTCCCGGATTCCTCTCAGCAATTCCCGGTCATAGACCGTTCCGGCCAGAAGAACTCTGGGATCCTGTTCAAACCCTGTACGCACCGCAAGCTCCCTGTACAGCTTATTTTCTTCTACATTGCTGATGATTGCAAGCTTTTTTTTCGTATCAGACCGGACAAACTCACGCAAAATCGTCTCATAATTGTTTTCCGGGACAAACCGCCCAACGATCAGGTAGTACCCCTCCGGCTCCAGTCCCTTCTCCTTCAGCCAGCGCCCGGTGCGTTCCTGCACCTGTGCCGGCGGACATTCGTCCGAGACATCCGAACCGTATGACAAATACCGAATCTGCCCGTGCGCATGCGGATAGGTTTTCCGGATATACCGGGCAATGGCCTTGCTGTCGCAGATGATCTGATCGGCGGACATCACCATTTTTCCTTCCGAATATTTCCAGTATGCCCGGATCGCCCGATTCCATTTGGCGCGTTTCCACTCATGTCCGTCCGGATTGAGCAGCACCTGGGCTCCCTCGCGCTTCAGCAGCGCTGCATATCGGCCCAGAAATGGTCCGATTCTGCAGGCCAGAATGTAAACGACTGCTCCACGAATCCGGTTTTTCCGGATATAACGAAGCGTCCACGCAAGAGCCTCCAGATCATACAGGACCGCCCTGGCCGGTCCAATCGGCCTCATCGGGATATAAAAGCACTCCGCCTGGAAGCAGGGAAAGATCTCCCCCTTTTTGAAGTTCGAATCCGGTGCCGCGCTGCATGCCACATGATAGCAGATCTGCTCATCCGTTTTTCTTCGCACCAACTCCTGTACAAAGGTCTCGAAACCACCGTACGATGCAGGAATTCCCTTGGAGCCGATGATAAACACATGTTTTTGTGTTTTCATACTATTTCCTTTTTATTGTCCGCCTTTGCAATAAGCCGGTTTTCTCATTCATCAGCTGCTTTTGCTGTATTCTCGCTTATCTGATATATTTCGTAGTTTCCGATCGTCTCCAGCAGTGTATAGCCGCAGTCCGACGGATCTGCACTCTTCTCCCAGTCACTGAGGAAAATTACAATATCACAATTGCGCTTCTTCGCACGCTTCAGAATACTCTTAACCTTATAGGGCGGCTGCCACATCAGGCCGTGCAGCTTATGAAGGGATTTGGAGGTTACGACCGAAGTAAACCCATCTATATTTCTTCCGTATACCAGATTGATTTTTGCGCTGTACTGACGCAGATAGCAGTAAAGAGAATCCGGGACCAGCGCCTTTGTCTCTCCGACATTTTCCACCAGGTATTCCGCAATCCGGCAGCTGACACCCGGAATCTTATATGCATTTTCAGCTCTTGAAAAAAAACCGCTTTTCTGACTGTACATGTTTCCGCCGCCGCACACAGCCGCAGCCGTCCCGGCTGCGATCACTGCCACCCGCATCCTTTGCTTCGTCATCCACACCAGTTCCGTGAATACATAAGCAAACATTGGAATCGAAGGCAGCAGCCAGTAGCTTCTCCAGTACACATGCTCCTCGATCAGTTTTTTCCAGGCAGCCTGTGACAAAGGATTGCCGAGCGCTATGGCAAGACCGGCAAGAAGGGCCAGCAGCTTTCCGGCTAAACGCAGCCGTTTCCGAAAAACAAGCAGGCACAGCAGCGCCAAGCCTGGTACCAGAAGGGCTCTAGGCGTTCCGAAGTACTGCATAAAACTGGTTGCAAAGTTTTGTATCATCCTGTTCTCCCGCTCCTCTTTTCGGGCAGAGGGACACCCTTCCGTCATCTTCGTAACAGACATTTCACACATCATGTGTAACTTACTGGCATCTGATTATTTCAGAATGACCCTCCAGGCAAGCACGTACACCACTGCATAACACACATTCGGAACTGCACACAACCCTCCGCCGATCAGCAGACATATGTTTTTCTCCTGACAGGCATGCAGGATTGCAATCAGGGCAATGTAAAAGGCTGCCAGCACAATACCCATGCCCGACCCAAGACATGCAAACATCGACAGTCCCAGAAGATCTGCATAATACCGCCATCCACCGCGCCGCCCGCGAAGATACAGATATAGAAAGCATGGGGCAATCACCGCCGGGATCAGTGATTTTCCCTGCCACAGCCTGGTCAGAATAAACACCGGCCCCTGCCGCAGGCTTGTATTCCCCCAAATCATCAGACCCATACAGATCACAAGAAAAAACAGCCGCTTTGTCAGGTCAGTCCCTGCCATTACACCGGACAGTTTCCAGAGTACAATATAGCCCAGGCACAGCCAGATCACCGGCCAGACGGTGTGAATCATAATCGTCGGGTGAACCCCTGTCAACCGGCTGATTCCCGCGTAAAAAATCATGATCGGAGAGGCCACTTCCTTTGTGATCTCTCCCATGAAATAGTCCATCTCCTGCCCGGTATTCGGATGATAGTGATACATAGTGTCCGTCTCATAGGCCTCCACCGCATTCGCCACATATCTGGCATCATCGTCATCAATATGAACGCCGAAAATATAGAAGCCGCACTGCAGCAAAAGCAGTACCATCACGATCAGTCCCAGCAGAAGCTCCTTCCAGGGCATTTCCTCCGGCCGTTCCTTCTTCATCCCGGACTCGTAAAATACGGCCTCCATTTCATTGCTCGGTGGCTGCTGTGAATCCTTCATATCTGTTTTTTTCCGCTTCAGGCAGGCACAGCGACATGCCAGTCCTCCGGCAAGCACTGCATGCCACAGCCACAGGGTCAGGTGCAAAGAACGATGCAGCAGGATCATCGGCACTGCTACAAGCTGAAATGCTGCACACATCAGCACCATTCCTGCCAGATAAGCTGACAGCACATCCTCCGGGCTTTTCATCCTTCCCCGATAAATCAGTCCGCATCCCATCGGAACGATCAGCAGATAAATAATTGCCAGAAGAATGCTCCAAATTCCATGTTGAACAGCCATGATTCAAATGCCCTCTCAATCTTCCACAGATTGCATGCTTTTGATATGCTGCGCCTGACGCTGATCCTCCGGAACCTCTCTGGAAAACTCCCTGCGTCCGTACCGCATATACAGATAATCCATGTAATCCCGCACGATCCGCAGCTTCAACCCTTCAAAAGCAATGTCCCTGTAATGCATAAAAACTCTTTGCTCATACAGAATTCCCGAATAAGCGGCGGAAAGCAGCTCTGCACAATATCTGGTTTTCCGTCCTGCACTGTGTGTACGCAGATAATTCTCCAGCTTCGCATACCGCGCTGCCAGGTCGCCCCTGCCGGCCAGAAGTCCCGCCAGTGAAAATGCAGCCTTTTTCCATCCGGTTCCTGGCGTCATCCCGTTTTGCCGGTAAAGAAAGGTATAGGTGTACCCGGCATAAAGCCTGGCCAGTTTAAAATAAAGCTTCGTCGGCACCTGATCCATCACCGTAACGTCGATGAATACATGGCCGTCGCGCTCCCCTCTTGCGATCTGCTCATGCATGCTTGTCCGCACATCCTCCACTCTGCAGAAGAGTGCCGGCAGATTTTCCGTACCATCCGTGGAATAGTGATGCAGATGATAGCCTTCGCCGGCATTCTTCGGATAAAGGCTGAGGAAACGATCATAGTGTTCCCTGGTCATCATCAGGTCAATATCATCATCCCAGGGAATAAACCCCTGATAAAGATGTGCACCGATCACGGAGCCTCCGCACAGGGAGTATTCGATTCCGTTTTCCCGGCACACCCGGTCAACATCAGCCACGATGCCCAGGCAGCATTTCTGGATATCCGCAAGTGTGAGTGCTTCTTCCTTCCTGTTTCCCATTCTTATCTTCCTCTGTCGGATATCATTCTGTTCTGATATCCTTATATAAAAATGTTCCCCTGAATACACGGGTCTGCTTCATGGATCGGCTCTGTATCCCGGACGATACACCGGGTGCAGTCCCAGCGCACCCTTCTTCCCGTCCCGGATCGCACTCCGGTACAGGCAGCAGGCCGCCCGTGCAGGCCCCGGCTGACCCTTTAACACAAGCCGCGCCGCAAGCAACAGCCCCTTGACCCGCTTTTTCAGGATAATATATGTCGTTGTCATTCGCCCATAATGCTTTAAGGACATATGGATCCGGTTCCGGATCCCGTAATATTCCTTCCATCCGGCAACATAGCTTCCGCCCGCGTCGACCACGGCCTTGTGTTCGATCACGGCCCTGTTCCAGTTGAGGATCTTCGTATGCTGTGCGATTCGCAGGCAGTACTCCGTATCGTCGTACCAGATAAAATAACGCCCGTCGGGGTATCCGATCTTCCCGATCAGGCGATCGGCCATGACCAGCCCGCAGAAGGATCCGATCTCGCAGGAAAAGCTTTCCTTCCGGTATTCCTCATAGGGAACGGCCTTTTCTTTTTTGATCAGCTTTCCCTGGACACGGCGGCGGTGACCTCTTCGGATGCCGTCCGTCAGCGGCACCCCCGCAAAGCATGCATAGTTCTGCCCGTACTTTTCAATTGCTCTGCCGATCTGCTCCAGAAAATCCGGCTCCAGAATGGCGTCATCATCGATGATGGTGATCCAGTCGCAGTGCAGCGTGTGTACATAACGAAGGCCTTGTTCAAAGCCGCCGGCTCCTCCCAGGTTCTCCTTTTCCCGGACAATGAACACCCCTTCCCTGTCCTTTAAGCTGTCCAGATAGACGGGAGTGTCATCCGTGCTTGCATTATCCACGATCACGATCGCATCATAGGGTTTTTTCTGTGCCAGGACCGCCTCCACACATTCGCGCAGCAGGGCAGCCCGGTTGTAGGTCACGATCAGAACCGCATGTCGCTCCATGCACATATCCTCCCACCGTTTCTCAGTTTTTCAAATCAGCCGGCCCGCATTCCGCCGATTCTGCTCCGAAGATTCCTCAAGCCTTCACACGGATCCAGTTTTCCTGCGCAAGCGGAGGCTGATAGGGAGCATTCACCCAGTGATCCGGGGCGATCACGACCTTATCCGGAGCTTCTCCCAGAAACTGGGCCCACCAGCTGAAGGTCGAATTGGAGATGATAAAATGTCTGCAGGAGACCATCAGCCGCAGCTTTTCCCACACCGGATCATCGCCGCTCTCATACACTGCCGGTCCCGGAACATGAATGTTTTCCCTGACCCACTGCACATCATCGGAGAACAGAAAAAAGACCGGATCCTTTATAAGCTCCTTCATTTTTTCCATCGCCCGTTCAAAATAGGATGCGTCACATACATTTAACGCCGGATACTCCAGATAATTGCCGCGGCGGACGGTCACACATACCGAATTGGCGGAGGTGATCTGTTCCATCAGTGGGATGTTCTTTTCCAGAACCGGATATTTCGGCTGAAACTCCCTGCGCAGATACGGTCGGATCTCCTCACAGTATCTGGCACATTCAAAAGGCCCGTTCACAAACTTATTTTTTTTACGGGGCAGTGTAAAGTCATAATCATAGCCGACGAACAGGATATACAATCCATGACGGTTCAGCCATGGCAGAAAACGCCTGCGCCATTTCAGCCTCCGCATGGTATCCCCCCGTCCCAGCAGGCGGTCCACCGCCCAGATCAGTCCGAGCATTGCCCGTTCCGGAATACTGGTTGCCTTCGAAAGCGGCTTTCCTTTTCCCTGCCAGTGCCCGTAAGGCACTGTCTGAAAGTGTGCAAGGGAATCCTCCCAGCCGGGCATCGCAGAGCGCTTCTGCTCCATCTCGATATTGGAGAAATCCATCACCAGCTTATTTCCGGCGGTATTTCCCTCCGCTCTGCCCCTGATCTGCAGCCATCTTCCGAACGCATAGCGGAACATCTGATTGCCCAGCCGTCCGTTCATTTCAATATAGATCATCCCATTTCTCCTTCGAAAGACCTGCCATCGCAGATTCTGACTGTATACTGTGTACAGTATACACACTGTACACAGTATACAACAGGTCCTCCATCTGCGTCAAACAGGGCCGCCTTTACAGATCACTCCTCCGCCGCTATACTTAAGGAAAAATCTGTTTCTTTGGAGGTTTCCCTATGAACCAGGCTGCATCGGAAGGGCGTCCCGCTCATCCGGACACCTTTTTTCTCTCACTGGCCAGCGTGATCAGTGCGCTCGCCGTTGTAACACTGCATTCCAACAGCTGTTTCTGGACCTTTGATCCGAATGCGCGATACTGGATCACTGCCAATTTTATCGAATGCTTCTTCTATTTTGCGGTTCCCGTATTTTTCATGATCTCCGGCGCGACCCTTCTGAATTTTTTTGACCGGTACGGACTCCTTGTCTTTTTTCGCAGGCGGTTTTTCAAAACGGTGATTCCCTACTGCTTCTGGAGTCTGTTTGCGCTTGCTTTCCAGGTGCAGTACCTGCACAACATTTCCTCCGATACGGTCAATACCGTTATGATCCGCGACGGTCTTTTGAAGGGAACACTTCTGAGCGTATACTGGTACTTCCCGACCCTCTTTAAGGTGTATCTGTGCATTCCGCTCTTCGCTGCCGTAGAGCCGACGAAACGCAAAACGGTATTTACCTATCTCGCAGTGGGGGGCTTTGCGCTCAATCATCTGATTCCATTTTTGATCACGCTTTCCGGATCAAAGCTCCCGCACCCCTATACGATCAGTGTCGTCTCCAAGTATCTGATTTTTCTGCCGATCGGATGGCTTCTTACCGAATATGAGCCAGGCAAAAAGGCAAAGATCCTGATTTTCGCGGCTGCCATTGCAGGTTTTTTGCTGCAGTTTTTCGGAACCTGGAACTACTCCATCGCAGCAGGGGAAATTGATTCGACCTTCAAGGATTACACAAATGTTCCCTGCATCATGTGGTCTGCCGGTGTTTTTCTTGCAATCAAAGATACGGGCCGCATCCTGTCCGCAAACAGGAATGCTTCCCGCATCATCCGTTTCCTTTCCGGCTATACCTTCAGTCTTTATCTGCTGCACTGGTTCTTCCTGCGCGTTCTGGAGAAGGAGCTTTCCGTAAATCCTTTTTCCATCCTCTATCGCCTCGGGGCGCCGTGGCTGATCGGTGCCGTCGTGATCGCACTCACCTTTCTGGTGCGAAAGCTGCCGTTTGGCTGCCGGATTCTTCCGAAATAACGCACACCCTCCGGCTGCACCGTGTCTGGCGCCTGCCGGATGCTCCTGTGCCTGACC
>CAMOSN010000096.1 GCA_946624935.1 uncultured Lachnospiraceae bacterium | reverse complement strand
CAAGATCATGGCGAAAGCAGCAGTTGTATATTGGAGCGGCACAGGCAATACCGAGGCGATGGCCAAAGCGGTTCTGGAGGGAGCAAAGGCAGCCGGCGCGGATGTGCAGCTTTTTGAGGTGGAGAGTTTTCCGGTGGATCAGACGGAGCAGTTTGATGCATTTGCACTCGGATGCCCGGCGATGGGAGACGAGGAGCTGGAAGATACCACATTTGAACCTGTTCTTGCGAAGATGGAAGGTGCACTGGCCGGTAAGAAGGTTGTACTGTTCGGTTCCTATGGCTGGGGTGATGGTGACTGGATGAATGCCTGGGAGGAGCGCTGTGCAAATGCCGGGATTACACTTGCCGCTCCCAGTGTGATTGTAAACGAAACGCCGGACGATGAGGGGGAAAGCAAGTGCAGGAAGCTTGGTGCGGTTCTTGCATAAGTAGGGAAGCTGCTGCGAAACCAGGCGTTCTTGAATATTGAACGGGCAGGAGAGGAGGAACACGATGTCGGATGATCTGATACTGGAACATGGGGCTCCTACATTAGCGGGTCTGAAGACAGGAAATCTGATCTCCTGCCCTTATCAGTCACGCGAGGAAGTGCTCTCGGATGTACGCAGGCTGAATGGACTGCTTCGGGACAAGGGACTTTGCATGCTTCCGCTGAAGTATATGTCCAGGCGGGTGTTGATCTATCTGTACCGGCCGCAGATGCTGCTGGAGGATCTGTCAAAGCCTTCAAGCCGCAGGATTCTGGAAAAGTGCGGTTATCAAACGGCGTCAGGGAAGGAAGAAAAACGCAGGCTCCTGGTGGAGCAGAAGGGAAACCGCGCTTACAGGGCGGACTGTCTGCGCATTCTGGTACAGAAGCTGCAAAACAGTGAGGACTTTCCGCATGAGATCGGCCTGTTTCTGGGGTATCCGCCGGAGGATGTTCTGGGGTTCATTGAGAATCACGGAGAGAACAGTAAACTGACCGGTGTGTGGAAGGTGTACGGCGACCCGGAGGCTTCCAGGATCCGGTTTGAACAGTTTCGAACATGTACCCGGATCTACTGTAAGGCATTTCGAAGGGGTGTACCGCTTGCAAAGCTGGCGGTGGCAAGATGAGCGGAAACGTGAATGGATTTGTTCGGATTCGATCAGGGGGAGACCGGATCGGGAAAGGCAGGTGAGTGGATGAGCGTAGTGATCATCGGCGGAAATGAATGTATGGAGCGGGAGTATATCAACCTGTGCAGGAAGCATGGATGTCATGCAAAGGTATTCTGCAAGTTCAATAATTGCATGAAGTGCCGGATCGGTGAGCCGGATCTGCTCATCCTGTTTACCCATACGGTATCGCACAAGATGGTACAGACAGCGCTGGGAAATGTGGGGAACAAAACGACGGTTGTCCGATCTCACACCAGTTCACTCAATTCGCTTCGGCAGATCCTGTGTGAGAATTCATGAAGAGCAACAGCTGCGGGCAGGCATGAGCCACGGGTGAGCCACGAGGACAGAGCCATGGCTCATGCTCGTGGTTTTATTCTTCATCGCGCAATACCCGTGACTTCAGTCATGGGATACGCGCACAACAACAATTTCGTCTTCATCGTGTAGTTCAAGCTCGCGATGAAGAATAAACGCTACGCGAGTATGCGCACGCGCGCTTCCTTCCGCACGATTTCACTGCCAGAATACACCTAGGTGGTGGAATACGTAATCGATGGCGACCTCTGCGGCGCCTACAAAGGCGGGGTCCATGTCAAAGGAGCTGGCGCGCACCAGGACCTTTTTCTTATCACTGTGACGCTTCAGATAAATCAGACGGTCGGCGAGATCGTCTGCTATTTTTTTGTCGAGGGCGAGGATCTCGTCGCCGATGATGATCAGATCCGGATTGTAAGAGTAGATCAGACTGTTGATTCCGGCGGCCAGGTAGCGGATGTTGCGGTCGAATTCTTCACGGATGACCGGGTCGTTTTCCGGTGCATTTTCGGAATCTCCGGTAAGGTCCTGCCAGGTCAGCAGTTTCGCGGCCGGATCGATTTTCTGCCTGGCCAGGTTGATCCGGTTGGTCAGTGCGATGGTGGAGGCGTAAGCCGTCAGGCAGCCCCGGTTGCCGCAGGAGCACACCGGACCGTCCAGGTTGATGCTGATGTGCCCGATTTCACCGGCAATACCGGTGGAACCGCGGAAGATCTGCCCGTTGTGGTAAATGCCGGCGCCGATGCCCTGACCGATCGCCAGGTAGACAATGGTTTCATATTTGCGGTCATGATCCCCCAGCAGCCGTTCGGCCAGAACTCCGGCATTCGCATCGTGCTCCATACATACGGGGAGCGGGATCTGAGAGCGCAGCTCTTCCGGGACACAGATCTTTTCCCAGCCGGGGAATACGTCTTCGATGATCCCTTCTTTTGCATAGTAAGGGCCGGGTACGGCCACTCCGACGGCCAGGATCTGCCTGCCGGAGGCAGCATGGATCATGGCCAGGACGGACCGGGCGATCCCGTCAAGTACTGCCTGCGGTGCATTGTCTGTGATGGGGGTGCGCACGCGCTCTCCGACGAGCTCCCCGCTCAGGGTGAACAGCCCGACATCAAAGAACTGACGTGCAAGCCGCACACCGATCACGGCAAAGCGCTCCTGCTCCAGGCGAATTGCGATCGCCCGCCGGCCGCGCTGTCCGCCCATCAGCCCCATTTCCTCTACGATTCCCCAGGAGATAAAGTCATTGATGATATTCGTAATGGTTGCCTGCTTCAGCCCGGACAGCTGGGCAAGCCGGACCCTGGAACACATTTTTTCCTGCTGCAGATACTGCAGAATGAGGGTGCGATTCATCGACTGGATCGCTTCCTGATTATATCCTTCCTGTTTCATAAACTGTTTCATCCCCTGTTTTCTTTTTAGACTGTAGCGGACTACAGATCATTCCTTTTTCAATAGCATAGCATATTTATTCAGTAAAATCAATTCGCTGAACTTTTAAAATGCATCAAAACGACAATAAATTAATCGAATATAGATAAAGAGACTTGACAATATGCACGAAAATACTATAATCTTAAATGGAATAAACGTGCTTTAATTACAAATTTCCAGCGAACCATTCTGATAACGATGAACATTGACGGAATGAACCATGTTTTCGGAAGGCGGATCACGCCCAGGTTTCACTTAAAAGGAGAAAAAGAATGTCAATGATTAAATACGGCAGCCAGACCTATCCCTGGCAGATGAACCTGCCAAAGTTCGGCGGGAAAATGCCGCACATGGTGCAGGTGCTAAAGCAGGCAGGCTTCACCGGCGTGGAGGCGGAAACCTGCATGCTGGGCGACTATTTTAAGGATCCGGGAGCGCTGAAGGAGCTGCTGGATCGTGAGGGCATTACCCTTGCGGCAGTGGTGCTGCATGAGGACTGGCTCCTGGGGGAGGAAACAGCGGCGGAAAAGGAAAGCGCCGATTACACGATTTCCTTCCTGAAACACTTCCCGACTGCGAAGCTGATGCTCGGGCATGTTGCGGCCGATCCGGTGCGGGAGCACCATCTTTACGAAAAACAGAAAAATCAGCTTTCCTGTCTGGCGGCCATCGCGCAGCGCGCTGCAGAAGAGGGGATCGTATCGGTGTTCCATCCCAACTCCGGGGAGAATTCGATCTTCCGCTATGAGAGCGACTACCACATCATGTTCGATACGCTTTACACAAAAGGGATCGGATACTGTCCGGACGTAGGGCATATGGCAAACGGCGGGATCGATCCGCTGAAGGTGATCCGTGAACATCGTGACATCGTGCAGCATGTTCATTTCAAGGATATGACGGCTGATCATGTGTGGGCGACAATGGGTACCGGGATCATTGATTTCAAATCCATTGTGGATTTCCTGAAGGAAACGGACTACCGCGGATGGATCATGACGGAGGATGAGTCCCCCGATGCCGTAGCCGATTCCGACGGCGTGGTCCTGGCGGACGGAGCCTATATGAAGAGCATCTGGTAAGCATCGCAGAAGAGATAACAGGAGATGGAATCATGAAAAAACATACCGTTGCAATCATGGGATTAGGGGTGCGCGGGAAAACGCACCTGAAGGGAATTTTAGAAAACCCGGACCGCTACGAGGTGGTCGGGATCTGTGATATCCGCGAGGATGTCATGCAGGCAGTGTCGGAAAAGTTCGGACTGCAGGTACCCATGTTTACCGATGTGGAGGAGATGCTGAAACAGACGACCCCCGAGGTGTTCGTGTTTGTGACCTATCCGAACCTGCGCCTGTCCATGATCGAGCTGGCCGTAAAATACAACATCAAAGCCGTGTCCTTTGAAAAACCGATGGCGGAGGACATGACGGAAGCCAGGAAGATGACACAGCTGTGCGTGGACAATGGGATCAAGGCGGTGGTGTGCCATCAGCAGAAATATCTCTCACAGATGCAGGCACTGAAGGAAAAGGTGGACCGCGGCGATTTCGGAAAGATCAAGAAAATCTTCGCGGAATGCCAGCCCTGGATGGCACAGCTTGGGACCCATTACATGGATTATATCATCTGGGCCAACGGCGGCTGCCGTGCGAAGTCGGTGATCGGGCATGTGCACGGGCCTGCAACGCTGCAGGATGATCATCCATCGCCGGACTTCCTGTTCGGGGAGATCCTGTTCGAGAACGGGACAAGAGGATACCTGGAGATCGGCTATTTTTCAGAACAGCACAACCCCGACATGTACCGCGATTCGGACAATCGTCTGACTGTATGGGGAGAAAACGGCTATGGCTATGCCGAGACGGACGGTTTCTGGGGAGAATGCAGCCCGGCTACGGGCGGGAAGCTGGTCACCGGAAAGAATCCCGGATGGTATCATTTCCAGGAGAAGGAGATCCAGACTCCTTATTACACCGAGTACGCGGACTGGCTGGATGATGACCGTAAGGTGCATTCCTGCAATATCGAGACAGCCTGCCATGGCTATGAGATTCTGGAAGCGATCTGCCTGAGTGCGCTGGACAACCGCCGTGTGGACCTGCCGCTGACGGATTTTTCCTATGAACCGGTACTCGAGCGGATGAAGAAGGAGCTGCCCTGGTTCGAAGGATGTGACAAGGCACCCAGAGACCTGTACAAGGGCGACTGGGACCGTCCGGAGAGAGATTGATCGAATGAAAAACGACCCTGAAGAGTGTGAAGAGGGAGGGAGCAGAAGATGACCGGAAAATGCAAAGCAAACGGGATCACCATCAGCTATGAGGAGAGCGGAAGCGGGGAGCCGCTGCTGCTTCTGATGGGACTGGGAGCCCCGGGCAGTAAATGGGCACCGCATATCGCGGCATATGAAAAGCACTTCCATGTGATCGCACCCGACAACCGCGGGGCAGGACAGTCGGACAAGCCGGTGTCCTATGCTTACACGATCCGGGAGATGGCGGAGGACGCAATCGGTGTGCTGGATGCACTGGGGATCGAATCGGCACATGTCAACGGTATCTCCATGGGGGGTGCGATCGCACAGTATCTGGCGGTGCATTACCCGCAGCGGGTGCGTTCCCTGGTGCTGACCAATACCTTCTCCCACTGCTGCGTAAGCTTCCGCAGAGCAATCGAGATCCTGCGGGAGGCCAACGGGCAGCTGGACCCGGTCACCGCAGGAAGGCTGACCCAGTGGATCATCTTCGCGCAGCCCTTCCAGGAAACGGATGAAGCATTCATGCTCGAGGCCGAGCAGGCCGACATGGCGTATCCGTATCCGATGCCGTCCTATGCCTTCAAGGCACAGTGCAATGCGATCCTCGGATTTGACATCCGCGAGGAGCTCGCAAAGATTCAGGCTCCGACGCTGATCGTAGGCGGAGAGAAGGACCTGTTTGTGCCGGTCCCGGAGTCGGAAGCAATGGCGAAGGCCATTCCGGGTGCGCGGCTTTATCTGGCGCCGGAGGGCGGACATGTACAGCACTGGGAGCAGCTGGAGAAATATAATCAGCTGACGCTGGATTTCCTGCTGGAGCATGCGCAGGGAAAGTGACGGCATGCACCGGACATCTTAAACCGTGCGGCAGGCGGCAGTTTCGGAAATCTCCTGGATGAGCAGCCATGTCTGATGTTGAGGATTCTTACTAAAAAATCAGGACGGAAAGTGGAGAAAATGCCAAAAATGCGGCTGGCACGGAATAATGCCTGAATATTGATTGACAGTGAACGAAAAACCCAATATTATTAAACCAATAAATTATTTAACGCAATTAAGGAAACCTGCAGTACAATTCCAACCGATTCAAAGGAGTTTCACTCATGGCAGAAGGCAGAGGCAACGACTATATTCTGGAATGTGAAGGATTGTCCAAATCCTTCGGTGGAACAAAAGCACTTCAGGACGTGGAGCTTCACATCCGGCGCGGCGAGGTACACGCGCTCGTAGGGGAAAACGGTGCCGGCAAGTCTACGTTGATGAAGGCGATCATCGGGCTGCACAAGGCCGATTCCGGAACGATCCTGTTCGAAGGACAGCCCTATAAGGTGAATGGACCCGCGGAAGCGATCAAAAAGGGGATCACCATGATCCATCAGGAGCTGAACCCGGAACCGCATCTGACGGTGGCGGAGAACATTTTCCTGCATAACGAGGACATGAACGGGATCTTCCTGAACAAAAAGGAGACGAACCGGAAAGCCGTGCAGATCCTTGAACGGTTCAATTTCCACATCAGCCCGACCATGCTGGTGGGGGATCTGACGCTGGCACAGGCACAGATGATCGAGATCATGAAGGCGGTAAACACAAACGCCAAGCTGGTGATCATGGATGAGCCGACCTCTTCACTGGATAATGACGAAACACAGCGGCTGTTCGAGACCATTCATCAGCTGAAGGAGCAGGGCGTAAGTGTCGTCTACATCTCCCATCGTATGGAAGAGATCTTCAGCATTTGTGATACGGTCTCCGTGTTTCGTGACGGACGGTTCATCGACTGCAAGCCGATCAGCGAGGTGACGGAGCAGTCTCTGATATCCATGATGGTGGGCCGTGAGGTCGGCAATGTCTATCCGGAGAAGAATTGCCCGATCGGAGATGTGGTCTTCAAGGTGGAAGGGCTTACCGGAAAAGGGTTTTCCGATATCAGCTTTGAAGTGCGCTCCGGGGAGATTCTCGGACTGACAGGCCTGGCAGGAGCCGGCCGCAGCGAGACGATGCGTGCCATTTTCGGACTGGATCCGCTTGAGAGCGGTCACATTTATCTTGAAGGTAAGGAGATCCGCAACAGGAATGTGAAACAGGCGATCCGGAACGGAATTGCGATGGTGAATGAGGACCGACGCAAATATGGCCTGTGCCTGTACCGGTCGATCAACGAGAATATTTCACTCCCGAATCTTCCGGTTCATCAGAAAGGGCTTCTGCTGAACAAGGCGCGTGAAAAAACGGAGAATAAGAAGTATGCGGATATGCTGACCGTTAAGGCGGCGTCTCTGGATGCCGATGCGATCTCCCTTTCCGGCGGCAATCAGCAGAAGGTGGTTCTGGCCAAGTGGCTGATGTCCAATCCGAAGGTGCTCATCCTGGATGAACCGACCAGAGGCGTGGACGTAGGCGCGAAGTCGGAGATCTACAACCTGATGTGTGAGTTCGCAAAGCAGGGTCTTGCGATCATTATGATCTCCTCGGAGCTTCCGGAGGTCATGGCGATGAGTGACCGCCTGCTGGTGTATCATGAAGGAAGGATCAACGGTGAACTGTTCCAGGAGGATATCCGCAGCGGTAAGGTGACGCAGGAAACCATTCTGGCAAAGGAATTCGGCAATTAACAGGCAGGGAGGAAAGATATGGGATCCAGGATCAACGAAAACAAAACCTATCAGCGGCAGATGTTCTTTAAGAAATACGGAATCGTATTCATCATGCTGGCGATGATCGTTCTGCTGTCTCTGACCACAAAGAACTTCCTGTCGATGAACAATATTCTGAATGTCATCTCGACAGTATCCATCAACGGATGTATCGCACTTGGAATGTGTATCGTCATCACAGCCGGCGGCATTGACCTGACGGTAGGCGCACTGCTGGCCTGGGGATCCGTTGTGGCCGGCCTGGTGCTGCAGTCGACGAAGAGCATTCCGCTCGCATGCCTGGCAGGTGTTGCCACCTGTGCTGCACTCGGACTGATCACTGGCCTGATGATCGCACAGTTCCAGATGTTCCCGTTCGTGGTAACGCTGGCGATGCAGCTGGTCATCCGCGGTCTGGCAACAGCGCTTTCGGGTGGCGCGGCCTTCCCGGTAGCCGTATCTGCATTTACGAAGATCGGTCTTGGAAAGATCGGAAAGGTTCCGATCCCCGGGATCATTCTGGTGGTCCTGTTTATCATCGCCTACATTCTGATGCACTGGACGCGCTTCGGCCGCTATGTATATGCGATCGGCGGCAACCGCGACGCAGCTGTGGCGTCGGGTGTAAATGTGTACTGGATCACGGTATTTACGTATGTGATCTCCGCGTTCTGCACCGGAATTGCCTCCCTGATCATGACCGCCAAGATCAATGCTTCCCAGCCGAACATTGGTGTCGGATATGAGACAGATGCGATCGCAGCGTGCGTAATCGGCGGTACCTCCTTTGCGGGCGGCGTTTCCACAATGCCGGGTACACTGGTGGGTATCATCATCATTGGTCTGATCTACAACGGCATGAACCTGCTGGGCGTGCAGTCCTACTGGCAGACGGTGTGTAAGGGTGTCCTGATCGTCGCGGCCGTGCTGCTCGACAGTATCATGAATAAGCGCAGAAAATAATCTCTGTATCTATGAGCGCAGAAAATAATCTCTGCATCTATAAGCGCAG
>CAMOSN010000095.1 GCA_946624935.1 uncultured Lachnospiraceae bacterium | reverse complement strand
GAGTGGGCCCGGGTTGAACGGTAATATTCACCGCCCCCGGGGTGCCTGCATGCCGCCCCTTTTAGAGATAGAACAGCGAGGAAAAACATATACATACATGTCCGGGCCGATCGAGGACCCGTCACAGAAATGTAACAAAGTTCAGCTTGACTTTCCCGGGCATGTATATCCTGCACAAGCCCTTTCACGAAAAACGAAAGCCGATTTTCCACTTTTGCCATCTTTCCTTTCAGGATCGTTTGCAGTAATATAGTAGCGCAATATATAGTGCGGCTGCAAAAAACGAAAACAATATTTGGTGGAGAAGTGACTCCAGGGGTGAGAATGCATATGGAAACAGAAGTGCGTGTAAACGTGATCAAACGAAGCGGCGAAGAGGTATCCTTTGATGCGGCCAAGATCGTGAATGCGATTCGCAAGGCCAATCAGGAGGTGGACCGGATCCATCGCCTGAGTGACTATCAGATCGACGCAGTGGCAGAGCTGATCGTGAAAAAGGTGCAGAGCGGCACACGCGCAGTAGGCGTGGAGGAGATCCAGGATATGGTGGAGACGGGCATTATGGAGATGCGCGGCTACGAAGTGGCGCAGAAGTATGTCCGCTATCGCTATAAAAGGGAGATGGCCCGCAAGTCGAATACGACGGACAACGGGATTCTGGCACTGATCGATCAGATGAACGAGGAAGTCAAGCAGGAGAACTCCAACAAGAATCCGGTGATCAATTCCACACAGCGTGATTATATGGCCGGAGAGGTAAGCAAGGACCTCACCCGCAGGATTCTTCTGCCGGAGGAGATCGTCCGGGCGCATGAAGAGGGGATCATTCACTTCCATGACTCGGACTACTTTGCGCAGAGGGAGCACAACTGCGATCTGATCAACCTGGAGGATATGCTCCAGAACGGCACCGTGATCAGCGAAACACTGATCGAAAGGCCGCACAGCTTCTATACGGCCTGCAATGTGACCACGCAGATCGTTGCACAGGTGGCGAGCAATCAGTACGGCGGGCAGTCCTTCTCCTTGGCGCATCTGGCGCCGTTTGTGGATGTGAGCCGCAAAAAGCTGCGTGCGAGTGTCGTGGAGGAGCGCAGTGCCTGTCAGGAGAGCATGGATGATGCGATCATCGACCGGATCACGGAGATGCGTCTTCGCGAGGAAATCAAGAGCGGCATCCAGACGATCCAGTACCAGCTGATCACGCTGATGACCTGCAACGGGCAGGCCCCGTTTGTGACGATGTTCATGTATCTGGATGAGGTGCCGGAGGGACGTACCCGCGATGATCTTGCGATGATCATTGAGGAGGTGCTCAACCAGCGGATGCAGGGCGTGAAGAACGAGAAGGGTGTGTGGATCACGCCGGCGTTCCCGAAGCTGATCTATGTGCTGGACGAGGATAACATTACCGAAGGCTCAAAGTACTGGGATCTTACCTGCCTTGCGGCAAAATGCACCGCGAAGCGGATGGTGCCGGATTACATCTCCGCGAAGGTCATGAAGCAGCTGAAGCAGGGCAATGTATACACCTGCATGGGCTGCCGTTCCTTCCTGACTGTGGAGGATTCTCAGCGCAATCCGGACGGAACCAACAAGTTTTACGGGCGGTTCAATCAGGGCGTCGTGACCATCAATCTGGTGGACGTTGCTTGCAGTGCGGACGGGGATATGGACCGGTTCTGGTCGCTGCTGGATGAGCGGCTTGAGCTGTGTCACAGAGCACTTCGCTGCCGTCACGAGCGGCTGAAGGGAACGGTTTCCGATGTGGCGCCGATCCTGTGGCAGTATGGTGCGCTGGCCCGGCTGAAGAAGGGGGAGAAGATCGATAAGCTTCTGTACGATGGCTATTCCACGATCTCCCTGGGCTACGCAGGGCTGTATGAGATGTGCGTGCGGATGCTGGGCAAGTCGCATACGGATCCGCAGGGCAAGGAGTTCGCGCTTTCCGTGATGCAGCGGCTCAACGATAAGTGCCGTGAATGGAAGGAAGCGGAGCATATCAGCTATTCCGTGTACGGGACGCCGCTTGAATCCACGACCTATAAGTTTGCCAAATGTCTGCAGAGGCGCTTCGGCATCATTGAAGGGGTTACTGATAAAAATTACATTACCAACAGCTATCACGTGCATGTGACGGAGCAGATCAATGCATTCAGCAAGCTGAAATTCGAAGCGGATTTCCAGAAGCTTTCTCCGGGCGGAGCGATCAGCTATGTGGAAGTGCCGAACATGCAGAATAATATTCCCGCGGTGCTGGCAGTCATGCAGTTCATCTATGACAATATCATGTATGCCGAGCTCAACACGAAGAGCGATTACTGCGAGGCCTGCGGCTATGACGGTGAGATCGAGATCGTCGATGACGAAAACGGCAAGCTGATCTGGCGCTGCCCGAACTGTGGCAATACGGATCAGAGCCGCATGTCGGTTGCAAGGCGTACCTGCGGATATATCGGAACGCAGTTCTGGAATCAGGGCCGCACGCAGGAGATTCGGGACCGCGTGCTGCACATGTCGGTCGGCACCTGCGGATGAAAAAGGCACTGAAGAAAAGGGCACTGAAAAAAGGGAGCGAATAAGAAGGCGCGAACGAAAAAGCCGCGAATGAATGCAGCGAAGTGTCATGAGCGCGTGGACAGGGATACGGTGGACAGGGATACGGACAGGTTATGTACTACGGACAGATTTTCTTATGTGACTGTGCAAACGGGATCGGCAACCGGCTGAGTCTGTTTGTTTCGGGCTGCACCAACCACTGCCCGGGATGCTTTCAGCCGGAAACCTGGGATTTCCATTATGGACAGGAATATACACAGCAGACCGAGCAGTTCATTCTGGAGGAGCTTGCACATTCCTATTATCACGGGATCACAATTCTCGGCGGAGAGCCCTTTGAGCCCTCCAACCAGGAGGAGATCGTAAAGCTTCTGCGTGTTCTTCGGCGCGAGCTGCCCACTCGGACGGTGTGGATCTATACCGGCTTCACCTATGACAGGGATCTGGTTCCCGGCGGCTGCCGCTATACGGATGTGACGGATGAGATTCTGGACTGTACGGATATTCTGGTGGACGGAAGGTTTGTGCAGGAGAAACGGAACCTGATGCTGAACTTCCGGGGATCCGAAAACCAGCGGATCATTGACATGAAGCAGAGCAGGGCACAGGGCTGTGTGGTCCTGTCAGAGCTGAATAATGACCCGAAGCAGAGGCAGCGGACAGGCATTGCGCAATAAGGCAGGAACTGATAAGGCAAAAAATGATAAGGCAGGAAGTGCACACGCACAATAAAGCATGAAATGCAGACGGGCAGAAAAGCCGGGAAAACAGATCAGTAAAGAATAGCGCATTGCAGCAGAAAGCGCCTGGAGAAGTGTTCTCCAGGCGCTTTCTGAGTTGTGCGCGTGTATTTTTCTGCACGTATATTCTCTGCGCGTGTATCTTTTATGCGTATATGCATCAGAGCATGCGGATAACGCTGAGGGCTTCACCCGAGCGCTGCAGGCAGTCAAAGAAGACGCCTTCTTTCACCGGCTTTGTCACGAACACAAATTCAGCATCCGTTTCGTCTGACCACACCTGATCGATGCAATCTCCGAAGGCTGCATGCACCTTTGCGGCGTCGGCAGCATGCATGCGGACAAAGAAGGCATTCGTGCAGTCCGAGGATGCGGCAGTTTCCAGCACCTCCGCTTCCCACTGGATCGGGACGGTGTGTCCGATGCTTTTCGCGGCCAGAATCATGTCGGCCACCACTGCGGAGCCGGTCGGGAGCTTTCCGGCGCCACGTCCGTAGAACATCACATCGTCCACCATGTTGCCGTGAACCAGAACGCCATTGAATACGTCACTTACGCTGTGGAGCGGGTGTCCCTCCGGCACCAGGAACGGCGCGGTCATTACCTCCATGCGGATTCCGGCCGGTGCATCGGGAGCAGAGCATTTACGGCTCACACCAAGTAGCTTGATGGAATAGCCCTTTGCCTTTGCCCGGACAAAATCGGCGGGGGTGATTTTCGTGATTCCTTCGGTGTGGATGTCATCGAATTTTACGGTTTTGCCGCTGATCAGGGAGGAGAGGATGGAGATCTTTCGACCGGTATCATGACCCTCCACATCCGCTGCGGGATTGCGCTCGGCGTATCCAAGCTCCTGCGCTTCTTTCAATACCTGTCCATAATCGGCGCCATAGCGCTCCATCTTCGTGAGAATGTAGTTTGTTGTTCCGTTCAGGATGCCGGTCACGGACTGGATATCTTCCTGGGCAAGATTCTGAAGGAGCGGTGTGAGCAGCGGGATACCGCCTCCGACACTGGCCTCGAACAGGTAACTGCAGCCATGAGCGGCAGCGGTTTCAAGCAGCTGCGGGCCGAAGGCCTCTACCAGCTCTTTGTTGGAGGAGCAGACACTGATCCCTTTTTCCAGAGCGCGCTTTGAGAACGTGAAGGCCGGTTCTTTTCCCCCCATGGTCTCACATACGACCTTGATCTCGGGGTCGGAGAGGATCACATCGATATCGTGAACGATGCGGTCGGCAAAGGGACTGTCCGGAAACTCCCGGATGTCAAGAATATACTTCACATGAATGCCGCCCGGTACGGCTTTGGCAATCTGGCCGGCGTTCTCTTCGAGAACAGTGGCGACACCGCTGCCGATATTGCCAAATCCGAATATTGCTGCCTGTATCATAACAACTTCCTCCATAACGCAGAATTGAAAACCGACTGTCTTTCTGAAAATCCTGTACCTGTGAACTTGTGTTTCTCTGACGGGCGAATGTATTTCACAGTCGGACATGAATGCTTTAAGTATAGCAGGTATCCACAAAAACGCAACCCAAAAAGTCCTTTTGCGCGTAAGGAATTAAATCAAATAAAATATTGACTTTCATTTAGGTAAAATGGTACAATGTGAAAGTAAATATTGTTGTGAAAGTTGCTGGTATTCAGGGAGAACGAAAAGCATTTATGTATTGATTGGTGAATTTCCGCGGCCTGTAGCGTTTTTGCGGGAATACCATCCGGCGGGGGTGATGCTCCCGTATAAGTGCTTCAGCCGGCATCGAGGAAGAAAATGTTTCGTGAATACCGGCGGGAAAAGGAGGAAATGCTATGAAAAGACAGATGATGGCGCTGATCGCAGCCGGTGTGCTGACCGGTACCGTTTTCGGAATGAGCGCATCTGCGGATGAGATCAAGGTGTGGGTAGCTGATAACGTAGTGGATTTCACGAACCAGCAGATCGAGGCCTTCAAGGAGGCAAATCCGGATTTCGCAGGATATGACTATGTGGTCGAAGCAGTCGGCGAGGGCGATGCAGCCGGCAACATGATTACGGACGTTGAGGCTGGCGCGGATATCTTCGTGTTTGCCCAGGATCAGATCGCACGTCTGGTTTCCGCAGGCGCACTGATCGACGTAGCGCCGGAGAATGCGGAAGTCGTGGAAAGTGAGAATGATGCAGGTGCTGTCGGCGCAGCAACGGTAGGCGGCGTGCTCTATGCCTATCCGCTGACCTCCGACAATGGCTATTTCCTGTACTATGACAAGAGCGTTGTGACCGATCCGGGCAGCCTCGAGCAGATCATCGCCGACTGTGAGGCGGCAGGAAAGAACTTCTATATGGAAATCAACTCCGGCTGGTATCAGACCGCGTTCTTCTTCGCCACCGGCGCTGAGCTTACCTATGAGACGGATGATTCGGGTGCGTTCACAGCCTGCAATGCCACCTATGCATCGGATGAGGGCCTGGTCGCTCTGAAGAAAATGATCGAGCTGAAGAGCTCCAAAGCATTCCAGAACGGCAGCGCCGTAGGCGAAGGCACCAATGTCGGCGCGATCGTGGACGGCACCTGGGACAGCGGTGCGGCACAGGATCTGTTCGGCGACAACTATGCTTGCGCGAAGCTGCCGACCTTTACCGGATCGGACGGAGCGACTTATCAGATGAGCGGCTTCGGCGGATTCAAGCTGCTGGGTGTGAAGCCTCAGGAGGATGAAGATAAGCTGGCTGCGTGCGATGCACTGGCTGCATACCTGTCCAGTGAGGAAGTACAGCTTGCCCGCTTCGAGGAAGTCGGCTGGGGTCCCTCCAATCTGAATGCACAGAAGAGCGATGCGGTCCAGGCCGATGTGGCGCTGTCCGCACTGGCTGAGCAGCTGGCCTTCACGATCCCGCAGGGTCAGTATCCCGGCGACTACTGGACGCTTGCCACTTCTCTTGGCGACAGCATCATCAGCGGAGAGATCGGTCCGGATACGAGCGACGAGGATCTGATGGCAACGCTGCAGAAATTCCAGGATACCTGCATCTCTTACGCAGGATAAAGAAAAAGGATCTTCCGGCGGGTGGGTATGCCTGCCGGGCATGAAGAAACACCTGATTAACGGATGAAGAAACTGCAGGGTCTTACAGGACAGGGGCTGCCTTAAGGAAGCCCCTGCCTGTATTTTCCGCGAACGGAGCCTTTCTCAAAAGCTCCGGGTCTGCAGGGCACGGAAGCGGAAGTCCTTTCCGCGGAGGAGATCTCCGGTTTTTTCTTTATCAGAGTGGTTCATGAAAAATGGAGGCCTAAAAAAGTGAAAAAATCGAACAGAGCCTTTCTGGCAGGCCTGAAAGAGATCGCAGCGACCTTCGTGGAAGGAGACTGGAAGACCCGCCTGTCCTATCTGATCTTCGGAATCGGCCCCCTTCTGCGGGGACAGATCGCGAAGGGACTGGCTTTCCTTGCCTGCGAGGCTGCATTTATTCTGTATATGATCGGATTTGGCTGGAAGTATCTGAGCAAGTTTTCGACGCTGGGTACGGTGGAGACCGCCAAAAAAGGCAGAGTGACCGTGTATGGCGACAACAGCTTCCTGATCCTGCTGTTCGGTCTGCTGACGATCATTCTGATCCTGCTGCTGATCGCGGTGTGGGTGCTGAATATCCGCGAGAACCGCAGGGAAGAGCTTTTGCTCCGGGCAGGAAAGAAGCTGCCCTCCAACCGGAAGGTGCTGGGATCTTTGCTGGATTCCAATTTTGACAAGACGCTTCTTGCACTTCCGGTGCTCGGAATCTTTGTTTTTACCGTGCTGCCGATCCTGTTTATGATCTGTGTGGCATTTACGAATTATGATAAGAACCACCAGTCGCCCACGAATCTGTTTACCTGGGTCGGCCTGGAGAATTTCAGGAAGCTTTTCGCCTTCGGAAGCAGCGGCTTCGGGTCCACATTTCTTGCCGTACTGGCCTGGACGCTGGTGTGGGCATTCTTTGCCACCTTCCTGGATTACTTCCTCGGCATGGGCGTTGCGATCCTGATCAACAAAAAGGGGATCCGCTTCAAGAAGCTGTGGCGTACCATCCTGGTCATCACGATCGCGGTGCCCCAGTTCGTATCGCTGCTGTACGTTTACAAGATGTTTGCCAACGACGGCCTGGTGAACGGATATCTGCTGAAATGGGGGCTGATCAAGAGCGCGATTCCCTTCTGGACAAAACCAATGCTGGCCCGGATCACGATCATCGTGGTGAACATCTGGATCGGTATTCCTTACATGATGCTGATCGCGACCGGCCTTCTGATGAACATTCCGGAGGAGCTTTACGAGAGCGCCCGAATCGACGGCGCCTCGTCCGGGCAGATGTTCCGCAGCATTACGCTTCCGTACATGCTGTTTGTTACCGGCCCGTTCCTTCTGACCCAGTTCACTGCCAACCTGAACAACTTCAATGTGATCTATCTGCTCACCAAGGGGCAGCCGCAGTCCATGCGGATGGCGGAGAACGCCGGTCAGACCGATCTGCTGGTCACCTGGCTGTACAAAATGACTGTGACGGACACCAACTATAAGATGGCTGCCGTGATCGGCATCATGGTCTTTATCGTGACGGCGGTCACCTCGCTGGTGGTGTACAACATGCTGCCGTCGGTCAAGGATGAAGGGGGGTTCCAGTGATGGGAAAAAAGACATCTTCCATGAGGCGGAAAAAGCTGGTCGGCAATACCGTGACCTATATCGTGCTGATCCTGATCAGCATCATCTGGCTGTTCCCGTTCTTCGGACTGATTATGCAGAGCTTCCGCTCCTATGATCCCGCGGTGGAATACGGCGGTATGGTAGACTACATCATCCCGAAGCATTTTTCGCTGGACAACTACCGGTTCCTGTTCTCGGGGGAGACCAACTATCTGCGCTGGTATCTGAACACGCTGATCATCGCGGTGTTCGTATCCATCATTCAGACGATTATCATTCTCTGTGTGAGCTATGCGCTGTCCAGAATGCGTTTCGCGGGGCGCCGGGCGCTGATGAACTTCTGGCTGATCCTGGGAATGTTTCCCGGTTTCCTGACCCTGATCTGCCTGTATTTCCTGCTCAAGCAGTTCGGGCTCACCCAGGCCGGCGCGGTGCCGGGCCTGATCCTTGTATCCACGGCCAGCTCCGGGATGGGCTACTATGTTTGCAAGGGTTATTTCGATACCATCCCGGTGGCGCTCGATGAGGCGGCCAGGATCGATGGCGCGACCAGAGCGAGAATCTTTTTCGAACTCATTATTCCACTGTCCAAGCCGATCGTCATCTACACCGCCCTGGTGGCATTTATGGCGCCCTGGTGCGACTATGTGATGGCATCCTACATCGCATTTGGCCATGACAAGAGCTACAATGTGGCAGTGGCTCTGCAGCGGTGGGTGTGGACCAATGACTATCAGGGGTACTTCACCCGGTTCTGTGCGGGCGGCATACTGGTCGCCGTGCCCGTGACACTGCTGTTCATGTTCCTGCAGAAGTACTATGTGGAGGGCGTGACCGGCGGAGCCGTGAAGGGATGACCGGGGTTCGCGTTTCTCTATTATTTGCGTAAAATTGTATA
>CAMOSN010000094.1 GCA_946624935.1 uncultured Lachnospiraceae bacterium | reverse complement strand
CGTTCCATCATGAATCTTCCCTGAACCCGCCGCTTCCAGCTTTGAATAATCTTCCGGTGATCCTCCGGCAGATCATTGTTCTCCTTCAGATATCGTTCAAAATGATGTTGTCCAGTAATTTCTGAATCAATTGAGGAACGCACAATATCGCGACAGAAAGGATTGTGGTTCCCAAAATCGCCATCATAAGATTTCCCATGTTGTTTGCAAACAGGCTTTTTCCAATAGGATTCGCTTTTTTCAATCCTCTGGTTTTTATATTCATCACTGTTTCTCCTACATAAAGGCATCTATGATACGGCCTCCGCAATCAGATCGCCGCAGGTACGGCAGCCGACCAGCTTCATTCCTTCACTCATAATGTCACCGGTACGGAAACCCCGGTCAAGAAACGATGATACCGCGTCTTCAACCGCATCCGCTTCCCTGTCAAGTCCGAAGCTGTAACGCAGCATCATGGCGGCGGAAAGGATGGTACCGATCGGATTGGCAATATCTTTTCCGGCGATATCCGGCGCTGAGCCATGGATCGGCTCATAAAGGCCTCTGGTTCCCTTGCCAAGACTGGACGAAGGGATCATTCCGATCGAACCGGTGATCATGGAGGCTTCATCAGAAAGGATATCCCCGAACATGTTTTCCGTTACGATGACATCAAACTGGGAGGGATCTCTGACGATCTGCATGGCACAATTATCTACCAGCATATCGGAAAGCACGACATCCGGATATTCTTCCGCGAGGCGATGCATCACCTTTTTCCAGAGCCTGCTCGAATCAAGCACATTGCTTTTCTCTACGGAGCAGAGTCTGCCGCTGCGCTTCATAGCCGTCTCAAAGCCGATCCTTCCTATGCGTTCAATTTCCTCTTCCGTATATTGCAGAACATCTGTGGCAGTCAGTATGCCGGCACTGCCGGCGGCTGCCTTAGGGGCAGCGCAGGCTGTGGCATTGACATACGCTGTTTTGTGTTCTCCAAAGTAAATGCCGCCGGTCAGCTCTCTGACAATAATGAAATCAATTCCCTTTTCAACGATCGACGATTTCAGAGGAGATGCCTCGGCAAGCTGCGGCCATATTTTGGCAGGACGGTTATTTGAATAAACCCCCAGGCCGGCCCGCAGGCGGAGCAGGCCTTTTTCCGGGCGCTTGTCTGCGGGAAGCTGATTCCACTTCGGGCCGCCGACGGCGCCAAGCAGCACGCTGTCGGAACAGAGGCATTTGTTCAGCTCACTTTCAGGCAGCGGATCCCCGCAATGATCGATCGCACAGCCACCCATTCTGGTATCAATATAATGAAAGGTATGATCGTAAACCTTCGCCACAGCGTCCAGTACCTTCAAAGCCTCCCGTATAATTTCAGGTCCGATCCCGTCGCCCCGGATCACGGCAATGTTCTTCTCCATATTAAACATCCTTTGTATAAGACTCTTTCATAGTACTTGATTCTTTCAGCGAATTCAGCAGGCCGCCGCTTGTAATGATATGCTGAATAAACTGTGGGAAGGGCTGTGCCTGATAGGATTTTCCGGTTGTAAGATCTTTAATTTCACCTGTATCAAAGTTGACCTTCACTTCATCCCCTGCACCGATTTCCGCTGCCGCCTGTTCGCATTCCAGGATCGGCAGTCCGATGTTAATCGCATTGCGATAGAATATTCTCGCAAAGCTTTTGGCAATTACACAGCCTGTGCCGCAGGTTTTGATGACAAGCGGCGCATGCTCCCGGGAGGAACCGCAGCCGAAATTCCAGCCGGCCACAATCACATCCCCTTTTGAGACGCGCTTTACAAAGTCCGCGTCAATATCTTCCATGCAGTGCAGACTGAGTTCCTTTGCGTCCGGCGTGTTCAGATACCTGGCAGGTATGATGACATCCGTATCAACATTATCAGCGTATTTAAAAGCTTTTCCCTGAGTATACATTCCTTAACCTTTCTGGTTTTACCCGATTCTACCCGAAATAATATATCATTGATGGGCGCGGCCGCACCGCAAAACCGTCATGCTGCAGCTGTCCCGCAGATCATGCGGCCGCCGCAGGATTTTCCGAGAGTGCAACAGCCGCCGCTGTCACTCCGCCTCGCAGATATAACCTGCCAGTGCGCTGGCCGCCGCGGTCTGCGGTGAAGCCAGATATACTTCGCTCCGGGTATGTCCCATCCGGCCGACGAAGTTGCGGTTTGTCGTGCTGATGCAGCGCTCGCCCTCGGCGAGCACGCCCATATATCCGCCCAGACATGGTCCGCAGGTAGGCGTCGAGACAACGGCTCCCGCGTCGATAAATGCCGTGTACCAGCCGCGCTCAACGCATTCTCTCAGGATCTGCATGGTTCCCGGAATAATAATGCAGCGCACGCCATCCGCGATCTTCTTTCCATTCAGAATGCGCCAGGCTGCCTCCATATCCTCCAGCCGGCCATTGGTGCAGGACCCGATCACCACCTGGTCGATCCGGATGTCATGCAGAGCCGCTGCCGGGCAGGTGTTTTCCGGAAGGTGCGGCTTTGCGACCACCGGAACAATCTCCGAAAGGTTGATTTCAATCACCTTCTCGTACGCTGCGTCCTCATCCGCCGCAAATACAACCGGTTTTCGTTTGCTCCGCCCTTCCAGATACGCCATCGTCACCGCATCCACCGGGAAGATACCGTTTTTCGCACCGGCCTCAATGGCCATGTTGCAGATGCAGAGCCTGTCGTCCATGGAGAGGGTACGTACGCCGCTTCCCGTAAACTCCATGCTCTTATACAGTGCGCCGTCCACCCCGATCCTTCCAATGATGGTCAGGATCACATCTTTTCCGCTGCAGTTTGGCGCAAGCTGTCCGGTCAAATTGAACCGGATGGCGGAAGGAACCTTAAACCAGGCGGTTCCTGCCGCCATGCCGGCCGCCATGTCGGTGGAACCGACGCCTGTCGAAAAGGCGCCCAGCGCACCGTAGGTACATGTATGGCTGTCCGCTCCGATGATACAGTCACCGGCCGTCACAATGCCCTGCTCAGGAAGAAGCGCGTGCTCGATCCCCATCTTTCCTACATCATAAAAATGGCTCACGCAGTGAGTGCAGGCAAATTCCCTGCAGGTTTTGGACTGCTGCGCCGCTTTGATATCCTTGTTCGGCACAAAATGGTCGAGGACAATCACCACCTTGTCCCGATCAAACACCCTGTCAAAACCGGCCTTCTCAAATTCCCGAACCGCAACCGGCGTTGTTATATCATTTCCAAGGACGATATCCAGCTTCGCGCTGATCAGCTGTCCCGCCTCCACCTTTTCAAGTCCTGCATGCGCTGCAAGAATCTTCTGTGTCATTGTCATTCCCAAAACGATTTCCTCCTTCTCCTCACGCCGATACGCCATTTTCCATATTGTAAAACGCGCTGAGCAGCGCATTGGTACTCGCTGTAATCACGTCCGTATCTGTTCCGGCGCCCCAGAACATCCTGCCGTCCATGCGCTCCAGGCCGATATAGGACGCCGCCACACTGTGAGAGCCCTGCCCCTGCATGCTGTGCTGGGTAAAGACCTGAAGGGTATAGTCCTCACCGGTATATATGCTGAGCGCATTGTTCACGGCGCTCAGCGTGCCGTTCCCCTCGGCCTCCATCTCGGTCTCCACGCCATCCTTCATGAAGGTGATATTGATCTTCACCGAGTCATTTTCACGTTCAAAATCAAAATCGGTCACCTGAATACCGCCCTTCAGGTTCAGATAATTTTTTTCGAACAGGTCGTACACCTCATCCGGTTTCAGCTCCCGATGGTCATGATCGGAAATATTCTTACACAGATAGCTGAAGCTTTCCCGCATCCTGACCGGAAGATTAAAGCCATAATTGGTTTCCAGTACATAGCTGATCCCGCCCTTGCCGGACTGGGAATTCACGCGGATCACATCCGCATCGTAGGTTCTGCCAATGTCCTTCGGATCAATGGGAATATACGGAACGGTCCATTCATGCAGACGCTTTTTGTTTCGGAATTTCATGCCCTTTGCAATTGCATCCTGATGAGATCCGGAAAACGCCGCAAACACCAGCGCTCCTGCGTAGGGCGCCCTTTCATGCACATGCATCCGGGTGCATTTCTCATAGGTCTCCACCAGATCGTTCATGTCGGAGAGATCGAGCTGCGGATCCACCCCGTGAGCGTACATGTTCAGCGCCAGCGTGACGATGTCCACATTTCCGGTACGTTCCCCGTTGCCGAACATAGTTCCCTCCACCCGCTGCGCACCTGCAAGCAGCGCCAGTTCCGTATCCGCCACCCCGGTTCCGCGGTCATTGTGCGGATGTACAGACAGTGTGACATATTCGCGGTATTTCAGATTTTCACTGATGTATTCCACCTGGGAGGCATAAATATGCGGCATGCTCATTTCCACCGTCACCGGAAGATTGATGATGACATTGTTGTCCGGGCCCGGCTCCAGGACATCGAGTACCGCGTTGCACACCTCCAGCGCGTAATCGGGCTCCGTCCCGGTGAAGGACTCCGGTGAATACTCAAACCGGAAATTTCCTTCATATTCCGCCGCAAGCTTCTTCACCAGCTTTGCGCCGTCAACGGCAATCTGCTTCACAGCATCCTTCGATTTTTTAAATACCTGCTCGCGCTGCGCCACACTCACCGAATTATAGAAATGAACAATCGCGGACGGCGCCCCCTTGCAGGCTTCAAACGTGCGGCGGATAATATGCTCCCGGCACTGCGTAAGAACCTGAACCGTTACATCATCCGGGATCATCCTGCGATTAATCAGCGTGCGCAGAAACTCATATTCCGTCTCACTCGCTGCGGGAAAACCAACCTCAATCTCCTTAAAGCCCACCTTCAGAAGCATCTCGTAGAACTCCAGTTTTTCCTGAAGGTTCATAGGGATGATCAGGCTCTGGTTCCCGTCGCGCATGTCCACGCTGCACCATATGGGCGGATTCTCAATATGATCCTTTTTCACCCACTTGTTGTAGGCCTGATCCACAGGATAATACCCAATGCGATACTTGCTTGCGTCCATCATGTTCTGTTTCTCCTTCCGATAGAAAGTCCTGTACACTGAGTTATTCACTGTCGCAGCTTTCGTCGGATGCGCTTCGTCTGCCATACATCCATTCGAGAGCAGACTCTCGATGTCCGTCTGTCATCCTGTTTGCGTATGGCTCACAGCAACACGCAAAACACCCGTCTCAAGCCATAAATCTGCTTTGAGACGGGTGCTGTAATTCATATACAAATACACTCGCGGTACCACTCAAATTGCGGAGATTTCCGCCACCTCATCGAAGTCTGTCAACTTCTATGCACTAACGCAGCAAACTCGGGTCACCCTACACACCATTCAGGCTTCAGGTTTCCGGCTCGGAAGCCAGAGGTACAGGATCTATACACATACTGATTCACACCAACCATCAGCTCTCTGAAATGCTTCTTGCCCTGACCGTTCTTCGTCATAGCCTTTAATACTTTATTCTGTTGAAGCGAGTCTAGCACCAGATAAAAGTCTTGTCAAGCAATTTTTCAGAATTCATGGCCTTCTGCTGCTGCTGTTCACAGCCGATAAATCCGGACGCCCTCATGCATAGTGACGGTTAACTTCGATTGGCAAATCCTGCAGCAGTAGATCCTGTAGAAATCTTGCGTCTGAAATTGCTGTTTTGCATTTCGTTTTTCTTTTGGTTTTTATTCCATACTCAGGCATGGTTTTACAGCCGCTCTCCTGCTACGGTTGATCCCTGATATATCTCCACATATACATCCCTCCTCTCGTGAACACAGAGCACCGGGGAGCTCTCGGTCCGCCGATGCTGTCCGATTTCTTTGTAATAGGGTAGAGGGAGGCTAATGCCTCGCCCCTCCCGTTGCACCGTACGTACCGGTCGGGTATACGGCGCTACATCAACTATAAATCAATATCAAGTAGTACCAAGGTAGGTATTCCGAGCGATCGGAGTTTGTCGCTGCCCGGTTTTGGTATATATACCCTTCGCACAGGCTGTGGTTTATACTCTTTGATTAGGATCTGTCTTATGACTGTTGATTCATTGAGTGCAAAGTATCCTGTCAGTTCTTCAACCGGCATCTTATCTATCCCCGGCGCACCTTTGTTCTTCCTGACTTCATCTATTGCCGCTCGTATGTTCTCCGGCATAAGAATCTTATCCAATAAATCATCCACTTGTTGCTTCTCCTCTCTCATAAAGCTGTCAGGAACCTTCTTCCCTCTCCTGTTCCCCACGAAATACGTTTGCGCTTGTTGGAACACTACCGGGTGTAGTGCAGAATATCCTGACCTTGTTTAAGTGATACGCAATATAGTTAACATTAGACCCTTCGGGAGTTGGTGAGTCTCCCTCTATGCTGTATTATGGTCTCAGCTGACTTCCAGACATTAGCTTTATATCGCCACGTGCGTAAGATTTCGCTGCAGCATCAGCGCTGATCCTCCCTCCTTTCCTCTGGCACGCTGCCTGGATCTCCCGGGGTAAGACACAATTCTTTCGTCACACAACCTCCTGATTTACCGTCTTGGTTTTACGTCTACCACGGACTTTGGATTGTGTTGCACCCTTGTCCACCATTTGGCCTCATATCAGGTTTCTGTTCGTAGGCTCATGACTTTGCTACGCGCTTCCTTCACCCCATCGTTTCCGATTTCGGCTTGCGTTTAACTACATGGGCGGTAGGTTACCCATGGCCGGACTTTCACCGGTAAGAACTGTGCCATGCCCGGCACACAACAAAAACAGACATACCTGATGGCATGCCTGCTGCTTGATAATAAGTTTCTGCCCGTCTGGCGGGCTCTGGTCGTCGGCTGTGCCGGGCTCTTGTGCCCTGCCTCATCCAATCTCCGGTGCATACATGATATGACAAAACGAATCCCAGTGCGTCCCGCTGATTCTGATTTCATCTCATAATTCCGGCCATGTCCCTTTTGTCTCATTCCGTCCCATTCTTCTCATAGATATGTCCCGAAACTACGCTTCCCGGTATCCCTTTGCCGCATGGCGGTCATCGCAGGCTGAATTTCGATCGATTAACAAAAAAAAGCGGCAGAACCAATCCGGAACTGTCGCTTTTGTTGTTATATTTAATTGTCATGCCGCCCCCTGGGCTTCTGCCTTATTCTGCTTCTGCCCATAAGGGCTCCCTTTCCAGACCAGCTTCCCCTGTACGGTCATCCGCCTTGCGCTGTCCTCAGTACAAGTGGAAAGCGTCACGATCCGGTCCTGTGTTTCCGGTATAGCCGCCGCCCCCGCGGCAGACATTCCGGCCATATCCTTCAGCCAGCCTTCGTATGCGTCATAGTCCTGAAAACAGATCAGGAACGTATCGGATCCGACAGCTGCATAGTGGACACTGAAGATCTCGTACAACATATCCGCTTCTGGGGTCATGATCCAGAAATATTTGCACTTCTTAATGGTTTCCCCGTTCAGGAACTCCCTCAGCTGGGCAAACATGCTCCCGTCCCGCATGTTGTGACCATAAATAATCGTATTGTAATTCATAAATGATGCATTGTTGGCAGCATCGAGAAAAACTGATCCTGCAAACAGATATTCTTTGCTGATGTCTCTGTGAAGGTAGTAGTCATTATCATCCGCCTGCAGAACAGGGTAGCTGATTTCGACTGCCGGAACACTGATCCAGGCTTTCACATCTTCGTTCTTTTCCAGAAGATCCTCCCAGTTTACAGCCAGTCTTTCCGGGGCATCTTCAGGAAGCCTTGCAATCAAAGGTTTCCACATTCTTTTTTCTTGCATGGTGTCCTCCTCTTCCGTTTCCCGGATATCATTCTGGTTGAGAGCTTCTGTCTCTTCATCCTGAGCCTGAGCCTCCCCGCCATATTCACTGCTGACAGGATGAGTAATTCATCCTGAAGGTCCGCATATTCCCGCTGCCCTCTGGCGTAACCTTCATGTATATACAGGGCATATCCGATCCCCGCTGTCAAAAGCGCTAAAGGGAATAAAACCTGTATTAGTCTGACCATCCTCTTCATGCGAGACTCCCTTCCGGCAGATACGGCCGCAATTCTTTTAACAGCCTGTCTGCCTTATAACTGCATGTCTGCTGGCAAGTTGAGTTATAAAGGTCGAGAAGCTGGTCAAGTGCCTTCTGAAGCATCCTGTAAAGATGGCTTCTGCTGTAATGCAGTTTTCCTGTCAGGCTTTCGACCAGGTTATCCTTCACATATACTTCATTGAGAAGGTACTGATCCTGCACTTTCATCTTCATCAGGCAGCGCCGTACATGGTCCAGCTGGTCTTCTCGCTCATAAACTGCCTTCATCTGGATAACCATATTTCGCGTTTCAACTTCTATATCCCTCTCAGAATTCATGAGAACCCGAAATACCTTGTCCGGCGAGAACCCGGATGCCGTTACTCCGCTTCCATCATCATGACGGGCAAAGTTGTTGCGGTAGATTGCCTCCTGCATCGTTTCAACACTGCCCCTGATCCTGCTCTTCTCTTCATCCAGGAGTTTTTTTCTGCAGTCCATTCCTTCAGAAATTCAATCATTTCGTCCCGGGTCATTGTGTTCATTTTCCCACCTGCCATTTCCTATAAACTGTTCGTCCTGCCATTTAGCCGCCGTCAGCAGTGCCATCGCAAAAACTCCGAATGAACCCCCATATAACAAACCAAGAATAAAAGCGATTGCTGCATCCATCTCTGTGACTGCCTCCTTATCGTTTGTTCTGCCTAAAAGTGTAGCAGACGATCAGGCCGGCAGCGTCTCAGCTTCAGGCCCGGAAGTTTCAGGATTCGGTGAATAGTTTCAGGGGAGTTTCAGCCGCGTTTCTCGTTTCCGAATCCTTTCGTGGAAATGCATCTTGGGAAGCAGGAATATGACAAGGGGCTTGATTTTTCGCAATTAATGAATATATTTATAGATAAGC
>CAMOSN010000093.1 GCA_946624935.1 uncultured Lachnospiraceae bacterium | reverse complement strand
CCGCAGGCCACCTTCAGCTCATTGAAGGTCTTCACGCCGTAAAAATCGCACAGGCCCGGGATCGCGGAGGGCGTCGGCATTCCCATCCAGCAGGCCGGACGATCCACAGGTTTCCTCTCAATGGTTGCATAAAATCTTTCTTTACTGTTCATGTCAATTCTCCATTTTGATTAGTTCTACTGGGCCAGCGCCTGGCTGCGCTTGGCAATACCGTTCAATTTCTCTGCTATTGTAGCATGAAAACTATGCATATTCAACATGTTTTCCATCTTGGCTGTTTCTGTCCACATACAATGCCCGCAGAAACAGGCTTCATCAGCGGGCGAGTTCCGCAAGATAGCTGCCCTCGATGTCGCTCCAGTTCTTCTCCGCGTAATCGATCAGGGTCTGCGCCTGCTCACAGGACATCTCCGGAAGGAAGAAGAAGAGCCGCGCGGAGCCGTAGCGTTTTACGATGCGCTCCATGTTGGCGATCCAGTCCTCGAAGCCGCCGCTGTATACCTTGATCCACAGGGATTTGCCGGCCGCCACGACCTTGTCGTAGATTCCGTACCAGTCCTCGCAGGTTCCGTCGGGGCCGGTATCTCCAGGGGTCCACTGCAGGGCGTTGATGCCTTTGATCTCCATAAGGGCGTCCAGATGCTTGATGGCGCCCGGTCCGTCCAGATGGTACATAACGTAATCGAGCTTTTCCGTCTGCTCCTTCAGGGAATCCAGGACGAGCTCGCGGAAGGCCTCCTGGCCGATCATGGCGGAAGCGTCGCACTGAAGCTTGGCCAGACGTCCCGGTGCCCAGATCTGGAAGCAGGAGTAGGAGCTTCCGTTTTCGTCATTCTTCACCAGCTCGTAGAAGCGGTCGTAATACTCGGCCCAGGCTTTTGTGACCTGATCCACGCGGTCGCGGATCTCGTCCGGGTCCTCAATGGTGTCCATCATCAGCTGCTGCGCGCCGCGCAGGGAGGAAAGGACGTCGATGTTTTCCATCAGGTCGGGCAGGTCCACGCTCACCTCGTCGCCGACCAGCTCACGCACGCGTTTTACAAAGGCCAGATGCTCCTTCAGCCACTTGTTCTCCGGATCGAATTTCAGCTCCGGGACATCCTCCCACTCATCGTCCTCGTCGATGCAGGGCTCGAACCACACGGTGTCCTCCTTGAAGCCGATCTCGCTGCCAAGGTAAGCGGCGGTCGATCCTGGTCCGAAGGCTGTCTCCAGGTTCGGGAAGGCTTCGGCGAGGAACAGGTGCTTCTCGCAGAAATCACGATAACGTGCAACCACCCGCTCGGGATCGCGGTATTTGTCCTGCATATCCTTCCATTTCAGCTCCTCGGGAAGGTCGTAGTAAAGGCCCTGGCAGAACACCTCTTCGTTGCCGCCCTCATGGGGCTGCCCATCGGAAAGATGCTCGATCTCCGGTTTGCGCGCGATCACGCGCAGCAGCGGGCGGCCGGTGTTCTTCTGATGCCAGTAGCCCTCGAATTTTTTCTTTGTTTCTTCCCAGTTTTCCTTATAAAGCATGAAATAATGCTCCTTTCATGATGCAGGAAGCCGCAATCTTCCCTTTTATTCTCATTAATATTTTATCTTCTGTTGTGCAATTTCCCGTCTGACCCCGGTTAAAACTGCACGCGCACCGTTTCCCCGTCATACCGGAAATCGATCTTCTGATCTCCCAGAATGGCCGTACAGGCACGGCCAGCCATACCTCCCTGGAAATGAATGCCGGAGGGTCCGATGGTGAGGGTCTTTCCCGCATCATCCCAGTGCATGCAGATGACATTATACTTCCCGGCCTCATAGCCGTAGCCGTCGCCCTCGTCCTCATAGAAGAAGAATGTCGCGTCCTTTCCGGGGAAAATGTGCAGCTCCAGCGGCGTATCCGGCACTTCCTGTGCGTAGGTCAGCCGCTGCTCCATCGGCAGGATGCTTCCCGCGCGAACGAACACGGGGATGATATCCAGATCCGCCTTCACGCGCACATCCGTTCCGCCTTTCAATGCGGACCGGCACCCGTCCACGAAATCCGTCACCCCGGGTTCCGCCGCTTTCTCCCCATCCGGAATACTCCGGACCTCATTCTCCAGCAGGAACCAGTCCGCTCCCTCCGGAAGATGGCAGTTCCACACATGCTCCTTTGTAAGCGGCACACCGCCGGGACCATACTCCATCGGCTCCGTGACCGGGTATACCAGCAGGCTCTTTCCGAGCAGGAAGGCCGCATCGCTCCGGGCTGCCTTCTCATCACCGGGGAAGTCAAAACAGAGCGGACGGACCATCATGCCGTCCTCCTTCCACACACCTCCGGCCAGGGAGTACAGATACGGCATCAGGCGGTAGCGCAGTGCGATCGCCTTTTTGATGGCATCGTACCAGGGCGTGCCCTCTTCTCCGAACTGCCAGATCTCTCTGGGCGTGTCCGTGCCGTGGGAGCGCATCATCGGAAGAAATGCGGCCATCTGCAGCCAGCGCACATAAAGCTCCCGGTAGCCCGGATCCTTCACGCCCTCCTCAAAATCGCCCTGCCAGAACCATTTCGGCGTCGGGTCTTCATTGCATCCGCAGCCGCGCCCCTGCCAGTTGTCCTTCACGGTGAAGAACGCACCGGCGTCGAAGGTCCACCAGGGATATCCGCTCGCGGCCATATTGAGGCACTCCGTCAGCTGCGTGCGCAGCGTCTTCCAGGAAGCTGCGGTGTCGCCGGACCAGAGCACTGCCCCATATTTCTGGATGGAAGCATAGCCGGAACGCGTGAGATTGAGCATCCGGTGATCCGGATCGTCCTTTTTCTGGTTCTCAAACATTCCCTTCGCGTGATACAGGGCAAACAGGTTGGCCCTCTCCGCGCCGAGATATTTTTTGTGTTCCCCTCCGACCAGCTCATAGCGTTCCCAGGGCTCCCGTTTCGTCTCCCCGCCCCAGTCCGGGCCGGAGAAGGGTTCGGTGCTGTCGCACCACCAGGAGTCGAAGCCATCCTGATAGAGCCCCTCCTTCGCCTGCTTCCAGTACAGCGCGCGGGCCTCCTCGTCGAACGCATCGTAGGTAGCCAGATCATGCAGCAGATGTCCGGCTTTTTGCATCTGCGCACAGTCGGCGGTATCGTAATTCATGTTCGGCCACACGGACACCATGGAATGCACATGCATCCCGTGCAGCGCTTCCCGCATCGCTCTCCGGTCGGGGAAGCGCTCCGGATCGAGCCGCTTTTCGCCCCATCGGTCGCCGCTCCAGGTCTTCCAGTCCTGCACGATGCAGTCCAGGCCCACGCCCCTTGTGCGGTACTCCCCTGCGGTCTTGATCAGTTCTTCCTGGCTCTCATAGCGTTCCTTTGACTGCACATAGCCAAAGGCCCATTTCGGCAGCAGGGAAGCCTTTCCGGTCAGGAAACGCTGACCGCGGATCAGCTCGTCCGCGCTCTGCCCGGCGAGAAAATAGTAATCCAGCTGATCCACTGTATCCATGTACAGATAGGATCCGCGCTCATCGTCGTTGAAGGTCATCAGGCAGCCGCAGTCGGCCAGAATGGCGTAGCCGCGGCTTGAGAGAAGCCAGGGCATCGGGATGCGCATGTTGTGCTGGTAGAGATACTGCACATGTCCCCGGTAATCGAAAATGCCTTCCTCTCCCTGCCCCAGTCCGTGGATGTGTTCCCCCTCCTGCCAGCAGAAGGAAAGTTTTGCGCGGTATGCCCTGTGATCCGCCACAGGACGCAGGTTGTCCACGAAATTGCGGTCACCGTCCACGGTGTGCACTCTGCGGATCTGCGGTGCTTCCCCGCCGGTCGTCCACACCTCCACATCGAAGGGCGTCAGTTCCTTGTCTCCCTCCTGCAGAAGCAGCGTGCGGCCTGCATCCTCCGTCTCTCCCGGGTTCTCTGCCTCTGGGTGCGCACAGACCTCCATGTCAATCGTGCGCTTCCCGGAAAGATCTCTGTCATGCGCATCATCTGAGCGCAGCTTCCGGTACCAGGTAAAGCGCCCGGTGCGAGTGCTGATCTCCAGAGAGATCTCTTTTGTCTCAAGTACAAGCATCTCCCGCTCCGGAAGCTCCTTCAGCGTAAGCGACGCCTGCGGCTTTGCGCAGATCCCGATGGCGGATCCCTTTTTTATTTCTTTTTCCTTTGTATAGACGCAGCGCAGGATGCTGTCCGTGATCCCGCTGACCACCAGCACTCCCGCATCCAGGGTCATCACCGCCTGCGATGCGTCCTCAATCAGTCGTACATTTAAAATCTGCATTCCGCTGCCTTTCACATCCTCCATTTCTGCCGGTATTATTTCTGTCATCTTTCATCTTTGTAAATCGCCATCTCCGATTGCACGAGCTGCGCGGCGCACCTTGTGCGTCTTTCTTTGCACAGCTTCGCGATCCACCGGAGGCTTATTCTTCCGATCAGCCCTTCACAGCGCCTTCGGTCTGGCCGCCAACGATGTACTTCTGGCAGGTCACATACAGGAGAACGACCGGCAGACAGGTCAGGATCACGTCCGCGCAGATCAGGTTCCAGCTCATCTCATACTGTCCGAAGAAATTGTAGATCGCCAGGGTCATCGGCCACTTTTCGGAGGAGTGCAGGAAATACAGGGGCATGATGAACTCATTCCAGGTATTCAGAAAGCACAGAACGCCTGCCGTGATCACCGCGCTCCTGAGCATCGGGAAGATCACCTTGACAAACAGCTGGAACGGGGTACATCCGTCCAGGATCGCCGCCTCATCCAGCTCCACGGGAATCTTCGACACAAAGCCGAAGGTCAGGAACACGGTGAAGGGGATCTGCAGCGCCGTATACAGCAGAATGATGCCGATCGCGGTGTTGTTCAGATGGGTCATCTGCATGATCTTTGTCAGCGTGACATAGTTGACCGGAATGACCATTCCGAGAACGACATACATGTACAGAAAACCGATGCCTCTGGAACGGCGTCTGGAAAAGATGTAGGCCGCCATGCTTGAAAGCGAGACCGTTAGGATGGTGGCACAGCCGGCGTAAAGCAGACTGTTCAGGAAGCTGCGCAGCAGCTTGCCCTTCTCGATGACCGTTGCGAAATTGCTCCACTGCCAGGTCCTGGGCAGTTCCATGGTCATGGTGAGCGCCTCCCCGTCGCCCTTGAACGCGTTGAGGATGATCAGAGCCAGGGGCACCAGCACCAGTGCCGAGGCGCACCATGCAAGCAGGTTCTTCAGGAAATTCTCCAGGAATTTATTCTTCTTTGTGGATACCATTACTCTACCACCTCATCTTTCGTCAGGATCTTCACCATGAAGTAACCGATGATCACCATGAAGATGAACATGATGGAACTGATGGTGGTACCTTCTGCGTAAAGTCCCTTGGACATCATCTTGAATACGGCTGTGTACATCACCTCGGTGCGGTGTCCCGGACCGCCGTTGGTCAGCGCGTAGATCATATCGAACACCTTCAGGCCGTAGATCACGTTCAGAACGATGGTCACCGCCAGAGTCTGGCGCAGCATGGGAAGCGTTACATAGCGGAAGCGCTGCCATGCGTTGGCACCATCCACCGCCACGGCCTCATAATAGACCTTCGGGATCGCCAGGATGCCTACGATCAGCATCGTCATGATATAGCCGGTACCTCTCCAGATATCGACGGCCATCACACTGCCGAAGGCGATCTTCGGATCCACCAGCCACTTCTGGGCCAGGCCGCCAAGCCCGATCGCACGCAGGAAGGTGTTGAGGAAACCGACCTTCGGATTCAGGATCGAGGTGAAGGTAAGACCGGTCACCAGGATTGGCAGTACGGAGGGCAGATACATCAGCCCGCGGTGGAAATTCTTGAACTTGATCCCCTCGCTGAGCGCTACCGCAAACAGCAGGCCGAGCACGGTCTTGCTGACCGTCGTCACAAGGGTGAACAGCAGGGTATTCGTAATGTAGCGCAGGTAATCTCCCTGGCCGCTCAGGACAGTCGTAAAGTTCTTCAGTCCTACAAAATGCAGTTCCTTTGCGTAGGCCGACCAGTCCGTAAACGAGTATCCGATTCCGACCAGCCCCGGAACCACGCTGAATAACGTGTAGATCAGCATCGCTCCCGCCGCAAAATACCATGGGTAAACTTTTGCTTTGTTCATTTGCGCCTCCTTAAGTTTATGTGTGACCGTTTCGCGGCAAAACGCATACTTTGCGTCCCGCTGCGCTCCTTCGTTCCGGCAGAATCCCAGTCTTCTGCCCCATATGACGTTATTTTACGCAAACAGCCGGGCGAATTCCATGCATCCATTTATCCGGTTTTTGTGTATTTTTTACTGAACGAACAACAGAGGATGTGGTAAGATAGTTATAATAGATACGGCAGAATAAGTACCGGCGGAGTATATACCGGTGGGAGCAGGCACTGACAGGATAAAATGGAGGATTATATTTATGAAACGTCATATCACCAGAAGCATTCAGACGATCCTGTCCTCCTATTTTGCCCTGTTTTCGCTGCTGCTGCTGGCGCTTACCGTAGGCATCGTTTCATGGATGCAGTATCGTACCACCCGCAGGGATACGATCGACACCCTTCACCACGCTTCCATCGCCATCGCCGACAGTATCGACCAGCAGATCAATCAGATGAATCAGATCTCGCTGGGGACCATCAGCTCTGCGGCCGTCCGGGGAGCATTTACCGAGTATTTTTCCGAAGGCTCCAGTGCCTATGAGCACAACCAGCAGCGCCGGCTCCTTGCGAATGCGCTCGTCACCGAAAAGGGCTTCGATTTTTCCATCCGGCAGCTGAATGTGTATACCCCGGAAGGAAGCGGGTACGGCGCGGGAGAGATCAACGGTGATCTGGATGAAAACGTGACGGACCTTCCCTGGTACGCGGCAGCCGAAAATGCAAAAGGACATCTGATCATCTCTGTCCCCGAAAGGGGTCCTTCGGAAGAAGCTTATGTGAGCGCATGCCGCATGTTCTACAATTCAATGCACGTCCCCATGGGCTTCGCTGAAGTGAAAAAAGCCTACGATACGGTATTCGGCCTGGCGCTCAATCCGGAGGTCTCCTACCCGGTGACGATCGCGATCTACGACACAGCCGGCAACCGCCTTTATCCGCTGTCACCGGAGCCCGGAACATCAGGCAGCCCAGGTGCGACGGGCGGGGATGGTGCGAAGGACGCCGCCAGTGCCTCAACGAAGAAGGATACGGCCGTGGATCCTGGCAGTGCTTCGGTCCCGGAGACGGCACCGATATTCGATTACTACGCGGCGCGGGAGCAGGGTGATCACACCCTCGACAATACCACGACCGGCTACCGGGAATATGTGTGCTTCAGCGTTTCCCCGCAGCATCATCTGGTCATCGCAGCGGCCTCCCGTGAGTCCGTGTTCCTGCGGCAGGTCTACCGGTCCATGCAGTGGATCCTGTCCGCCTTCCTGGCGCTGCTGTTGTTCTCCCTGCTGATCTCCATGATCCTGTCCCGGCAGATCAGTTCTCCCATCCGCCGGATCTACCACTTCCTGGCGGACGATTCAAAGGAAAAATTCCAGCCCCTGGAGATGGAGTGCACCGGAATCCGCGAGATCGACAAGCTGAAGGATTCGATCAATGAAAACATCCGGTCCGTCAAGGCCTCCACGGATACGCTGATGGTCTTGAAAGAAAAGGAGGTGCAGGCCCAGATGCTGGCGCTGCAGTCGCAGATGAATCCGCATTTCCTTTATAACTCGCTTTCCACCATCTCCGAAATGGCGCAGGAGGGCCTGACACAGCCGGTATCGCGTATGTGCGACCAGATCATCGAGATCATGCGCTATATCTCCTCCAACCGGGAGCAGCGTTCAAGCCTCGAGGAGGAGCTGGAGATCTGCGACATGTATCTCGACTGCATCGGTATGCGCTACGGCGACCAGCTGGTTCGCCGCATTACCGTGCCCGACGACATGCTGGAAGTGCAGGTGCCAAAGCTGTGTATTCAGCTGCTGGTGGAAAATGCCGTTCGCTCTGCTACCACGCTGGCGCCGCCCTGGCAGATCGAGGTCTCCTGCGAGGTGCGCGGCGAAAACTGGTATGTAACCGTGAGCGACAATGGACCCGGTTTCGATCCGGAGGTAGAGAAAGGCCTGCGCGCCCAGATGGATCAGATTCTGGCTGACGGAATCCTGCCCAGCCTGAAAATCCAGGGCATGGGGCTTTTGAATATCTTTATCCGTCTTTATCTCCTTGACGGGATTCCGTTCATCTTTGATATGGGTAACCGCCCCGGTGGAGGGGCCTTTGTAACGATCGGAGGGAAGATGCATGCGTCAGGTTGATCATTTTCATGTTCTCCTCGCAGACGATGAGTTTTATCTGCGCCAGTCTCTGCAGCGCCGTTTTCAGGAATTGCAGGGGGAAGATTTCGTGGTGAGCGCCCAGGCAGAAAACGGTTCGGAAGCGCTCGAGCTTCTGGATAAATACGACATTCAGCTGGTCATCACGGACATCCGCATGCCGGTGATGGACGGACTGGAGCTCACGCGCACCATCACGGCGCGCTATCCGGATGTCCTGACTGTGCTGCTCACCGGCTACCCCGACTTTGAATATGCCCAGAAGGCACTTCGCTACGGGGCTTTTGACTATCTGCTCAAGCCCATCAGCAGTGAGGATCTGGACACCGTGCTGAGCCGATGTCGTACGAAGCTTCTGGAACGTTTCGAGCTTCCCGAGGAGGAAAACGCCGGCAAAAGTCCGGAGGAAAGCGTGCGCAGCGCGATCCGGTACATGCATGAACACTACATGGAGGAGATCGATATCGGCGTGCTGGCCTCCTCTCTGGGCTTCCACTCGGCGTACCTCACCCGTCTGTTCAGCCGCTATGCCGGCGAAACACCGCTCAAATATCTGACCGGCATCCGCATCCAGGAGGCCAAAAAGCTCCTGGCCACCACTGACCTTCCCATTGCCGCGGTCGGCACAATGGTGGGTTATCCCGACCAGTTCCACTTCAGCAAAACCTTCCGCAAGGCCACCGGCCTCAACCCATCGGCCTTCCG
>CAMOSN010000092.1 GCA_946624935.1 uncultured Lachnospiraceae bacterium | reverse complement strand
TCCTGCGAGATCAACATTGTCGGGAACTATGCCAATTTTGAGGCACTCGAAGCAGAAGCTGACCGTTTCCGTGAGTACTATCCGGATGTGGACATCATCTATACCAAGATGGACGACTACAACAACATCATCAGCACGGCACTGGAGGGCGGGGATGCCCCGGACATTTATGTCGTCTATCACTGGATGGTGGGAAGGGATCAGTACGCCGGGGTGTTTGAACATGCACAAAATCTCGTAGACGAGGAAGCCGGCGTGGATGTTTCCTGTATCCGCGAGGGACTGCTGAATACGGATGAAAACGGTCAGGTTCTGATGGTTCCCGTGTTTTCCACAACCTATGGAATGCTGGTGAATGTCGATCTGTTTGAGAAGGAAGGACTTGAGGTTCCGGAAACCTATCAGGAGCTTCTGGAAACCTGTGAAAAGCTGAAACAGGCCGGATACGCCGGTCCGCTGCTTGGCTATGCAGGAGAGAGATCGTCCCTGTATACAGCGACCTTCCCCCTCTTTTATGCAGGTGTCCGGGACAACCCGCAGCTGGTTGCCCCCCTGAATGCACTGGATAAAAGTGCAGCAGAGGCGATGCGCACGGCCCTCGAGCAGTCGCAGGCGCTGGCACAGTCCGGCTGCCTGGATTTGGAAGCGAGCGCTGCGCTTGAGGATGACTACAATGCAGTAATCATGCGCTTCTTCGAGGGAGACGTTCCCATGATGATCGGCAGCGGCGACACCGTTTCCGGAACCCTGAAGCGCGAGTCGCAGTCAGAAGCCTTCAGCGCATCCCCGTTCCGCTACGAATTCGCACCGTTCCCGGCAGCGGAGGAAGGCGCCTACTTCCTGGATCTGCCGTCCATTGAATTCGCCGTCAACAAGGACAGCGCGAACCTGGAGATGGCCGATGAATTCATGCGCTTTCTGATCACACCGGAAGAGCTGATGAACATGTCCGACGTCAAGCGCCTGGTATCGCCCGCAACCAACCTCTCCTTTGAAGGCATCTACGCGCCATTCGGAGAAGTCCCGCAGGAACGGGTCGTAGAGACCCAGACGATCGGGCTGCTGGACGACCCGACCGTACAGTTCCGCGTCGCCGCCAACGCAGTCATCGAAGGCAGTATGACCGTCGATGAAGCAATCGCCGCTTTCGGAACACTCGGAAAATAAAAAATGGGACAGAGAACCGTCCCCTGTCCTAAAAGTGGGACAGGGGACGGTTCCATTTTATTTTATTCTCCGCGTTTGCACATGAGCGGCACGGGGGAGAAGCCCTCGGGCCGGTCGTAGAGCTGGCATTCGCAGTCGCCCAGGTGCTTCACCTTGAAGCCGTTTGCTTTGTATTCTTCGTAATTGAAGGCGTTCAGTTCGTCGATTGCGATCTGGTGGAATTTGTCGAAGTCGGGCCACCATTCCCAGCCGCTGCCGAAGTCGTTATAAAGGTAGGCATCGGCGCACTGCTTGCCAAGCTCGGGGGTAACATAGAAGGCTCCCATGGCCAGAACGTTGACGCCGTTGCCGGTGATGGCGCGGAATGCAGCCGGTACCGATTCGACAACGCCTGCATGAACGCCAGGGCATTTGCTGGCGGCAATATGGATGCCCATGCCGGTTCCACAGAAGATCATGGCGCGCTCGAATTCCTTCTCCGTGATCATGGACCCGACGCGAAGTCCGATGCGGTGGAACATCAGCTCGGTATCATTGGGATCGGAGTCAGCCTTGACGCCGATGTCTGTGATCGTCCAGCCTTTGCTCTCGAGATATTCCTTGATTGCCTCCTTGAGCGGATAGCCTGCGAAATCCGCTGCCATCAGCAGCTGCTTGTCTTTGATCATTTTCATTGTAAAACCCTCCTTCAATATTAATAATCATCAGTGAGTGGCGCTCAGCACGAGCTGCGTATAATCAAATTCTGCATAATGGTGTCATTGATGCATTCGTTGGTTTTCAAAACACGCCGCGAGATATCCCACAACCTGGTGCCGAAGTAAACCTGATCTTGATTGATGGTGGTCAGCGCCGGCTGTATAAAATCGGAGATGTCCAGATTGTCAAAGCCGACGAGACCGAAATCCTCCGGAACCCGGTAACCGGCCTCGGTGATCGCACGCAGGATGCCGATCGCGAGATTGTCCGAAGAGGCAAGCCATACATCCGGAAGATCCTGCCGGGGCGTTTCGCTCAGTATTCTGCGCATGTATAGATAGCCCTGGTTCATTTTGTTGAGGACCAGTGTCTCGTCGCAGTAAACGCAGATGGCTTTGCCGGAATACCCGTGATAGCGTGCCGCCTTCAAAAAGCTGTCATGCCGCAGCCGCACGTTTTCCAGAAGCAGTGGTTCCGTAAACAGCCCGAGCTTTTTATACCCCTTTTCCTTCAGATAACGGACCAGATCGAACAGGACATTTTCATTGTCAAAGGAAAGACTTGAGGCGCCGGCAACCGTTTTATTGCGGTCCGCCAGGATCACGCGCAGATCGTGCTGAATGAGCGACTCGATCAGATCCTCATCCCCGAAGCCGTTGAAAATCACGACAAGCGAGCCCTTGCGTGCACTGATCAGGCGGGAAAGCATGCGCTTTTCAAGGTCCCTGGAATACTCGTAGCTGGAAACGCTGATGTTGTACCCGTCCTGATAGGCGCAGTCCATGTAGGCCCGAAGAATTTTTGTATAGAACATATTGTTCAGGTCGGGTGTCAGAATGAAAATATCCCGTGCTTCCTTCCTGCGCAGTGAACTGGCGTTGGAATCCGGTACATAATGCAGTGCGTCGATCGCTTCCTGAATCCTGGAAGAGCGGTCGGGGGAGACGGACACGGTCCCGTTCAGATAGTTGGAGACGGTTCCGGCCGAGACGCCGGCCCGTTCTGCAACCTGTGAGATTGTGGGTCGCTTTGAAGAATGACGTTTCATAACCCATGCCACCTTCGGAAAATACTAAAATTGAAACGTTTTATTTCTGAACAGTATAACATTCTCCACAAACAGATGTCAATATCACAGGCCAAAATGGGCAAAGTGATGTCAAAATGAGGCCAAAGGGAGTCCGAAGCGGGTCCAAAGCGGGGACAGGAGAGGACTCAAAAGCTGGAATGTAAAACGCATAAAGAACGAAAAACAGACAATCTGCCAAAAGCAGCGGGGATGATCAACCATAATCTAACGGATTTGTCAAACAATCGGTTGACAATAGGCACGGAACATGGTATAAAAGTGATGATTAAAACGTTTTAAACATTCAAAAGGAGGTTTCCAATGAACAAGAAAATGTTTTCGGTTCTGATGAGCACCGTGATGGCGGCAGGCCTTGCCGTTTCCGCTTATGCAGCACCTGCGGACAGCGAGTCCGTCAAGAAAGCCGCTGATGAAGGCTGGGAAATTGCAGTTGTGCCGAAGGATTCCACCAACCCCTGGTTCGTCCGGATGAAGACCGGCGTTGACCAGTTCGCATCCGAGACCGGTGTGGACTGCTATCAGGTAGATACCGGCACGATCGATGCCGTTGCACAGGCACAGCAGGTAAAGGACCTGATCGCGCAGGGCGTTGATGCCATCTGCGTCGTTCCGGTTGATATCGAGTCCATGGACTCCGCTCTGAAAGAGGCGAAGGATGCTGGAATCGTTGTCATCGCTCACGAAGGTGCAAGCCTGGAGAACGTTGACTATGATATCGAGGCATTCTCGAACGAAGGCTACGGTGCATTCATTATGCAGAACCTTGCCGAAGCAATGGGCGAGGAAGGCGTTTACACCACAATGGTTGCTTCCCTGACCAACGGCTCCCATAACGAGTGGGCAGATGCAGGCGTTGCTTACCAGAAAGAGCACTATCCGAACATGACCCTTCTGGAAGAGATGCCGCGTGTAGAATCCAACGATAACGGCGACGATGCTTACAACAAAGCCAAAGAGCTGATCAAGGCTTATCCGGATCTGAAGGGTATCATGGGAACCTCTTCCTTTGACGCTCCCGGCGTTGCCCGTGCAATTCAGGAGCTTGGTCTGACGGATCAGTTCTTCACCTCCGGTACCGGTATGCCGGCTGACAATGCTGAACTGCTCAAGTCCGGCGTTGTAAAATCTCTGACCCTGTGGGATCCGGCCATCGCCGGCGAAGCAATGGTTGATCTGGCCTGCAAGGTTCTTGCCGGTGAAGCGATTGAAGCTCCGGTCAACCTGGATGTAGACGGTTACACCGAAATGAATTGGCGCGAAGGCAGCGAAACGGTTCTGGAAGGTCAGGGCTGGATTACCATCGATGCTGAGAACGTGGACAGCTTCGGTTTCTGATGCGTTTCTGATGCTTTTGCCTGAAATGGCTTGCCGCCGGCACATCTAAGCCGGCGGTCCCCGGGCACTGTCGGCAATACATACAGGTTTGCTGACAGTGCCTTCCTTTTCGTAAAAGAAGGCAAGGCACAAAGCTCAGGAAGAAAATGTGCAAGGCGCGTAGTTTAGGGAGGAAATGGGTATGGCGCAAAGTTTATTGAAAGCGGAGCATGTGAAGATTTCCTTTGGAAGTGTTCATGCGCTCCGGGATGTATCGCTGGAGATCGCGCCCGGTGAGATTCACTGTCTCGCTGGCGAGAACGGATGCGGAAAATCCACGATCATCAAGATCATCTCCGGAGTATACCAACGTGATGGCGGAACCATCGAGTTCGACGGCAAAAAGCTGGACCGGATCACCCCGATTGATTCCATCAATATGGGAATCCAGGTAATCTACCAGGACTTCTCCCTGTTTCCCAATCTGACCGTTGCGGAAAATCTGGCGCTGAACACGGAGGTGGCTTCCGGCAAGAAGCTTGTCAGCTGGAAGAATGTCCGCAAAATTGCGGAGGATGCGGTATCCAAGATCAATTTTGACGTGGATCTGGATGCCAGAGTGAGCACACTGACGGTGGCGCAGAAGCAGATGGTCGCCATCAGCCGTGCGCTGATGTTTAATGCCAGGCTGATCATCATGGATGAGCCGACCACAGCGCTGACCAGGAAAGAGGTAGATGCGCTGTTTGAGATCATTCTGAAGCTCAAGGCACAGGGCATCGCCATCCTGTTTATCAGCCATAAGCTGAATGAAGTATTTGAGATCTCCGACCGGTTTACGATTTTCCGGAACGGGGAGATGGTGGCAACGGGCCTCACCAGCGAGCTGGATGACCGGAAGTTCACCTATTACATGACGGGCCGTGAGTTTGCCGACCAGACATTTGTTCCTGCGAAGCTTTCCAAGGAGCCTGTCTTTGAACTGAAGGATGCTTCTCTGGATGGAGCGTTCGAGAATATCAACCTCGCACTTCGCGGCGGAGAGATCCTGGGGATCACCGGACTTCTGGATTCGGGCAGAACACAGCTCGGACTTTCCATGTTCGGAATCATGCAGCTGACCTCCGGGAAAATCCTGCGAAACGGGAAAGAAGTAAGCATCACCAATCCAAGGGATGCGATCGCCAATAAGATCGGATATGTTCCGGAGGATCGTCTGTCGGAGGGACTCTTCCTGCAGCGGTCCATCGGTGACAATATTATTATTTCGGAAATCGACAAGCTGACGAACGGCATACGTTACGATCTGAAAAAGCGTGACGCCGAAATCGCCCGCTGGGTGAAGGAGCTGGAGATCAAGACCAACAATCCGGAAAACCCGGCGACGACGCTTTCAGGCGGCAACCAGCAGCGTATCGTTCTGGCGAAATGGCTTGCCTGCGACCTGGATGTTCTGATCCTGAACGGGCCGACCGTGGGCGTGGACATCGGATCAAAGCATGACATTCACGCGATCCTGCAGAAGCTTGCCGGATCCGGCCTGGGTGTGATCATCATTTCGGATGACCTTCCGGAAATCATTCAGAACTGTTCTCGGATCGTTGTGATCCGTGAGGGGAAGCTGGTTGCGGAATATGACACACAGAATGTGACAGAACAGATGATTCTGGATTCCATGATGTAAGGAGGGGATGACGATGCGTGGAAGAATCAAAAAACTGTTTCGCTCCAATGAGCCGTACATCTTTCTGATCATCATTGTACTGGGAATTGTAATTCAGATCCGTTCCGGCCAGTTCTTCACCGGCAACAATATCGTGGACCTGCTCAGCGCACTGATCGTGCCGGGGCTGTTTGCGATCGGTGAATTCCTGGCGCTGATCGCGGGCGGGATCGATGTTTCCTTCCCGGCTCTTGCGTCGCTTTCGGCGTACGCGACGACCAAGTTCCTTCTGGACCGGGAATATGGCGGAAATGTTCTGCTGGCATTTGTGATCGCGATCGCAATCGGTGCAGTGCTCGGCGCCGTCAACGGCCTGTTTATCGGGTATCTGAATCTGAACGCGATGATCGTGACCCTCGGCACCTCCAGCATCTTCAAAGGGATCATGCAGGGAACACTCCGGGCCAATCAGCTGGCAGTCATCCCGGCCGGGATGAAGTCCTTCGGGATCACGCCGTTTATCTCTGCGTACAACGCGAAAAACGGGCTGACCTCCGTGCTGCCTTTCACCTTCCTGATCCTTGTGGCCGTGTGCGCCCTGATGTTCTTCATCCTGCGCTACACCATATTCGGCCGCGGCATTTACGCGATCGGCGGTAATCCCATCAGCGCCCACGCGGCAGGCTTCCATGTGAAGCGCACGAAATTCATCATGTACATCATGATCGGCATGATCGCCTCCGCGAGCGGCATCTGCCGTGTGTGCATGATGCAGCAGTGCCATCCCACGAACATGCTCGGGATGGAAATGAACATCATCGCAGGCGTGGTGCTCGGCGGCGTGGCTCTCACCGGCGGCGCTGGCACCCTCACGGGATGCATGCTGGGAACCTTCCTGATCATCATGGTGCAGAACTCCATGATCCTGTTGGGCATTCCGACCACCTGGAGCAGCGTGTTCGTCGGAGCGGTCATCGTGATCGGCGTAGCCATCAGTGCCTACCAGGCAAATCACCAGGGCGTTGGAAGTCACCAGCATAAAAGCAATGCGAAGAAGGAGGCGGTATCATGAATCTGAAAAAAATCTATTCAAAGAACCGTGAAATGTACCGTCTGCTCGGCATCATGGTGCTGTGGCTGATCTTCATGGCCTTCACACAGTCGAAAAAATTCTACACAGGTGCAAACTTCCTGACCATGGCCGGCCAGTTCCCGGAATACGGACTGATGGTCATCGGCGGAATGCTGTGCATGATGACCGGCGGCATTGACCTGTCCGTCGTCGGCTCCGCAAACATGGCCTCCATCCTCTGCGCCCTGACCGCGATCCGCCTTTACGGGGCAGAGGGCAGCATGGGCGCCGGCGGATACATCCTGTTCTTCGTCATTGCCGTCATCGTCGGCCTCGTCGTCGGCACCGCCAACGGCCTGCTGGTGGCCAGGGTGAAGGTACCCCCGATCCTGGCGACCCTCGGCATCAACGAACTCCTCACAGGACTGAGCGTCGTCATGACAGGCGGAGCAGCCATCTCCAAATTCCCGAAGGAATTCTGCGACGCATTCTCGAAGAACATCGGAGGCCTCCTCCCGATGCGCGTCCTGGTATTCCTCATCGCAGCGGTCGTCATCTGGTTCATGCTTGAGCGGACCACCTACGGCACCAAACTGCGGCTCTTCGGAACGAACGCACACGTGGCAGAATTCTCCGGAATGAACACCACAGCCCTCATCCTGAAAACCTACATCACCTCCGGAATATGCGCATCGATTGGCGGACTGATGATGCTGTCCTCCTACGCCTCCGCACGTGCCGACTACGGCTCCGACTACACCATGAAAGCAATCCTGATCATGGTCCTCGGCGGCGTCAGCCCCAACGGCGGAAAAGGAAAAATGTCCGGCGTGATCACAGCCCTGGTCCTGCTCAAACTCATCGAATCCGGCATCCGCCGCTTCCGCAGCGTATCCGACTACTACGTAACCCTCATCTGGGGCGCAGTCCTGCTGCTGGCCCTGGTCCTCGACTACCTCAGCACCCGCCCCAAAAAAGCAAAAGCATAAAGGGACAGAAAATGGGACAGGGGACGGTTCTCTGTCCCAAACAAAAAGAGCAATCACATATAACAAATATGAAAATGGGACAGGGAGCCATTCCCTGTCCCATTTAACTGGCATGTGCCGTATTATTTTATGTAGAGGTAGTCAGCATTTTCCCTCTGTTCCCCTTCGGAAGGCCGGTTGACGACCCGCCCCTGAAAGAGCATCACGGAGGATCCTCCGCCGTCCAGATTAAACCCGAGATAGCAGCCCTTTTCCTCCAGGATCGCCGACATGGCGTCATGAGTCAGACCATCGGAATAACCGTTCCATCGCCCATCGGCTACAATGAACCAGTATTCCTTGCGCTCATCTTTTCGACGAACCTGCCCGATAAAGGTCCGTGGGTGGATTTCCTGACTGCTGTGCGAGACCGCCTTACCCTTTTTCACAAGAAACGGCCCGAAGCTTAACGTATCGCGCACGCCCATCGCCAGCACCTCCTGCACCGTTTTGCGCTTGGTGGACACAAGATCGCCCTCCCATGTAATACCGATGCTGGCCTTCTTCATGGGCTGATCGTTGATAATCACACCCCCGCGCACAATGCCGAGATGCTGCGCATTGGTAGGATCGCGGAAATCCCCGTTGATCATCAGGATCGATCCGCCCACCTCCAGGTTCGCTGCCGTTGCGGTGGCATGTCCGCCCCAGCTGCCACCAGGAAACATCGTTTGCAGGCGGTCCGGATCGTCCAAGATCACATGGGCAGCGTACCACACACTATTGTATCCGGTCTCGCGAGTGATCGTGATCTCCAGCCCCTCCTCGTTCCAGATGAGCGGGAATTCACTTTCCGCGTAGAAGAGTGCCTCGCCACGGGAGGCTTCCACGGATGAGGATGAATCAGCGGCGGCAGCTTCCGCCGGATCAGCCGTAAGATACTTGGAAGCAACATATCCAAGGTCCGTCCGGTACCATTCACCGGAAGCGTCCGTCACATGCACATAATCTCCCGGCTGATAGGATCCGATGACTCGTCCCTCCGGGGCTTCACGAATATTCAAATTTGTCGTGGACCAGTAATCCTCCGCATACACGGGAG
>CAMOSN010000091.1 GCA_946624935.1 uncultured Lachnospiraceae bacterium | reverse complement strand
GTTCTACATACACACTGTGAAAGGAGAAGCAGGTATGTTTAATAAAAAATGGAAAATGATCGCAGCATTTGCGGCAAGCTTTTCACTGGTTCTTTCCGCTGGAGGAGCATCTGTGATGGCTTCCTCTACTGAATCAAATAAGACGGCGGCCGAGAGTACCCTGGATATTGCGGGGGCAGCCGATGAACAGGCAGGTGCATCGCAGAGCGATGGCGGAAGCCTTCTGGATCTGGCGGAGAGCATGGAGGGGCAGGAAGCCCAGGAAGAAGAGCAGGATGGACTGCTTGCACTGATCGATGGTGCAGAGGAAGCTCCTGCAGCGCAGGCTGAACCGGCACCCGCTGAACCGGCACCGTCGGAAAACGCACCGACCGCAGAAGAAGCTCCTGAAGAGGCTCCGGCAATCGAGGCACCGACCGCTGAGGCGGCTCCGGAGGCACAGGCTGAGCCGGCACCGGAGGCTGGTGAGATCCCGCTTACGGATGTACCGGGTGAGGCAGCTCCGCTCGACGAAGGCGCCGTGCTTCAAACTCCGCAGGACGAGGCAGATGGTGAGGCCGAGGCGGATACCGAAGCGGATACACAGGCCGAGACTGAGGCTGCAGCGGAAGAAGCAGCAGTCAACTATGACAAGCTTGCTCCCACCGGCTCGGTAACAGACGGTGTTACGACACTGGATGTGACCGGAATCGTGGAGAACGTGATGCCGTCGATCGTTTCCGTGACCGCGACCTCCGTACAGAAGGTGCGTTCCTATTTCTCCGCCGAGCCCTATGAGATCGAGGGCATGGGCGCAGGCTCCGGCATCATCATTTCCCAGAATGACACGGAGCTTCTGATCGCAACCAATTACCACATCACCAACGGATCCAAGGATCTGACTGTGTGCTTCAGCGCGGATGCGGAGAATGAGGATGACCTCATCGTGCCGGCTGTTCTGAAGGGTGAGACCAACCGCGACGTGGATCTGGCGGTTCTGGCCGTGAAGCTTTCCGACATCAAGCCGGAGGTCTACAGCCAGCTCAAGATCGCCACGCTTGGCAGCTCCGACACACTGAAGGTCGGCCAGGCAGCCATCGTGATCGGCAATGCCCTTGGGTATGGCCAGGCAGTTTCCACCGGTATCATCAGCGCACTGGATCGTCCGGTTGAGACCGAGACGGGCAGCTATCGTGAGTTTATGACGGATGCTTCCGTCAATCTTGGCTGCAGCGGCGGCGCGATCCTGAATACGAAGGGTGAAGTGGTCGGCATTGTCAATGCCAAGGACACCGCGGATTATGCGGAAGGAATGGGCTACGGCATCCCGATCGACAGCGCAATTCCGATCCTTCAGGAAATGATCAACCGCGAGACCAGAGAAACCGTTGAGAATCACGGATATCTCGGAATTACAGTGGTACCGGTCTCCGAGGAAGCCAGCAGCATGTACGATATGCCTCAGGGCGCCTATGTGTACGAGGTAACGGAAGGCTCCGCAGCGGATCAGGCCGGCATCGAAAAGGGCAACATCATCACCGCCTTCGACGGAATCCCGGTGGGCAGCTCTGACGACCTTGTAAACCGGATCGGCTACTATGAAGTTGGCGAGACTGTCAAGGTAAAACTGGAAGTGCCGGACGGCGGCGGTTATACCGCGAAGGAAGTGGAAGTAACCCTTCAGGCCGGTGCGCAGTCCACGCAGGACAGCAAGGAAGAGGAGAACAAAGATGAGGAGCAGGCTGCTCCGCAGGAAGAAAATGATCCTCTGAGCACTCCGGAAGACGGAAACAACAACGGCGAACCGGAATACTATGAGCCCTATGGAAATGACTATGGGTTCTACTACGGCCAGGGCGAAGACGGCCGCGGCTATGAGGATCCGTTCAGCTGGTTTTTCGGAAATAACGAAAGAGGCAGCGACGACGGCTGGGGCCCCTTCTACTTCGGAAACTAACATAAAATAAAATGGGACAGGGGACGGTTCTCTGTCCCATTTTATTTCCATTGTTCCATTATTCGTACATTTGACGGAATTTGGTGGGGGTGTAGCCGGTCAGCTGCTTGAACATGCGCAGGAAGGCGGTGTGGCTGGAGAAGCCGCACTGGATCGCTGCGTCCAGGACGGAAATGTCCGGGGAGATGAGCAGTGTTTTCGCATGGCTGATGCGCCGCTCGTTCAGGTACCGGTAGAAGGTGGTGTTTGTATACTGCTTGAACAGTCTGGAAAAGTGGTATTTGCTGAAGCCGGCCATGGAGGCGACGGATTCGAGGGACAGGTCCTCGGCAAAGTTGTCGTTGATGTAGTCGCAGATGGATCGGAATTTCTCGATGTAATCACGCTGGCTTAATGCGTCCGCATCGAAGGGCTCACGCAGATCGTCGGAGATGACCCTGGCAACGGTGTAGAGAATGTCCAGAAATCTGGAATAGATAAAGGTCTCGGCGTAGGAATCGGCGGAGTTGTAGGCTTCGCTGATTTCCTGTACGAGGGACCGGATGTGTGGATGGATGGACGGATAGTTCTCCGGGGTGATGCAGATGGCCGGCGCAAGCATGGCGGTGATCATGTCGATTTCCCGCAGGGTGATACAGGAGATGCTTGGCTGGAAGATGATTCGTGCCCCGCTTTCGGGGGCGAACAGCTCATGCAGTGTCCCCGGGCAGATGATGAGAACATCTCCTGTTTTTAAGGAAAATACCTGATCGCTGCACACAACGCGGTAGGACCCGGAGGTGGGCATGATCAGTTCATAAGGCGCGTGCCAGTGAGGCGGATAGTTTTCCGCCTCTTTATTGTTGTAAAGACGCATGCGGAAATTTGTGCGGTAATTGACTACCTCATGGGTTCCGGATAAATTCTCGATCATAATATCCTCTTCCTGTTTTTCTCTTCCAGATTATTATTTCCAGATTATCTTTTTCCGGATTATCTTTTCATTTTTTTGGTCCGGATTTTCTTTCGCCGGTGTTCTGTTCCCGATGTTCTTTTCTTGATTTTTCCTTCATGATTGTGAATTTCATGGCACTCAATTATTGCTCTCAATAGCATACCAGAATATGCAAAAATACTCAAGCTGAAGATTAATTAATGAATAGAATTTATCAATCAGATAAATTAACAGAAAACTTATAAACAATAGTGCACAAAATGGACATGATTAATTTGTAAATATTTAATAAATGCCTGATTTTGCGATTTATAGAAAGCAATAATTTTATAATTCAAAGCAATAATTGTAGAGAATACGAAAACGTTTTTTGCTATATTGAGTTCAACAGTTATTGGTTTGCTGCCGTTTCAAAAAACGGTATGGACGTATTCATTATTCATCAGTTCATGAACAATAAGGAGGGAATGACTATGAAGAAACTGGCTCTTGCATTTGCCTGCACAGCGATGGCTGCTTCCGTTCTCGGAATGACCGCTATGGCAGACGACAATGTGATCAATGTATGGGCGTTTACGGATGAGGTTCCGGGAATGATCGAGAAGTTTAAGGAAGCACATCCGGATTTCGGTTATGAAATCAACTCTACGATCATCGCCACCACCGAAGGTGCTTATCAGCCGGCTCTGGACCAGGCGCTGATGGCAGGCGGTGAAGAAGCTCCCGACATCTACTGCGCAGAAGCTGCATTCGTTCTGAAATATACGCAGGGCGACATGGCTCCCTTCGCAGCGGCCTACAAGGATCTGGGCATCGATGTGGATACGCTCCTTTCCGAAGGCGACATCGCACAGTACACCGTTGATATCGGAACCAATCCGGACGGCAATCTGGTAGGCCTTGGCTATCAGGCAACCGGCGGCGCTTTCATCTATCGCAGATCCATCGCCAAGGACGTGTGGGGCACCGATGATCCCGCTGAGATCGCAACGAAGATCGGCCCGGGCTGGGAGAAATTCTTCGAAGCAGCAGCCGAGCTGAAGGAAAAAGGCTACGGCATCGTTTCCGGCGACGGCGACATCTGGCACGCAGTTGAGAACAGCTCCGATGCAGGCTGGATCGTAGACGGCAAGCTGCACATCGATCCGAAGCGTGAAGAGTTCCTGGATCTGTCCAAGCAGCTCAAGGACAACGGTTATCACAATGATACCCAGGACTGGCAGGATGCATGGTTCGCCGATATGAAGGGCGAAGGCGAGAAGCAGATCTTCGGTTTCTTCGGACCGGCATGGCTGATCAACTACACTCTGGCTCCGAACTGCGGCGGCGAAGCTGTCGGCGAAGGCACCTATGGTGACTGGGCAATCTGCGAACCGCCCATCGGCTTCTTCTGGGGCGGCACATGGGTACTGGCCAACAAGGATACTGCCAAGGCTGATGCAGTAGGACAGATCATCCAGTGGATCACCCTGGATACTTCCGAGGATGGCCTTCAGTACAAGTGGGCAAACGGCACCCTGAACGGCGAAGGCGGCACGAAGGATGCAGTTGCTTCCGGTACCGTAATGGCGAAGTCCGACGGAACCCTGGATTTCCTGGGCGGACAGAACATGTTCGACGTATTCGTTCCGGCCAACCAGTTTGCAAACGGCAAGAACCTGACCCAGTATGATGAGACGATCAACATGTACTGGAGAGATCAGGTTCGTGAGTACACCGCAGGTAACAAGACCAGAGAAGAAGCACTCGAAGGCTTCAAGCAGCAGGTATCCGAGAACCTTGGTATCGAGGCTGAATAAGGCTTCATGCAGGTAGAGACCCTGAGAAGTGTCTGAGAAGACAAGGTCAGAGTTATGACCTGAAAGTTCGGGAAAGGTATACCGGTTTCCCGGGATAATTACAAGGACAAAAAAGAAGGCGGGGATGGGCAGATGTCCGTCCCCGCTTCTGCATGGAGGACATGACAGATGAAAAAGAAAAAAAGTCTGAGCTATGCGAAGTGGGGGTATATTTTCGTCGCGCCGGCTACGATCGCATTCCTGATTTTTTCCCTGTATCCGATTCTGTTTACGGCAGTACTGGGGTTCACGGATTTCAAGGGCGTGGCCACCACGACCTTTCATTTCCTGAAGGATCCGTTTGAAAACTACAAGGCGATCCTTTCAAGCGGTCTGTTCCGCAAGGCGCTGGCCAATACCTTCGGCATGTGGATCTGCAACTTCATCCCGCAGATCGGTCTGGCACTGCTGCTTGCCGCATGGTTTACCAGGACGCATCACAATCTGAAGGGGCAGGGCGCCTTCAAGGTCCTGATGTACATGCCCAACATCATCACGGCAGCCACGGTCGCTATTCTGTTCAACGCTCTGTTCGGCTATCCGATGGGCCCGGTCAATGATATCCTGGTAAAGCTCGGGATCTTCGCGAAGCCGGTGGAGATGCTCCGCAACAAGATGGTCGCGCGAGGCGTGATCGTGTTTATCCAGTTCTGGATGTGGTACGGCTATACGATGATCGTGCTGATCTCCGGTATCCTGGGCATCAGCCCTGAGATCTTCGAGTCGGCGGCCATCGACGGCGCGAATGGCTGGCAGACCTTCTGGAAGATCACCATTCCGAACATCCGGACGATCCTTTTGTTCACACTGGTCACCAGCCTGATCGGCGGCCTGCAGATGTTCGATATTCCGCGTTTGTTCCAGAACGGCAATCCGGACAATGCGACCCTGACCACCAGCCTGTTTATCTACAATCAGGCCTTCAGCGGAAGCTATATGTACAACCGTGCTTCCGCCGCCAGTATGATCATGTTCGTGATCATCTGCTTCTTCTCGGCGATCATGTTCTATTTCCTGCGCGACAAGGATGAGATCGCGGAGAATAAGATCATGCGCAGGCAGGAGAAGGAATACCGGAAACAGCTGAAAGCACAGAAGAGAATGGAGGCGGGAAGATGAACAGAAAGAAACTGGACCTTCGGTCAATTGAATATTTGGTCTGTATCCTCCTTGCAGTCCTTTCCATCTTTCCGTTCTGGATCATGATCGTCAACGCGACCCGCTCGACGACGCAGATCCAGCAGCACGCGATCTCGATGATTCCGTCGACCTATGCGCTGAATAACTTTAAGGTGCTGACCGGAAAGAGCTTTAAGCCCATCGTCGGCTTCACCAATTCGCTGATCATTTCGATCGGAGCGACGGCCTGCGCGGTGTACTTTTCCACGATGACGGCCTACGGCCTCGTGGTGTACCGCTGGAGAGGCAGACAGGCTTACTTCACGGCAGTCATGGCCGTGATGATGATCCCGGCACAGATCACCATGATCGGTTTTTACCAGATGATGTATCGTCTGCATCTGACGAACCGTCTGAGCATGCTCATTCTTCCGGCGATCGCCTCGCCGACGATGATCTTTTTCATGAGGCAGTACATGGTGGGGGCATTGTCGCTGGAAATTGTGCAGTCCGCCCGTATAGACGGGGCGGGCGAATTCCGGATCTTCAACCAGATCGCGCTGCCGATCATGAAGCCGGCCATTGCAACCCAGGCAATCTTCAGCTTTGTATCCTCCTGGAACGACCTGTTCCGGCCGCTGGTATTGCTGACCAACCAGAAGAAATACACCATGCCGATCATGGTCAGTCTTCTGAGAGGCGATATTTACAAGACAGAGTACGGATCCGTTTATCTGGGCCTGACGCTGACAGTCATCCCGCTGATGATCGTATACTTCCTGCTGTCGAAGTACATCATTGCCGGCGTGGCGCTGGGCAGTGTGAAGGGCTGATGCCCGGGAACGATGTCCGGGATGCGGCACGTAACACAGGATATCGCCAGGATGCTGCCGGAAGAATATTGCCGGAATCACGCTGGAAATCGTATGGGACGAGCTGCGATGGAGAATGGCGGCAAAAGACTCTAAAATGAGATGCCGGACAGATGGTGAGATTCCGGATGCCTGCTGTCGGAAATTGGCATTGTGACTTGACCGAAGATGAGGGAACCTGCAATATTCCGCAGGATCGGGAAAGAGATCATAATTCATAATGATGTTATGCTATGGAAATACAACATGAGAACAGAAAAGAGGTGAGGCGAAGCATGAACAGGGAAACAGCCAGGCGCCGGGCCCGGGAGCTGGTCGCACAGATGACGATCGAGGAGCGTGCGTCCCAGCTGCGCTATGATGCGCCTGCAGTCGAACATCTCGGGATCCCGGAGTACAACTGGTGGAGCGAAGGGCTGCACGGCGTCGCAAGAGCCGGCACAGCCACCATGTATCCGCAGGCGATCGCGCTGGCGGCGAGCTTTGATGCAGAACGTGTGGGCACGATGGCGGATCAGATCTCGACGGAGGCCAGGGCGAAATACAATGCTTATGCCGCCCGCGGCGACCGCGATATTTACAAGGGGCTGACTCTCTGGAGCCCGAATATTAACATTTTCCGCGATCCCAGGTGGGGTCGCGGCCAGGAAACCTATGGAGAGGACCCGTTTCTCACGAAGGAGCTGGGCAAAGCATTTGTAAAGGGACTGCAGGGGGACGGGGAGTATCTCAAGGCCGCTGCCTGCGCCAAGCATTTTGCCGTGCACTCCGGGCCGGAGGCGCTCCGGCATGAATTCGACGCAAAGGCGACGCCGAAGGATATGGAGGAGACCTACCTTCCAGCATTCGAAGCATTGGTGCGGGAGGCAAAGGTGGAGGCTGTCATGGGAGCCTACAACCGTACGAACGGAGAGCCCTGCTGTGCGCAGACGCAGCTGATCGGTAAGACACTCCGCGGAAAGTGGGGGTTTGAAGGTCATTTCGTTTCCGACTGCTGGGCGATCCGGGATTTCCATGAGCATCACCGCGTGGCGGAGGGCCCCACACAGGCAGCGGCCATGGCACTGAACGCAGGCTGCGACCTGAACTGCGGGTGCACCTATCTGTGGATCATGAAAGCGCTGGAGGAGGGCCTGATCTCGGAGGAGACGATCACCGAATCCGCCGTACGTCTGATGACCACGCGCATCCTGCTTGGCCTGATGGATCCGGACTGTGCATTCAACAGAATTCCTTATACAATGGTGGAGGCACCGGAGCATCTGGCCATGGCCGAGAAGCTGGCAGAGGAATCCATTGTTCTTCTGAAGAACGACGGCATCCTTCCGCTGGACCGTACAAAGGTCAGAAGCATCGCTGTCATCGGACCGAATGCCGACAGCAGGCGCGCCCTGATCGGTAATTATCACGGCACCTCCTCCGAGTATATTACCGTCCTTGAAGGGATCCGGCGCCTGTGCGGGGAGGACACGCGGATCTTCTACTCCCAGGGCTGTGATCAGCGTCTGGACCGCGTAGAACCGCTGTCGGGTTATCCGGGCGACCGGATCGCCGAAGCACTCACCGCAGCGTCCTGCAGCGACGTGGTCGTGCTGGTGCTGGGTCTGGACGAGACCATGGAAGGCGAAGAGGGAGATACCGGAAACGCCTACGCATCCGGTGACAAGGGCGATCTCCTTCTGCCGGATTCCCAGATAAAACTGCTCGAAGCCGTTTCGGGATGCGGGAAACCCGTGATCGTGTGCAACATGAGCGGCAGCGCCATCGACCTGTCCTACGCACACGACGAGTGCAATGCAGTGCTCCAGCTGTGGTACCCCGGCGCCAGAGGCGGACTTGCCACAGCGCGGATTCTTTTCGGAGAGGTATCCCCCTCCGGCAAGCTGCCCGTGACTTTCTACTACAACGAAGGCCTGGACGAGCTCCCCGACTTCGAGGATTACTCCATGCAGGGCCGCACCTACCGCTACATGAACGGAAGCCCGCTTTATCCCTTCGGCTACGGCCTGGGCTACGCCGACATCCGTGTGGGCGGCGTGACAGTACAGTCTGTTCCGGAAGAGGAGCTCGTGACGCTTACCGTGCATGTGGAAAACCATTCCGACCTGGCAGCGGAAGAAGTCCTGCAGGTGTACGTAAAGAACAAAACCTCCGTGTATGCACAGGAAAACTACCATCTGTGCGGATTTAAACGTATTACCATGGAAGCTCTTTCCAGGCAGTCCTTCACGATCCGCGTACCCATGCGTGAGCTCACCGTCGTGACGGATGACGGAGAACGCATTCTTGACGGCAGGAAATACCGCTTCTTCGTCGGCACCCATCAGCCCGACAGCAGAAGCCTCGTACTCTCCGGCACCGACGTAGCCATCGCAGATGTAACATTATAAATAAGCTTTTCTTTTAAAAGAAAAAAAGGTATACTCCTCGGTGGAACACTCCACCGGGGAGTTTTT
>CAMOSN010000090.1 GCA_946624935.1 uncultured Lachnospiraceae bacterium | reverse complement strand
AAATGATAATCTTTAGAACTTTCAAGGTTGTTTCACTGTTCAGTTATCAATGTGCTTTGTTCCCTTTCGGAGCTCTTTCGCAGCGCCCCTCTCAAGCGGAACTCCGTCATATTATCACGGGATCCCGGCCTTGTCAACCACTTTTTTCAAAAATTTTCAATATTTCTTTTTTCGCGTTCCCGCGGCATATTTCCCGGCCTGCAATCATGCTCCCGCGATGATCCGTTCCACGGCGCCCGTAACGATTTTCAGGAACACATTGCTCTGATACAGTGGACGGAGCAGGGCGCTCTCATCGATCATGTCCATCAGCGTGATCCCGATCTGGGTGCCGGAAAGCATGGAGATCACCAGGAAAATCAGCCACACCAGCACAACCCCCTGCACGATCCCGATGGCCAGCCCGCCCAGATGATTGACGGAATTGATAAACGGAAGCCGTGCAAACAGATTCAACGCGGTCAGCACGCCCATCACGATGATCTGCGCCACCAGCAGGGTGACCACAAATGCCAGGATATTCAGAATCAGATCCGCCACAAAGTGAATCAGGTATTCACCGAAATCCGCAGCCTGCAGCTTCCCGTATCCCTCCGAGTTATTATAGGAGAGGATCAGCCGCTTCAGGAAATCAGGCACCGGCAGATTCCGGATCAGCCTGGTCTGTTCGTTTTTGGTCAGCGTATTCAGTGCCTTGATACTGTCGGATATTTCCACTCCTCCGGTGCCCAGCAGGCCGCCCACGCCGATCTGTTCCAGATACTCTCTCAGGTCGGTTTCCACGAACTCCTCGATCATTTCGTCGGTCATCCCATCCAGGCGGGAGCCGTCCAGGCCGTACTGGTTCATCACGTCCCGGATCTCTTCACGTCCCAGTCGGCTGCCGGCGCTGTTTTTCGCATCCTCCACGGCCTGGGAGGACACCGCTTTCGCCGCCATGGAGCTGACAGTGGTCATGCACTGCTGCGTGATCCACCCGTACACCGGGGTCTGTTCCTTCAAAATGCCCGTCACGGTCGGTAAAATCGCCGAGACGATCACAGAGGAAATACACAGCGCGATCAGGCCGGACATTTTTCCGACCAGTCCTCTGCGATACCCCCACACTGCATTCAACACCAGCAGTGCCAGTATAACGACCGTCATGATATTCATAGCCATCCTCCCGCCGCCCGGGCCTGGTCATTTCCGCATTACACCCGGCCCATGTCCTGCCCGTACGGATCTTACTCTACCCGTATCCTGCCCATGCTGTTTTACTCGATCCGCATCCTGTCCATGCTGCTTTTACCCGATTCCCATCATGCCCATACGGATCTTACTCGATTCGTATCCTGTCCATGCTGTCCTGCGTAATGATCAGATACTTCCGCAGTCCCGGAGTCGGTGCAAAGTACCGCACCTCTTTTTCATACTCCGCCGCCAGCTTCTGCCGTCCGCTGGCGCGGTAAACATACAGATGCGATGTGTCATAAAGCAGAATTTCACCGTCACTCATCCCCACGCCGGTATATTCAAAACCGCAGCTTGCCTGCATCGCACGTTTCCCGGAAATACTGTAGACCTCCATATCATATTTGACCGTGCCATCGTCGCTGCGGTAAACAAATCCGATATTGGAGCCGTCATGGAAGCAGCTTACGATTTCACGTTCCAGACTGACAAGTGTTTTCTGAGTCGGACGCTTTCCTCCCGTGAATACGACAAAGCCTTCACTGCCAACTGCAACCGGGGTCTGCCCCGAAGCATAGAATACCTCCGGGAACATTTCATTCGCGTATGCAAGCGTCTGCATCAGATGTCTTTCTGCGGCGGAAGACGAAAAATCATAAAAAGACAGAACACCTTCCAGTGTCCCTCCTTCTGTTCTGACCGAGGATACTACCATATGACGCGCATTCGGCGTGATCGCAAGGTCGATCGGATATCCGCTGTCCTCGATGGTTGCCCGGATCGAGGCAATCTGATTGCCGGTGCGGTCGTACAGGCTGATCCACGAAACATCCCCGTCATCCATCAGAAGCGCTGTCACGCCATTCGAGCCCACCCTGGCCTTCCGGATATTCATCGGAACCTCAAAGCTGCCCAGCTGCCCGCTCTCGTTCAGAACGTATACCTGCTTTCCCTGAAGCTCTGCGATCACCATGGTCCCGGAACAGATATCACAAACCGGCGTCTGCATGCTGTATGCAATACTCCAGGCGGGTTTATTCTCCGTATCCACACAGAACACACCGTCATGACCATATTTGATGATCGACTCTCCCAGCATGGCATAGCGGGTCCCTTCCACGTCATGCTCCTCACTGCTGTGCACGATCCGGTAGCCGTCAAACAGATGAACACTGTTATAGAACCAGATTCCGAGCATCGCCGCCAGAAGCGTCATCACGATCATCCCCAAAAGGCCCCTGGTGACGCTGTCCCCGGGCAGAGAGATCTTTCCGCGAAGCCGCGCCATCAGGCCGGACGGCTGCCGCTGCAAAAGCGCTGTGCGTTTCGGAGCGGGGCCTGTCCGCACAGAATCCACCCGAAGCTCGCTGTCATTTGTCTGCTGCGCCATTCTTCTCTCCTTACAGTTCAATTCGTCCTTCCAGCGCCCGGAGCAGAGTCACCTCATCAATATACTCCAGATCGCCTCCGACAGGAACACCACTGGCGATCCTGCTGACTTTGATCCCCGTTCCCTTCACCAGCCTGCTGATATACATGGCTGTAGTTTCGCCCTCAAGACTGGAATTGGTCGCGATGATCACTTCCTTCACATCCCCCTGCAGCCGCGTCATCAGCTCCTTCAGGCGGATGTCCGACGGGCCGATCCCAAGCATCGGGGAGATCGCTCCCTGAAGCACATGATAGACCCCTTCATACTGTCCGGTTTTTTCATAAGCTGCCAGATCCCTGGTCGTCTCCACCACCATAATGGTGCTGTGGTCACGGGCCGGATCGCTGCAGATCGGACAAAGCTCCTGATCGGTCAGGGTGAAGCATTCCCTGCAGTAACACACCTTCCTGCGCGCATGGATGATCGTATCCGAAAGCTTCTGTACCTGCTCTACCGGCATATTCACAATGTGAAACGCCAGCCGCTGCGCCGTTTTCCCGCCGATGCCGGGAAGCGATGCGAGCTGCTCGATCAGGCCGTTCATTTCCTTACCGTAATAATCCATTATTCTCAGAACCCAAAGCCGCCAAGGCCGCCAAATCCGCCCGTAAGCTTCGACATCACTGCCTGTGATTCGTCATCCACCTTGCGGTACACCTCATTCACCGCACTCATGATCAGATCCTCAAGCATCTCCACATCATCGGGATCCACCGCTTCCGGATCGATCTTCACGCCGGTCACTTCCTTTTTTCCGGACATGGTGATCTCCACCGCGCCGCCGCCAACCGTAACGGAAAAGCTCTTTTCCTCCAGCGCTTTCTGGTTCTCCTCCATCTGCTTCTGCATTTTCTGCGCCTGCTTCATCAGGTTATTCATGTTTCCGGGCATTCCGCCCCCAAAGCCGCCTCTTCTTGCCATTCTTTCCTCCAATATTTCTTTCATTGATTAGTCAAGACTCGCTTGCGAGTCCTGTGTGCGTCGTCTGCTAAACCTCCGGGTCGATCTCGACTTCCATTGCAATGTGTGCCTTCAGCTGATCATCGGTGATCCGTACAGGCGCAAGCTTTTCTTTTTGCAGCGGAGCATCCTCCGAGAGAATCATCCGCACCCGGATCCGCTTCCCGATCTTCTCCGAGATCAGCTGTTCGAGCTCCGCCGTCCTTTCCGAATTGCCCACATAACTCTCCCCCAGAAAGTTGGTAAACGCCACGACCAGCAGATCCTGACCCGGATCCGACGGATCGAACATCCGGACGGTTTTGGAAAGCACCTCTCGAAAGCGCTGCGAGGACACGCCTGCAATGATCCCTGTCCACATCGATTCGATCTGCTGCAGATCGGATGGCGCCGCCTTCTGAGTATACAGTGCCTGCGCGCTCTGTGCTTCCTCCGGGCCATTCTCCTGTGCGGAACCGGCGATGCCCTCAGCGAGCGCAGCGCCTCCCGGGACCCCGGCAGAAGCACGCACAGCCGCATCCGTACGCTGCCCGGACCAGGCAGCCGGATGCAAAGCACCCTCCTGAGCCATCTTTTCCAGACGGCGCAGACGCTGTGCAAGGGACAGCTCGTCCGTGCGCATCTGCGGCCTGCACAGCCGGATCAGGGCAATCTCTGCCAGAACCCTTCGGTTATAGGCATAGCGCATCTGTCCCGACAGGTCGGAAAGGACCGTAATGTAACGCATCAGCGCCTCATCCCGTACAGATGCAGCGTCCTCCAGAAGCATCGGCAGCTGTTCCGGTGACACGTCCATCATGGAAGCGGTCTGCTCCGATGCCTTGAGCAGCAGAATATCCCGCAGATATCCCGTAAAATCACTGATCAGCGCGGTAAGATCCTTGCCTGCCTCGATCTGCTCCGACACCTGCATCAGCAGCGCGCCGGCGTCCTCCCGCAGCAGATTGCGCAGCATGGCGCTGTACACCTCCGTGTCCACCGCGCCCAGCACCTCCAGCACCTTCCCGTAGGTAAGCTCCTCCCCCATATAGAAGGAAATGCAGCGGTCCGCCAGACTCAGCGCATCCCGCATGCCGCCGTCCGCCTTCCGGGCAATGTACCGCACGGCTTCGCTCTCCGCACGGACCCCCTCCTCCTCCAGCAGCTGTGTAAGCCGCTGTGAGATGTCCGGGATGCTGATTCTGCGGAAATCATACCGCTGACAGCGGGAGAGAATCGTGACCGGGATCTTGTGTGCCTCGGTCGTCGCCAGAATAAACAGTACATAAGACGGAGGCTCCTCCAGCGTTTTGAGCAGCGCATTAAAAGCCCCCGTAGAAAGCATATGTACTTCATCGATGATATAGACCTTCTTTTTTCCCTCCGCAGGCGGGTAGGCAACCTCCTCCCGGATCGTACGGATGTTATCGACGCCGTTGTTGGAAGCGGCGTCGATCTCGATCACATTCATCGATTTTCCTGCAAGGATCGCCCTGCAGCTTGCACATTCGCCGCAGGGCTCTCCGTCCACCGGGCTTTCACAGTTGACCGCCCGGGCCAGAATCTTGGCTACGGTCGTTTTTCCGGTTCCCCGGGTCCCGCACAGCAGATAGGCATGTCCTGTGCGGTCCGCGCGTACCTGATTGCGCAGCGTCGTCACGATGTGATCCTGCCCGCGCACCTCGGAAAAATAAGCCGGCCGGTATTTTCGGTATAATGCCGTATAGCTCATACCCAGTTATCTTCCTTTCACGAAGGCCGGTCAGTCACCGAAACTGATACCCAGAAGCTTCGCCTCCTGTACGACCTGATCATTCGGGGATACCACCTTCAGCTTGCCTGCCACATCCTTGAGCGGAACCTTCTTCGTCTTATTATTGACAATGGCCACCATATAGCCGTACTGCTCCTCCAGGATCAGCTTTGCAGCCGCCACGCCCAGACGGGTGGAAAGCACACGGTCGTAGGGGCAGGGACTTCCGCCGCGCTGCGTGTGGCCGGGTACTGTAATGCGCACCTCGGTGCCGGACTTTTTCAGGATCTCCTCCGCCAGCTCATAGGCAACGGACGGATACTGCTTCTCCTCCATCTTTTTCTTGAGATCCTTCTTGGAAAGCTTCAGATCCTTCGCCGACACGGCACCTTCCGCGACTGCGATCACGGTAAAGCCCTTGCCTTCTCTGGTACGCTTGTCGATGGCTTCAATGACCTTGTTGATGTGGTACGGAATTTCCGGCAGCAGGATAATGTCTGCGCCGCCCGCAATGCCCGCATAAAGCGTCAGCCAGCCGACCTTATGTCCCATGATTTCCACAATAAACACACGGTTGTGGGACGCTGCCGTTGTGTGAATGCAGTCGATGGCATCCGTGGCGATGTTGACTGCGCTGTAGAAGCCGAATGTCATGTCAGTGCCGAAGATGTCATTGTCGATCGTCTTCGGAAGATGAATGATATTCAGTCCTTCCTCACTGAGCAGATTGGCTGTCTTCTGCGTTCCGTTTCCGCCGAGGATCACCAGGCAGTCCAGACGAAGCTTGTAGTAATTCTGCTTCATCGCCTCTACCTTGTCCAGCCCCTTTTCATCCGGCACACGCATCAGCTTGAACGGCTGACGGGAGGAACCGAGAATCGTTCCGCCCTTGGTAAGAATACCCGAAAAATCTCTGGAGGTAAGGAGCCTGTAATCCCCGTAAATCAGCCCCTTATACCCATTCATGAACCCATAAACCTCCAGCTCGTCCAGGTTGCTGGAAAGTGCCTTCACCACGCCTCTCATCGTGGCATTCAACGCCTGGCAGTCGCCGCCGCTGGTAAGCAAACCGATCCTTTTCATAACACCCACCCTTTCTGTTATTCCATGAACAGTTTTCAAAATACCTTTGGTGTGATTATACCCTTTATTCGTATCCGGTACAAGAAAAGATTGACAGCGAATGCCAAATGCACCCCTTGATTGCACACCGTACACAGGCTACAATATACACTGCCCCGGAAGCTTTTTCCGGCGGCATCCCTTACGTCGTATTTTGTAATGATCAAAAAGGTGCAGTCAGCAGCTGACTGCAGAAAGGAAGGTCCCTTCATATGAAATTGCTGACCTTTGCTGATCCGGAAGCTCCCGCAAAGGAGCATACCGGCATTTATTTTCCGGAGAAAGATGCGGTTCTGCCCGTAACCGCCCTGGGTCTGCCGGACGTCGATATGAACCGGTTGATTGTCCTTGCGCAGGACAATGCGGTTCTTGCAAAGCTGAACGGAGCATCTGCATTTTTATCGGAACATCCGGAGCAGGATTCCTCCCTTCTTTCCTGCAAAGCGCTCACACGCAAGGCGCCCATTCCTCATCCCCTCCAGGATGTACTGTGCCTGGGGATCAACTACGCTGCTCACGCAGAAGAATCCGCACGCTACAAAAAAGAAGTCTTCGAGCGCAACCGCGCCTATGCCGTGTATTTTTCCAAGCGTGTGGATGAAGCCGTTGCCGACGGAGCCGACATTCCATCCCACTCCGATGTGACCTCCCGCCTGGACTACGAGGTGGAGCTGGCCGTTATTCTCGGGCGTGACGCCCTCAATGTTTCCCCGGAACAGGCTATGGACTACGTATTCGGATATACGATTCTGAACGATGTAAGCGCCCGGGATCTCCAGACACGCCACAAGCAGTGGTACTTCGGCAAAAGCCTGGATGGCTTCTGTCCGATGGGCCCGTGGATCGTCACGAAGGATGAAATGGATCCGGTCACCGGCATCCGTTCCTATGTAAACGACGAGCTGCGCCAGAACAGCACCACTGCTCTGCTCATGTTTGATATTCCCCACATCATTGCGGAGCTGAGCAGCGGCATGACGCTTAAGACCGGAACGATCATCTCCACCGGCACCCCCTCCGGCGTCGGCATGGGATTTGAGCCGCCGCGCTTCCTCTCTCCCGGAGATGTCGTGCGCTGTGAGATCGACGGGATCGGAACACTGACCAACACCGTGCGATAAGCACAGATCAGTGAAAAGAGCGATGTGTGGATTTCCTTTTTTCATTCCGTATATAATCATGTAAACAGACAGATCCTATTCGCGGGCTGCGGCGCTGCAGCCTGCTTCGGAATATAGAGAAAGGAAAGATAAACACCATGCGTAAAATAACAGGAAAGATCAAGAAGCTTCTTAATGAATGGAACGAGGCGCTCCGTCTGAGCGCTCCCTATATCAGCCGTTGGGGCGGATGGTACGGACTTTCTCCGCTGGGCTGCTGCTACTAATTCCGGTTTACAGACAACAGACAGGAAACAGAATCATGCAGGGGAAGCTCCCCGCGCATCCTGACAGATGCGCTTCGGAGCTTCCCCCTTATTTGTTTTTGTCACTTCACCGGTTCTGCATTTGAGATTCTGTGTTTTGAGGTTTTCCGTTTTTGATGTTCTGTATTTGAGGTACTGTGTTTTTGAGGTTCTGCGTTTGATCACGCAGGCCCCGGCGTCAGTTAAAGTACACCAGATCCTCTGCCGGCGGATTCACCGCCTTGAGATGCTTCGCATACAGAATCGGCCCTTCGCCGCCATATTCCTTTGCGTACTCGTACTTGACCTGAGCCGTCACCTCTACCCACTGCTTCTGCTTGAGCTTTGCCACGTTTTTGGACTTGCAGATATATCCGATGAACCGAATGTCATTGGCACAGCAGGTCATGGCGTTGCGTCCCGGGATAAAGCAGTTGTCCGGGAAACGACGGGGAATCATTACCTTTCCTTTAAACCGGATCGTTTTCCCCTCGTAGCGCTCGGGCGTATCGGACATGTCCAGGAAAAGCAGGCCATAATCCGCATCATCCACATCAATGATCTCCGCATTCAGATCGTACGGCGGCTGCTCCTTGCCCAGTTCAAGCTGATTGCCGTCCTCGTCCTCAAAGGCCAGCATTGCCTGCTGATTCAGGGCCTTCACCGCACGACGGAACTTATTCAGATCCATATCCAGCGAGCAGCGGTTGAAGATCACCATCTCGGTCTGCAGGAGAATATTGCTCAGCAGACTGCGCATATTGGTGAGATACATGTCAAACGTGCTTCCATCCACGATCGTGATTGTCTGCACGATCTCCCAGCGCTTTGGCAGCCCGCTCTGTGCAAAGCGGTTCGAATCCCACATCCCGTTGAATTCGATGAACACGCGGTAGGGCTTATAATACTTATGAAACCGCTCCAGAAACTCCGGGGTCAGGTCCTCTTCTTTTTCGATCGTTACGATCTCAATGTTATGACGGGAATACTCCTTCTCATCATATTCCACCTCTCCCTCTTCGCAAAGGATCAGAAGTGTTTTTTCGCCGTCCGCGAAATCCGGTGAGGCAAGTACATCCTTGATAAACGTTGTTTTTCCGCTCTCCAGAAAACCTGTGATCAGATATACAGGCACTTCCAGCATTTACGATCACTCTCCAATCATCCGTCCATTTTACAGTCCGAACAGCTCAGCCAGCCGTTCTTCCGCCAGCTTCGATCCGATTACGCACAGGCGGCCGGTATATTCCGGAGAGCCCTCGCGCAGCTCCTTCTCACCGGGAACCATATCAAAGTAGATCCACTTTCCTTCCGGAGTCGGCAGCATACCCTTTGCCCGGAGTACCATTCCGTAATCTGCTTCGTTTTCAAGCTTGTCGAGGATCGCCGACAGCTCTTCCTGGGTGTATTTGCGGGTCGTCTCACGGCCCCAGCTCGTAAACACCTCATCTGCATGATGATGGTGATGATGGCCATGCTCGTGATCATGATGATGGTCATGATCGTGATGATGCTCGTGGCAGTGGCATTCCTCTCCCTCATGCTCATGATC
>CAMOSN010000089.1 GCA_946624935.1 uncultured Lachnospiraceae bacterium | reverse complement strand
CCTCCCAGCTGTCCCAGTTCATGGATCAGAACAATCCTCTGGGTGAGCTGACGCATAAGAGACGTCTGTCGGCCCTTGGTCCCGGCGGTCTGTCCAGAGATCGTGCCGGATTCGAGGTGCGTGACGTCCACTATTCCCATTACGGAAGAATGTGCCCGATCGAGACGCCTGAAGGTCCGAACATCGGTCTGATCAACTCGCTGGCCTGCTATGCCCGCATCAACGAGTATGGCTTTGTGGAGGCGCCTTACCGCGTGGTGGACAAGTCCGACCCCATGAATCCGAGAGTTACGGAAGACGTTGTGTATATGACTGCGGACACCGAGGATGATTACCATGTCGCGCAGGCAAATACGCCGCTGGATGAGGAAGGACATTTCCTGAATAAGAACGTTTCCGGCCGTTACCGCGAGGAAACGCAGACCTACGAGCGCACCAGGATCGACTTTATGGATGTGTCGCCGAAGATGGTATTCTCCGTGGCGACTGCACTGATTCCGTTCCTGCAGAACGACGACGCCAACCGTGCGCTGATGGGTTCCAACATGCAGCGTCAGGCCGTTCCGCTGATGACGACGGAAGCGCCTGTGGTCGGTACCGGTATGGAAGTAAAGGCCGCGGTGGACTCCGGTGTGTGCGTTGTGGCAAAGAACGGCGGCACGGTGGAGCGCGCAGAGTCGAACTATATCCGCATCGCCAACGACGAAGGCGGGATCGATGAGTATCATCTGCGCAAGTTTGTGCGAAGCAACCAGAGCAACTGCTACAATCAGAGGCCGATCGTGTTCAAGGGCGACCGTGTGGAAGCCGGTGACGTGATCGCGGATGGTGCTTCCACATCGAACGGTGAGATCGCACTGGGCAAGAATCCGCTGATCGGGTTCATGACCTGGGAAGGCTATAACTATGAGGACGCTGTACTGCTCAGTGAGCGTCTTGTCATGGATGATGTATATACCTCGATTCACATCGAAGAATATGAAGCGGAAGCCAGAGATACCAAGCTCGGTGCAGAGGAGATCACGCGTGACGTACCCGGCGTGGGCGACGAAGCGCTGAAGGATCTGGACGAGCGCGGGATCATCCGCATCGGCGCCGAGGTGCGTGCCGGAGATATCCTTGTCGGTAAGGTGACCCCGAAGGGCGAGACCGAGCTGACGGCAGAGGAACGTCTGCTGCGTGCGATTTTCGGTGAGAAGGCCAGAGAGGTGCGTGATACGTCGCTGAAGGTTCCGCACGGTGAGTACGGAATCATCGTTGACGCAAAGGTATTTACGAAGGACAACTGCGAGGATCTGGCACCTGGCGTTAATGAGACGGTCCGTGTATATATCGCACAGAAGAGAAAGATCTCCGTCGGCGATAAGATGGCCGGCCGTCACGGCAACAAGGGTGTGGTTTCGCGTGTACTGCCGGTGGAGGATATGCCGTTCCTGCCGAACGGACGTCCGCTGGATATCGTTCTGAATCCCCTTGGCGTGCCTTCCCGTATGAATATCGGACAGGTGCTGGAGATCCACTTAAGTCTTGCTGCGAAGGCGCTTGGCTTTAACGTGACGACGCCTGTGTTTGACGGTGCAAACGAGCAGGATATCATGGATACGCTCGAGCTGGCCAATGATTACGTCAACATGGAGTGGGAGGATTTCTACGAGAAATACAAGGACACTCTGCTGGAGGACGTGATGAATTACCTCTACGAGCACCGCGATCACAGAGCATTGTGGAAGGGTGTGCCGATCTCCCGCGACGGCAAAGTGCTTCTGCGCGACGGACGGACAGGTGAGTATTTCGACAGTCCCACAACGATCGGACACATGCATTATCTGAAGCTGCATCATCTGGTGGACGATAAGATCCATGCTCGTTCCACGGGACCGTACTCGCTGGTTACCCAGCAGCCCCTGGGCGGAAAAGCCCAGTTCGGCGGACAGCGCTTCGGTGAGATGGAAGTGTGGGCCCTGGAGGCTTATGGTGCTGCGTACACGCTGCAGGAGATTCTGACGGTGAAGTCGGATGATGTTGTGGGCCGTGTGAAGACGTATGAGGCAATCATCAAGGGCCAGAATATTCCGGAGGCCGGTATTCCGGAATCCTTCAAGGTACTTTTGAAGGAACTGGAATCTCTGGGTCTGGATATGCGCGTCCAGCGCGAGGAGAACGGCGTGGTCACGGATGTGGATATCATGGAATCCGTGGACTACGGCGATACGGATCTGCGTTCCGTGATCGAGGGAGACCGGAAGTACAACCATCAGGAGCAGTTTGCCGCGCACGGCTATTCCCAGCAGGAATATGTGGGCGAGGAGCTGGTGGATGTCGCCGAGGAGGATTCCTACGACGATCAGGAGCTGGTGGAAGATTCGTTTGACGATATTGATGATATGTGAAAGAAACGAGCTGGATCATTGAAAGGAGCGCTGTAATGCCGGACTATAACAATATGGAATCCTATCAGCCGATGACCTTCGATCAGATACGCATTGGCCTGGCTTCTCCGGAGAAAATCCTGGAATGGTCGCACGGCGAGGTGACAAAACCGGAGACCATCAACTACCGGACGCTGAAGCCTGAAAAGGATGGGCTTTTCTGCGAGAGGATCTTCGGACCCAGTAAGGACTGGGAGTGCCATTGCGGAAAATATAAAAAGAGTCATTACAAGGGTGTGATCTGTGACAGATGCGGCGTGGAAGTGACAAAGGCCAGTGTTCGAAGAGAGCGTATGGGCCACATCAAGCTGGCCGCACCGGTTTCGCATATCTGGTATTTTAAAGGGATCCCTTCCCGCATGGGACTGATGCTGGAGCTCTCTCCGAGAGTCCTGGAGAAGGTCCTGTACTTTGCAAACTACATTGTGCTGGATGCAGGAGATACCGCACTTTCCTATAAAGAAGTTCTTACGGAGCGCGAGTATCAGGATGCGAAGGCCAAATATGGTGACGCCTTCCGCGTCGGAATGGGCGCAGAAGCGATCAAGGAGCTTCTGGAATCGATCGATCTGGAAAAGGAATCCGAACAGCTCAAGAAGGAGCTGGAGGACAGCAACGGACAGAAGAGGGCGAAGATCATCAAACGGCTGGAGGTCGTGGAGGCCTTCCGTGAGTCGGGCAACCGTCCGGAATGGATGATCCTGACCGTTCTTCCGGTCATCCCACCGGATCTGCGTCCGATGGTGCAGCTGGACGGCGGCCGCTTTGCGACCTCCGACCTGAACGATCTGTACCGCCGCATCATCAACCGCAACAATCGTCTGAACCGTCTGCTGGAGCTGGGTGCCCCCGACATCATCGTACGAAATGAAAAACGTATGCTGCAGGAAGCGGTCGATGCATTGATCGATAACGGCCGCAGAGGCCGTCCGGTCACCGGCCCGGGCAATCGTGCACTGAAGTCCCTCTCCGATATGCTGAAGGGTAAATCCGGACGTTTCCGTCAGAACCTGCTCGGAAAACGTGTGGACTATTCCGGCCGTTCGGTTATCGTGGTAGGACCGGAGCTGAAGATCTACCAGTGCGGACTGCCCAAGGAGATGGCAATCGAGCTGTTCAAGCCCTTTGTTATGAAGGAGCTGGTTGCCAACAACCAGTCCCACAATATTAAAAATGCAAAGAAGATGGTGGAGCGCCTGCAGCCTGAGGTATGGGATGTGCTGGAGGACGTGATCAAGGAGCATCCGGTGATGCTCAACCGTGCTCCTACGCTGCATCGTCTGGGTATTCAGGCCTTTGAGCCGATCCTGGTGGAAGGCAAGGCCATTAAGCTGCATCCGCTGGTGTGTACCGCGTTCAATGCCGACTTTGACGGCGACCAGATGGCAGTACATCTGCCGCTGTCGGTGGAAGCGCAGGCAGAATGCCGTTTCATGCTGCTTTCTCCGAACAATCTGCTGAAGCCTTCGGATGGCGGCCCGGTAGCCGTTCCCTCGCAGGATATGGTTCTGGGTATTTACTATCTGACCCAGGAGCGTCCCGGCGCACTTGGCGAAGGTAATTATTACAAGAGTGTCAATGAAGCGATCCTGGCCTATGAGAACAAGCTGCTGACACTGCAGTCCAAGATTTTCGTCCGTATGCAGAAGAAAGATGCGGAAGGGAATGTCCTGAAGGATGAGAACGGCAATGACGTTACCGCGATCGTTCCGTCCACACTGGGAAGATTCCTGTTCAACGAGATTCTTCCGCAGGACCTCGGATTTGTGGATCGTTCCATCCCGGGCAATGAACTGAAGCTTGAGGTGGACTTCCACGTAGGCAAAAAGGGTCTGAAGCAGATCCTGGAGCGCGTGATCAACACCCATGGCGCAACCGTCACCGCAGAGGTGCTCGATGCCATCAAGTCCATGGGCTACAAGTTCTCCACCAGAGCGGCCATGACCGTATCCATCTCGGACATGACGGTGCCGCCGCAGAAGCCGCAACTGATCAAAGAGGCACAGGAAACCGTTGACCGGATCACGAGAAACTACAAGCGTGGTCTGAGCACGGAAGAAGGCCGCTATCAGGAGGTTGTGGAAACCTGGAAAAAGACCGACGAAAAGCTGACCAAGGCTCTGCTGAGCGGTCTTGATAAATACAACAACATCTTCATGATGGCCGACTCCGGCGCCCGTGGATCGGATAAACAGATCAAGCAGCTGGCAGGCATGCGCGGACTGATGGCGGATACGACCGGTCACACCATCGAGCTGCCGATCATCTCCAACTTCCGTGAAGGTCTGGACGTACTGGAATATTTCATGTCCGCCCACGGCGCCCGTAAGGGACTTTCCGATACAGCACTTCGTACGGCCGACTCGGGTTACCTGACCAGACGAATGGTCGATGTATCCCAGGAGCTGATCATCCGTGAGATGGACTGCGCGGAGGGCCGCGATGAGATCCCCGGCATCTATGTCAGTGAGTTCTCCGACGGGAAGGAGCTGATCGAGGGGCTGCAGGATCGTATCACCGGAAGGTTCTCGTGCGAGACCATCAGGGACCGCAACGGCGAAGTCATTGTGAAGGCGAACCACATGATCACCCGCAAGAGAGCGGAGAGGATCATGAAGGATGCCGTCGATGAGAACGGTGAGCCCTACAAGAAGATCAAGATCCGTTCGATCCTGACCTGTAAGTGCCGGATCGGAATCTGTGCGAAGTGCTACGGCTCCAACATGGCCTCCGGTGAACCGGTACAGGTCGGTGAGACGGTCGGTATCATCGCGGCACAGTCCATCGGTGAGCCCGGTACACAGCTGACGATGCGTACCTTCCATACCGGCGGTGTGGCCGGCGGCGATATCACACAGGGTCTTCCCCGTGTAGAGGAGCTTTTTGAGGCACGTAAGCCGAAGGGTCTTGCAATCATCACGGAAATTCCGGGCGAGGTGACGATCCGCGACACCAAGAAGAAGCGTGAAGTGGTCGTGACCAATAACGAGACCGGGGAATCCAAGACTTACCTGATCCCCTACGGATCCAGGATCCGCGTGCTGGACGGCGATATCCTCGAGGCCGGCGATGAGCTGACGGAAGGTAGTGTCAACCCGCATGATATCCTGAAGATCAAGGGCGTTGAGGCTGTTCAGGATTACATGCTGCGTGAGGTACAGAGAGTGTACCGCCTGCAGGGTGTGGAAATCAGCGACAAGCACATTGAGGTGCTGGTGCGCCAGATGCTCAAGAAGGTCCGCATCGAGGAGAGCGGAGACACCGAGTTCCTGCCCGGAACCATGGTGGATGCGCTTGAACTGGAAGCAATCAATGAGCAGATGGAGGCAGAAGGAAAAGAAAAGGCAACCGGAAAGCAGATTCTGCTTGGTATCACGAAGGCCTCTCTTGCGACCAACTCCTTCCTTTCGGCCGCTTCCTTCCAGGAGACCACAAAGGTTCTTACCGAAGCAGCCATCAAAGGAAAGGTGGACCGCCTGATCGGTCTGAAGGAGAACGTAATCATCGGTAAGCTGATCCCGGCAGGTACCGGTATGAAGCGCTACAGCAACGTCCGGATCCGTATGGAGGAGAACGAGACGCAGCCGGCAGAGCTTCCGGAGGAGTACGAGGAGCCGGAGGAGGAAACCCTCGAAGGCTTTGAGGAGGACGAGGAACTCGAAGCTGCTGGCGATGAGTTTGCAGAGGCTACGGATGTACAGGAAGAAACGCAGCCGGAAGCACTTTCCGATGAGGAAGAGGAGCCCGCGCAGGACTGATTTCGTAAATAAAAACGTTATAATGATAGAGGGGCCGTCGCACGGATGTGCGGCGGCCTCTATTAAAATCGGTGCTGTTCGCAGCGGATTTTTCATGTTATAGTAAGTAGGTACAATTGCCTGACCGGCCAGTCTGATCGACTGGATCGGTTTTGCGCCGATGACATGCAGAATCGGACTGAAAGCAGAAGGCAAGGTTCATTACGGAGGAAGAAAAAAGTTGAAACGAACAGCAAAGGAATGGGTAGTACGGATCGTGATTTTGCTGGTGGGACTGACGATCGCGCATCTGGGCGTGACACTGTTCCTGCTCACGGAGCTGGGTTCCGATCCGTTTAATGTACTGGTGCAGGGCGTTTACCGGACACTGAGCAAAGCGACGGGGGCAGGATTTCTTACGCATGGCAGGGTGCACATCGCTGCTTGCTTCCTGATCATTCTGATACTGCTGTTCGTGGATCGGACCTATATCAAAATCGGTACGGTCCTGTGCATGATCTGCGGCGGACCGATCATCGATTTCTTTACCATGCTTCTGGGGGGCATCGTCAGTGCATCGGCCCCGATGGCGGTGCGCATCCTGACCCTGGCTGCGGGATGTGTGATCCTGGCCTATGGGATGACGATCGTGATCCGTTCGGATGCGGGGACTGGTCCGAACGATCTGGTGGCGATCGTGATCAGTGATAAGCTGCATCAGAAATTCAGTGTGATCCGGGTGATCACAGATGTCTGTTTTGTGGTGGTCGGGTATCTTCTGGGCGGTCAGTTCGGGATCGGAACGATCATCTGTGCATTTCTGGTGGGACCGGTGGCAGGGATCTTCCTGCCCGTGAACGGGCGGCTCGTGGATGGAATCCTGAATCGGACCGGTGCAGCTTCGTGAGAGGCGCACAAAGCCGCACGCGTGCGAAGCTTACCGAAGATGACCGGGAAAGCCTCTTAAGGAAAGCGCCAGGACAGGAATAGCAGAAGGATGCATCAAAAGAGTGTTTCACGGAACAGATTGACGAAAAGCAAAGATCGACGAAAAGCAAAGATCGACGGAATGGAGCGCATATGAAGATCAACGGATACAATCATCATACATCGAAAAGCATGCAGGCAGGCACCGATCCCTTCCAGGATCCGTTTTTCAACCGGCTTGCATATTTTAAGGAGCAGCTGCAGAATAAACAGGCGCTTATGGAGTATCTGTCCATCCTCTGTTCGAAGGCGATCAGGAAAATCGGATGGAAACTGGAAGACTTTGAACTGAACAATCTGTATGCGATCGAGTTCATGGGCGGAGACATGGAGCAGCTGATGCGCTCTTATGACATACAGTACAGTCTCGTGTATCAGTGTGTTTCACCGGAGCATATTCTGTGTGTCTGTGCCAATGCGGCCATGAACGAAGAAGAGGAGATCGAGGTCTATACCGAAGTTTTTGAGCTTCCGGACTATCAGAAGGGCAACCGGGAGTGGCTTGAACTGCTCACCCGTGAGGACGGCAAGCTGAGCGGGGAAGTGGTCAGTGCCGGACCGGATGTATTTTCGCTCGAATATCTGCTTCGAAACAATGAGTTGGAATGGGTCGCCGCACAGGAGGAGGGAATCGAAGCGGAATAAGATCGCCGCTGAGGAGGACTTAAACGAAGCGGAATAGAACGTGGAGCATAAAGCGGGGAGTCTACATGAGTAAGACAGCGGAAAGGGTATATGCAGCGATCGACTTGAAGTCCTTTTACGCATCTGTGGAGTGCCGAGAGCGGGGGCTGGATCCGCTGACGACCAACCTGGTGGTAGCCGATGCCTCCCGAACCGAAAAAACGATTTGCCTGGCGGTTTCGCCTTCTCTGAAGGCGTACGGGATTCCCGGAAGAGCCAGGCTTTTTGAGGTGGTGCAAAAGCTCCGGGAGGTCAATCTTAGAAGGCTTTCTCTCGCCCCGGGGCAGGTATTTTCAGGGGAGAGTATCCAGGCCCCGCAGCTGGAAGCGGATCCCGGACTGAAGGTCGGTTATCTGGCGGCAGTACCGCGTATGGCGCTGTACATCGACTACAGCACGCGGATCTACCGGATCTATTTAAGCTATGTGGCGCCGGAGGACATCCATGTGTACTCCATCGATGAGGTCATGATCGATCTCACGGATTATTGCAGGCTGTATGATACAACGCCCCATGAGCTGGTGCGCAGGATGATCCGGGATGTCTACCGGGAGACCGGCATCACGGCGACAGCCGGGATCGGGACGAATCTGTACCTGGCGAAGGTTGCGATGGACATTGTAGCCAAGCATGTGGATGCCGATGCGGATGGTGTGCGGATCGCGCAGCTGGATGAACATTCCTACAGGGAGCTGCTGTGGAGCCATCGTCCTCTGACGGATTTCTGGCGGGTGGGACGCGGATACGCGAAGAAGCTGGAGGATCGGGGCATGTTCACCATGGGCGATATCGCCCGCTGCTCGCTGAAGAACGAGGACTTGCTGTACGATCTGTTCGGAGTAAATGCCGAGCTTCTGATCGATCATGCCTGGGGCTGGGAGCCGTGTACCATGGAACTGATCAAGTCCTACCGGCCGGAGAGCAGCTCCACCGGCTCCGGACAGGTGCTGCCCTGTCCTTATGAAGTGTCAAAGGCCAGGATCGTCGTGCATGAAATGGCGGATGCGCTGGCTCTGGATTTGGTGGAGCGCCGGGAAACCGCCGACCAGATGGTGCTTACCGTGATCTATGACCGGGAGAGCCTGAAGGGCTACAATGGAGAGGTGACGAAGGACTGGTACGGGCGTGAAATGCCAAAGCAGGCCCACGGGACCGCAAATCTTGACCGGCCGACCAACTCCTCGGCGCGGATCGATCAGGCCGTGCTCGAGCTGTACGACCGGATCGTGGATCCCTCACTGCTGGTGCGGCGCATCTTTCTGACCGCCAATCATGTGGCGGAGGAACACAGGGAAGAAGCGCAGGAAACGGCCGGACATTACGAACAGATGGATCTTTTTACGGACTACGCCGCACTGGAGCAAAAGCGCCGTGAGGAAGCGAAGCAGGATCGCAGGGAGCGTGCCCTGCAGGAGGCCATGCTCTCGATCCGGCAGCGCTACGGGAAAAATGCCGTTCTGAAAGGCCTGAACCTGGAGGAGGGAGCCACCGGAAAAGACCGTAACGCACAGATCGGAGGACACAAGGCATGATCAAACAG
>CAMOSN010000088.1 GCA_946624935.1 uncultured Lachnospiraceae bacterium | reverse complement strand
GGGATTGCCGTCCGCGGAAAATGTGTTATGATAACGATTAGCATAACGAATACATAAAGTATGCAAAGCATAGATGGAGGTTTTTAGATATGCTGACTTTTGAAAGTGATTATACCGAAGGCGCCCTTGAACAGATCCTGGAGCGTCTCGTTTCGACCAACCGACAGCAGGTGTCCGGATACGGCGCGGATCCGTTTACCACTTCTGCAGCTGAGAAGATCAAGGAAGCGTGCGGCGTGAGCGAGGCGCAGGTCTCCTTCCTGGCCGGAGGCACCCAGACCAATCAGCTGGTGATCGACACGTTCCTGCAGCCCTGGGAGGGCGTAGTGGCGGCCACCACCGGACACGTGAGCATTCACGAGGCAGGCGCCATTGAATATACCGGCCATAAGGTTCTGAATATCCCGCAAAAGGACGGCAAGGTCTGTGCGCAGGACATCGAGCGGTTCGTAAGCGACTTCTTCGCGGATGACACCCACGAGCACATGGTCCATCCGGGAATGGTGTACATCACCCATCCCACCGAATATGGAACCCTGTACACCCGCGGCGAGCTGCGCAGCATTTATGAAGTATGCCGCAGATATGACCTTCCGCTTTTCCTGGACGGGGCGCGTCTGGGCTACGGCCTGGCGGCGGCGGATCTTCAGGATCCCTCCACGCCGGAGGAGCAGCGTTATCCCGATCTGACCTTCATCACGCGTCACACGGATGTATTCTACATCGGCGGTACCAAGGTCGGTGCCCTGATCGGCGAAGCCATCGTCTTTACGCACAGCAACCGCCCCTCACATTTCCTCACTCAGGTGAAGCAGCATGGCGCTCTTCTTGCAAAAGGGCGTCTGGTCGGCATCTCCTTCGACACCCTCTTCACAGATGATCTGTATCGGAAGGCCGGCCGGCATGCACTGGAAATGGCGCAGCAGCTGCGTGATCTCCTGCATCGGAAATCCATTCCGTTCTTCCTGGAGACGCCCACCAATCAGCAGTTCGTTATCCTCGAAAACGGAGCCATGAAGGAGCTCTCGCAGAAAGTGGGCTTCGGCTTCTGGGAAAAATACGATGACACCCACACCGTCGTGCGCTTTGCCACCAGCTGGGCGACGACCCCGCAGATGCTCCTGGAACTGGAAGCGTGCCTATGAAATGATCGAACTGTACAAAATCTTCCCTACACAGGCAAGTTTCGGATCCCCGCATTCCAGCATGGAGGCTTTCAGGACCTCCCCGGAAGGATTGATCTGAATGGTGCGTGTGAGGTTTCCCGTTTGTATGCTTACCGGCCTGGACACATCCACCAGATCCGGATGAATGCGGATAGCAAAATCTCCTTTCACATTCTCGTCCGGCTCCACGCGGATCGTGTTGGACGCAGCATCGACCGATGCTGTGATGATCCCCTGATTGACGGACGGGGCGGCTTCAAGCCAGTAGAAGCTGTCCTTCTCCCGTCTGGATGCTCTGGTCGAGAGGTCCCAGACGATCTTTTCCGGAACCGCTTTGCGGGTAAACCGGGATACATAGCGGACCGCATTCGTATCTGCCTCTTCCGTCTCCATGCCCAGGGACTGAGTCACGGCCTCCATGATGCCATTGTCAAATTTCTCATACGCTTCCGCCGGAAAATAGGAAAGTTCCGATACATTCGAGCCAAGTCCGCAGTTCTCCTGAACCTCCACAAACACATCCAGAATATCTTCCGGGACTGCCCGGTCGGCAAATTCCGCCGGATCCTTCAGTACCACAGACATCTCGTCTGCATTATCGCTGTAATTATGCCCGGCAGGAACATGGATCCAGACCCTGTGTTCATATCCGTACCCGTACTTGTCCCGATACCCGGACAGTGTTTTCTTCATTGTTTGCCTCGGACGGTCCTTCGCCGCCTCCGTGAAGCGTGATGTACAGCGGATACTTCCCGTTTTCGCCGGGGTCCCCGATCGTCTGCATCAAAAACTTCATGGACGCTTCCCCATGGGTCAGGACATAGTATTCTTCCTCCGCCGCCGGGTAGTCCCCGATCTGCAGCATCTCTTTTACCAGCCGGATCTCAGCGCCCAGCTCTTCCCTGCGTTCTTCATTCTGATAAAACTGCTCCGAAGCGTCCTGCACCATTTCGTGAACTTCGTCCTGTGTAAGCTGTGGGCATGAGGGGTTTACGACCAGCACATCCTGCTGGTCCGCGCCTGCCGGCACAGACATTGTAAGGATGAGCGCGCCGGTCAGCGCCGCCGCTTCCACCGCACGTCGAACCACAGATTTTCTTCGCTTCACGGTTCTGTTCCTCCTTCCGCTTTCGTCACCCCAGCAGTTTCTCCAGCGCCGCAGCGATCCCGTCGTGGTCATTATCCTCCGTCACCAGATCCGCTGCCTGCTTCACCGCCTCCCGGGCGTTGCCCATCGCCACGCCGCAGCCGGCTGCGCGCAGCATTTCAATGTCGTTGTGGTGATCCCCGAACGCAATCGTCCCGTCCTCCGGCAGGCCCCAGCGCCGGATCAGGGAAAGCATCGCTTCCGCCTTGGTCACCCCTTCCGCTTTGATCTCCAGCAGGTTTTCCCAGGCCCGCACCACATTGAGCTTCGGAAAGCGTTCCTTCACCATCTCCTCCAGCCGGTCCAGATATTCCGGCTCGCATAGGCACATGATCTTATGCACCGGCGCATCCGCTGGCAGCTTCTCCAGCCCGCCCTCCACCGCACAGGTCTTCACATATCCCTCCTCCTCCACGATCCGCGGATCCGACCGGTCCTCGGCGATCCAGGTGTCGTAGGAGAAAAAGCTCAGCGTATACGGATCTCCCGGAAACGCTTTCTTCATTTCGTGCAGCGCATCAAGCACCTCCCCGGCCTGCCGCCGGTCCATCGCCCGGTCATACAGGACGGCTCCATTCTCGTCCATGGCCAGCGCTCCGCTGTGGGCGATCATCCCGCAGCCAAAACCATTCTCCCGGATGATCGGCACGATGCCCGACGGACTGCGCGCCGATACGATGTAAAAACGCAGCCCCCGCTCCATCGCATCCAGCAGCGCCTGCCGCGTGCGCTCCGTCACCATAAAACGGGTATTGATCAGCGTCCCGTCCACATCGGAAAAAATCGAATGCCATCGCATATGCTATATCCCCCTCGCCTTTATGATCTGCCTGTCATCGCCCGAGCCATGGCTCGGGCGAAATCCTCCGGAAGCGGCGCCTGTACATCGATCAGCTCCCCGGTGAAGGGCTGTACAAGCCTCATGCGGCAGCAGTGGAGCGCAGCCCGGTGAAAAAACTCAGAAGAATCGCCCGTCCCGTAAAGCGCATCCCCCAGAAGCGGATGTCCTGCCCAGGCCAGATGGACCCGGATCTGATGAGTCCGGCCGGTCTCGAGAACGAGCCGGACAAGCGAGGCGTCCCGCTCCGGATCGTAGAAAAGTACCTGCACATGTGTGACCGCCTTCTTGCCGCCATGCGCTCCCTCCGGATCGGCAATCATCCTGTTCAGCGAAGCCGGATCCCTGGCGATCGGACACGTGATCGTAAAAGATGCGTTCTCCGGCAGACACGGGTCCTGCGCAGATCCGGCATTTCCGGTACAGGCTCCCTCCGGCGTCGCTGCCTTCGGCAGCTGCAGGATCTGCGACGGCGTAAGCCTTCCCGCTGCTACCGCGAGATATTCCTTGCGCACATCGCACTGATCAAAAAGGCGCTGCGCCGCCACTTTGTTGCGGGCAAATAAAACGATGCCGGAGGTGTCCTTATCCAGACGTCCGATGACTCTCGGGATCTCTGTGATGCCCTGCCGGCGGCGGTACCTGGAAAGCACCTGGTCTGCCAGGGTGTCCCCATAGTGACCATGCGAGGGATGGACACAGATCCCCGCGCTTTTGCTGACCAGGAGCAGATCCTCATCTTCATAGAGGATCTGCTCCTCCTTCAATTCCGGCATGGAAGCGGCCAGAGTCCCGTCCGCCCCTCTGCCCTTTTGCGTGCCCGAATCTTTATGGCCCTGAAGCGCTGCATCCGAAATAGACCGCCCATCCGAACCCTGCGGCGCTGCATCCGAAATAGACCAACCATCCGAACCCCGCACCGTATCTGCAGTCGCTGCCGGCGCCGCATCCTCCAGCAGGACCCGTACTTCCTCTCCTGCCTTCAGGATCCGGGATACGCGGGAGCGCTCGCCGTCGACCAGGATGCCGTTTTCCCGGAACTTCGCGCTTCGCACCTGGCGGCAGGTCAGCCCCATCGGGCCGCGCAGGACCTGCTGAAGGGACATCGCGGTCCCCTCCGGAACAATATAATGGATCTCTTTTCTCATGTCATGTCGTCATTTTTATGCGATCTCCGAGATCTGCTCGAACTGGCTGTTGTACATCTGCGCGTACAGACCGCCCTTCTCAAGAAGCTCTTCGTGCGTTCCCTGCTCCATGATGTCGCCGTCCTTCATAAACAGGATGCAGTCCGCGTCCCGGATCGTGGAGAGGCGGTGCGCAATGATAAAGCTGGTCCGCCCTTTCATCAGATTGTCCATGGCCTTCTGGATGCGTATCTCCGTACGGGTGTCCACCGAGGAGGTCGCCTCGTCCAGAATAAGGATCCGGTTGTCGGCAAGGATGGCCCTGGCGATGGTGAGCAGCTGCTTCTGTCCCTGGGAGATGTTGCTGGTCTCCTCGTTGAGGACCATCTGGTAGCCGCCGCTCTGCTGCATGATGAAGTTATGCACATGCGCCGCCTTCGCCGCAGCGATCACCTCTTCGTCCGTCGCGTCCGGCTTGCCGTAACGGATGTTTTCCATGATGGTGCCGGAGAACAGCCAGGTGTCCTGCAGGACCATCCCGAACTCCTCCCGGAGCGCGGACCGGTCGTAGGCACGGACATCCTTCCCATTCACCAGGATCGCGCCGCCGTTCACATCGTAAAAACGCATCAGCAGCTTGACCATTGTCGTTTTGCCCGCGCCGGTGGGTCCGACAATCGCGATCTTCTGTCCGGGCGAGACCTTTGCGGAAAAATCGTGGATGATGATCTTCTCCGGATCATAACCGAAGCGCACATGGTCGAAGACCACGCTGCCGGCCCCGATGGTATCCGCCGTACCTGCACGGTCCGCTGTACCAGCATCTGCTGCGGTATCTTCTGCGGCAGCCGCCCTTCCATCCACTTCCACTCCCTTCTGGTCCTCCTCCGGCTCCTCCAGGAATTCGAACACCCGCTCTGCGGCAGCCGCGGAGGACTGCAGCATGTTGGTGATCTGCGCCACCTGGGTGATCGGCTGGGTGAAGCTGCGGATATACTGGAAGAAGGACTGGATGTCGCCCACCTGGATGCGTCCGCGGATGGTCATGTAGCCGCCGAGGATCGCCACCACCACGTAGCCCAGATTTCCCACGAACTGCATGATGGGCTGCATCATGCCGGCGAAAAACTGGGATTTCCACGCGGTATTGTAAAGCTCTTTGTTGACCTGGTTGAAGGCCTCCACGGCGTCGTCTTCCTTGTTGAACACCTTAACGATCATGTGGCCGCCGTACACCTCTTCGATCTGCCCGTTTACCTCGCCCAGATATTTCTGCTGGCCGGCGAAATATTTCTGGGAATGCTTCATCACAGTCATCAGAATGATCCCGGACACCGGCAGCATCACCAGCGCCGCCAGCGTCATCCACAGATTGATGGACAGCATCATGATCAGCACGCCGATGAGCGTGGTCACGGAGGTGATCAGCTGCGTCACGCTCTGATTGACGCCCATCTGCAGGGTATCCACGTCGTTGGTCACCCGGGAAAGGATCTCGCCGGTGGTGCGGCTCTCATAATACTTCAGCGGCAGACGGTTGATCTTGCCGGAGATGTCCCTGCGCAGCCGGTAGGTCACGTCGTTGGAGATGCCAGTCATCAAAAAGCCCTGCAGCATCGAGAAAAGCGCGCTCACCCCGTAAAGGAGCATGACCTGCAGCAGGATCTGCGCGATCTTCGCGAAATCGATCCCGCCGGTGCCGGTGATCTTCGCCACAATGCCGTTGAACAGCTGCGTGGTGGCGCGTCCGAGGATGCGCGGTCCTACGATGGTGAAGACCGTTCCGGCCACAGCGCAGATCAGCATGACCCCAAAGCGCATCCGGTAGTTTTTCATATACCGGATCAGCTTTTTCATACTCCCGGAAAAATCCTTTGCCTTTTCGCCGCGCATGCCCATGGGGCCGCCGGGCCGGCGTCTTCTGGTCGTATTTTCACTCATAATCCCAATTTCCTCCACGATATATGCCGGAGCCTGAGATCCGCTCCCGCATCCGGCTTATCTCACCCGGCAAGTTCCTCCCCGGACAGCTGCGAAACGGCGATCTGCCGGTACACCTCGCAGCTTTCCATCAGATCCTTATGCGTACCGGTCCCGGCCAGTTTTCCCTCATCCAGGACCAGGATCCTGTCGGCGTGCAGTATGGTGCTGATCCGCTGGGCCACGATGATCGTGGTGACGTCGCGCGTGTGCTCATGCAGAGCGCGCCGCAGCGCAGCGTCGGTCTTGAAATCCAGCGCGGAAAAGCTGTCGTCGAAAATGAGGATCTCCGGATCAGACGCGATCGCCCGCGCGATGGACAGACGCTGCTTCTGACCGCCCGATACGTTGGTGCCTCCCTGGGCGATGCGGCTGTCATAGCCGGAATCTTTTTCTTCAATGAATTCCTGTGCCTGCGCGATCTGCGCGACGAGCTGCATCTCCTCGTCGGAGGCGTTCTTATTGCCGTAGCGGATATTGGATGCGATAGTCCCCGAAAACAGAATGCTCTTTTGCGGCACATATCCGAGCTTCGCGCACAGGTCTGCCTTGCGGTAATCGCGCACGTCGACGCCGTCCACCTTCACGCTGCCCTGCGTGACATCGTACAGGCGCGGGATCAGATTGATCAGCGTCGATTTGCCGCTGCCGGTGCTGCCGATGATGGCCACCGTCTCTCCCTGATGCGCTGTAAAGCTGATATCGGTCAGCACGTTTTCGCCGGCGTCGGGATAGGCAAAGGAGACATGCTCAAAGCTCACCTCGCCGTGCACATCGCCCGGCGGCGTGACCGGATTTTCCGGTTCGCGGATCGCAGCCTCCTTTTCCAGGACCTGCGCGATACGGTTGGCCGCCACATTAGCCCTGGGAATGATGATCGACATCAGGGCGATCATCAGAAACGACATAATGATCTGCATGGCGTACTGGATAAACGCCATCATATCCCCGACCTGCAGCGTGCCCGCATCCACCGCGTGAGCGCCGGTGTAAACGATCAGCACCGAGATGCCGTTCATGATCAGCATCATCACCGGCATCATGAAGGTCATGCACCGGTTGACGAACAGATTGGTCCGGGTCAGATCCAGATTGGCCTTTTCAAAGCGCTCCTCCTCATGCTTTTCGGCGGAGAAGGCTCTGGTGACCATCACGCCGGTGAGCTGCTCGCGCGTCACCAGGTTCAGCCGGTCGATCAGAGACTGCAGCTTTGTAAAGCGCGGCATCGCCACCGCGAACAGGACCAGGATCAGCAGCAGAAGCAGACCGACGGCCAGCGCGATGATCCAGCTCATGGAGCTGTTCGTTCCCATCACCTTCAGGATTCCGCCGATCCCGAGGATCGGCGCGTAGAGCACCATCCGAAGCCCCATCACCAGAAGCATCTGCACCTGCTGGATGTCATTGGTGCTCCGGGTGATGAGGGAGGCGGTGGAAAATTCATGAAATTCCTGGCTTCCGAAGCTCATCACCTTCCGGTACACATCGCTGCGGATCTTATAGGCCGTGCCGGCAGCCAGGCGGGAAGCCAGGAAGGACACCAGGATCGTACACAGCATGGCGACCAGCGCCAGTCCCAGCATCCGTGCACCGGTCCCAAGCAGAAAAGCGGTCTGGCGCTTTGCCAGATCCTCGCCAAGCTGTTCGTATTCATTCTGCACGAAGGCGATACCGGTCTGCGTAAGGATGCTGTCCGGAATCTGCGCGACCTGCTCCTGGATCTTTTCGATCATCGGCCGGCGCAGAAGCGCTGGAAGATGGCGCAGCATTTCCAGGGAAAGCTGCGGCACAGCCGTCCCGTCCGAAGCCGCGGAAGACATCCCCATCCCTGCAAGCGCCTCGGGATTGGAGAACAGATATACCAGCACCTCGGCAGTGCCCAGACGCTCGGAGAGCTCCTGCCGTTCCTGCCCGGAAAGCTTCTCCAGGCGGTATTCGTCCGCATCTGCCTGCGGAAGATAACTCTCCTCCAGGAGCGCTGTTCCTTCCTCATCCAGGAACAGCTTCAGGTCCTCAAAGGTCTGCGCGCGCATCCGCTCGGGGAGGATGCTCTCCACCCCCTTCTGCTGGATTCCCTCCGTGACAATGCGGGAGGTATAGCCGGGCAGCGCCAGATCACAGGCCGCCTGCAGACACAGCAGCGCCAGGACCAGCACGATCACCCATACCGATCCCTTCAGATATCGGGCTAGCTTTCTCATAGGCAAACGCTCCTTTCCGGAAAGCAAAACACATTCCCAGATCGAAAATATAAAAACTTTCTAAAATCAATTGCATGCTATCAGTGTGACAGAGTTATTATACTGAATCTATATAAAAATACAAGTGAAAGAATCGGTCCGGGGACTCGATCTGCATCTGGAATCAAACAGGGGACAGCTCTCTGTGCGAAACAGAGAACCGTCCCCCGTCTTATTTCCCCCAGTCCGGTTTCACTGATACAGGTAATCCACCCAGGAAAGGACCGTATCCATGCGGGGTGTATTCACGAGAATGCCCAGGTAAAGGGGCTCCCCGGTGGCGGAAGTCTGGTCAAGCTTTGTGCCGGACAGCTCGATCGCGAACATATGCTCCTCTCCCGCCGTATTCGCGGCAAAGCGGGGCGAAAGCTTTGTAAGCAGCTCTTTTTGCTGCCCGGTGAGCCCCTCGGAGGCCATGAGCGCCTCCAGGTCATGCAAAGACCCCTCCTGCGCAAAAATGTCGAAAGCCTCCCGATCCATCAGGACAATGTCCAGCTGGTGCGCCGTGATGGAGGCCAGCACCTTCACCTGCGCGGCAGCACTTGTTTGCCCGTAGTAGGGGCTGCTCATGTCCGCCGTGAGGAGCAGGCCGCTCTGGTATTCCACGACCTCCCGCGGCTTCAGGCCGGCAGCCTCCTTATAGCCATCGGTCAGAAAAGACGTCACCTCATCATCGGTAAAAAGATTGACGGCGTCGACATAAAGGACCGGGTAGGTCCGCACCGCGTAGCGGTAGCCGGCATAGCCGATAAAGTATAAGATCACCACAAGGATCAGTATGGGAATCTTATAATAATCCCAGATATAACGGGCCCTCTGGCCTTTGGACATGTTCTCCCAATCCGGCTTATAATCAAGCGGATCGCTGGGCAGTCGGAATTTCATAAGACACCTCCCGAAAGCTGCGGCGGCATGTGGTCACTGGAAAAGCGCCAGGGCCTTCCCCGCAGATACGCAGTCAGTATATAGCAGGAACCCCTCCGGTGTCAAAACATATCCCGCCTGCCCATTTACCAGTCATACCAATTCCGGCAAACAAAACCGTTGACAAAGGCTTCGCTTCATGATATAAATATCGGGTGAGTGATCACACAGGGGATTGGTCAAATGGTATGATAGGGGTCTCCAAAACCTTTGGTGG
>CAMOSN010000087.1 GCA_946624935.1 uncultured Lachnospiraceae bacterium | reverse complement strand
CCTTTCAGAGAAAAGCCTTTCAGAAAAAGCTTTTCAGGAGAAAGAGATAGGGGTTTAAGCATATGAAGACAATTGGGCTGGATATTGGTACAACAACAATCAGTGCAGTGGTGATGGACAACCAGAATCATTCGGTTGTACAGGCCAGAACAATCGCAAACGGCAGCTTTATCGACAACGGAAACGAATGGGAAAGAATACAGGATGTTACGGTGATCATCCCGAAGGCGAAGGCGCTTCTGGATGAATTGCTGGAAGTCCACACGGATGTGAAAGCAATCGGGCTGACGGGACAGATGCACGGGATTCTATATTTGAATGACGAAGGCAGATGTATCAGCCCTTTATATACCTGGCAGGACGGACGGGGAGACCTTCCCGTGGATGCGCTGGGCGGGGTGTCGACCGTCGCATGGATCCGGGGTACCTTTGATCTGCCTGCGGCCGCAGGATTCGGACTGGTGACGAATTTGTATCACACGAAGACCGGGCAGGTGCCTGCCGATGCGAAATGTATGTGCACGGCGGAGGATTATCTGGGGATGCTGCTGACCGGGCGGAGCCGTCCGTTGATTCACAGCAGCAACGCGGCCAGCTTCGGTTTTTATGACAGTAAAAACGGATGCTTCCTGAAGGATGTGATCGCACGAAGCGGAATGGACTGCTCGATGCTTCCGGAGGTGACGGATGCCGTGGCGGTGCTGGGAGAGTATCACGGGATCCCGGTGACGGTTGCACTGGGAGACAATCAGGCAAGCTTTATGGGATCGGTCGGGATGGAAGAGGAGTGCTGGCTGTTAAATGTCGGCACGGGCGGACAGAGCTCGGTGCTTTCGGACACCTTCTTCGAGGCACCCGGGATCGAATCCAGGCCTTATATCGACGGAAAATATCTGCTGGTGGGATGCTCCCTCTGCGCGGGGCGTTCCTATGCGATTCTGGAAAAGTTCTTCCGGGCCTATGCGAAAGCGCTGGGAGCGGGGGATGAGGAGCAGTATGCAGTGATGGAGAAGCTCATCGCCGGCGAGGATCTGCACGGGGATCACATGCAGGTGGTGACAAAATTTAAAGGGACCCGTACCGATCCGGATGTGCGCGGGAGCATCACAGGGCTGAGCGAGGATAATTTCACGCCCCAGAGCATGATCATCGGAGTGCTGTCCGGGATGGCACAGGAGCTGTATGATATGTACAGCCTGATCCATGAAGGAACGGGGATCCGGGTAAAACGCCTGCTCGGCTCCGGCAACGGCGTGCGGAAGAATAAGACGCTGCAGACCATTTTCAGCGAGATGTTCGGCTGTGCGCTGGAGCTATCCCCCTTTGAGGAGGAGGCGGCCAGCGGAGCGGCAGTGTCGGCAGCCTTTGCGGTGAAGGCATGAGCGGGCTGAAACGAATTTGATAGCATCATATGATTCTTTACACGGGCTGTAAAATGTGGTAAATTCGAAACATCAGGGAAGAAGGGATGCACTTTTCCCTGGTGTTTCCTGATTCCGGGAAACGAAAGGGAACGCTGCAGGTTATTATGCGTCAGTTCCAAATCGAATGGCAGTGTGAAATGATCGGAAAGGGGTCGGATAGAAATGTTCTTAAAACTGTTAAGTGGATTTTTTACCTTTGTGTTTGCATTTTCTCTGGGAGCAGGCTGGAATAATCCGGATCGCAAATCGGATTCCGAGCTGCAGCAGAAGGTGCAGGAGCACATGGATGTGATCGTAGATGAATCGGCCGCGATCGTGGACGACGTGGTGGAAGAGATCCGCAAGGATGAGCGTGTGCAGAAGGCAGAGCAGTTCCAGGATGATGTGAACGAGATCGTGGACAACACGGTGGAGGATATCCACGCGCACTTCGGAAAAGAAGCGGAAACAGAGGTCCTTCCTGCCGAGGCGGTGGCAGAAGAGACAGAGGCCCCTGTGGAAGCGGTAGAAGCGGGTACTGAAGCGGCGCAAGAGGCTGCGGAAGCAGAAACGGCAGCGGAATAATCATTTATGCTTACGATCAAAAATGTACATAAGGAGTATCGTACAGGAAGCCTTGTCCAGAAAGCACTGGACGGGGTTTCCATTTCGTTACGCGAACGGGAATTTGTGGCGATCTTAGGACCCAGCGGATCGGGAAAAACGACACTGCTCAATGTGATCGGCGGGCTCGACCGGTACGATTCGGGCGAGATGACGATCCGGGGGGTCCCCACCAGCAACTATGGCAGTCGTGACTGGGATACCTACCGCAACCACACCGTTGGTTTTATTTTTCAAAGCTATAATCTGATTCCACATCAGACGATTCTTTCCAATGTCGAGCTTGCCATGACACTGTCGGGGGTAGGCGCGGGCGAACGGCGCGAGAGGGCTCTGGAAGCTCTGGAGCGCGTAGGCCTGAAAGAGCAGGCGGCAAAGAAACCCATGCAGCTGTCGGGTGGGCAGATGCAGCGGGTGGCGATCGCCCGGGCACTGGTGAATGAACCGTCTGTTTTGCTTGCCGATGAACCGACCGGAGCACTCGACTCCGACACCGGTGAGCAGGTGATGGAGCTTTTAAAGGAAGTGTCGAAGGACCATCTGGTGGTGATGGTGACCCACAACCCGGAGCTCGCGGACCGTTATGCAACGCGCATCGTACGGCTGCGGGACGGGAAGATCACCGATGATACCATGCCTTTCGATCCGGATGCACCGGAGGATACTTCGGCGAAAGGAACTGAAGCTGTGCCGGAGGATACTCAGGCAAAAGAGAACGAGGCCGCGCCGGAGGACACTCAGGCAAAAGAGAACGAAGCTGCGCCGGAGGACACTCAGGCAAAAGAGAACGAGGCCGCTTCAGAGGATACTTCGGCGAAAAGGGCTGAGGCTGCCGCTGAGGAAAAACGCGGCGTGAGTGCAGCGCATTGGGCAGGCAGGAATGACAGGCGCCTGCGCAAGCCTTCGATGTCTTTCCTGACCGCGCTTTCGCTCTCGGTCTCGAATTTGTATTCCAAAAAAGCCAGGACCATTCTGGTGGCCTTTGCCGCGTCGATCGGAATCGTCGGGATCGCGCTGATTCTGTCGCTTTCCAACGGGGCGAACGCCTACATTCAGCAAATGGAGCGGGAATCCCTGAGCCAGTACCCGATCGAGATCACCAGCAGTGCCTTTTCGATGGAAGAAACGATGCTGGCCTTTGCCGCCATGCGGCAGGAGACGAATGCGGCAGTGACCGATCCGGATCAGGTCACCGAAGAACAGATGATGGGCGGTATGCTTGCCTCGGCGAAGGCCAATGATCTGGCCTCCCTCAAGCGCTGGTTCGACAGCGGCTACAGCGGGATGGAGGAGTACACCAGGGGCATTGATTACAGCTATGGAATCAGCCCGCAGATCTATCGTCTGGAGGAGGAAGGCTATCGGCAGGTCAATCCGGACCAGACGATGTCGGTGTTCGGGATCAATACGGATGACAGTTTGACCGGGGCCATGGCCTCCTACAGTATGAACGAGGTGTTCCGGCCGCTTCCGGAAAACACGGCCCTGTATGAAAACGATTATACGCTTCTGGCAGGGACCTGGCCGCAGAAGGATACGGACTGTGTGCTGGTGCTCACGGGCTCCGGCGGAATTCCGGATATGCTGCTGTATACGATGGGGCTGAAGGATGCCGATACGCTGAACGAACAGATCGCCGGCGTGGTGGCCGGGACCGGCAGCGGCGCACAGCTGGAGCAGAGCCGGATCTTCAATCCGGAGGAGTTTCTCGGGATCTCCTTCCGTCTGCTGCCGGCTTATGAGCATTACACCTATGACAAGACGGTCGGGGTGTGGGTGGACGTGTCCGGGGATGCAAAGCGGATGCGCTCTCTCCTGGAGGATTCGGAGGAGATGCGGATCGTCGGCGTGGTAAGACCGTCGGAGGATGTGTCCTTCGGACTTCTGGAGTTGGGAATCGAGTATCCGCAGGCCCTTTTGAAGCGGCTGATGCGCCAGGCCGGCGAGAGTGCTCTGGTGCGCGATCAGATGGCGGATGAGCATACGGATGTTCTCACCGGCATCGAATTCGGGCAGACGGATCCCGCCTCCGCGATGTCCTTCATGGATATGATGACGATCCACCCGGAAAACCTGGGGGACGCGGTATCGGTACGCTGGGATGAGCTGGATTCGCTGGAAACGGATGAGACCAGGCTGACGACCCAGCGGATGGTGCGGATCCTGCGGGAGGTTTCCCGCACGGGGAAATCGGAAACCCTTCAGGCCATGGTGGAAGCGGGGCTGCCGCTTCTGATGGATCTGATCGAGATCGATGAGGAGAAGATGCAGGAGGTGATCTCCTTCTCAATGGATGAGGAGGAGATGCAGCAGATGTTTGCCGCCCGGGCAGCGTCGCAGGCAGCCAACTACAACGGCAACTTAAGCCGGTTCGGCTATGCCGATCCGGAGCAGCCGATGCGTGTGACCATCTACCCCAACGATTTTGACAGCAAGAGTGAAGTCGTTCGCCTGCTGGATGCCTACAATGCAGCCATGGAGGAAGAAGGGTATGAGGAGAAGGTGATCTCCTACACCGATTATGTCGGAGCGCTGATGTCCTCGGTCACCACGATCATCGACGTGATCACCTATGTGCTGATCGCGTTCGTGGCGGTATCGCTGGTGGTATCCTCCATCATGATCGGGATCATCACCTACATTTCCGTGCTGGAGCGCCGCAAGGAGATCGGTATCCTGCGGGCGATGGGCGCGTCGAAGCGCAACATCACGGAGGTGTTCAACGCGGAGACCTTTATCATCGGGGGACTGGCCGGCGTGTTCGGAATCGCGCTGACGTTGCTGCTGCAGATCCCGATCAACCGGATCATCCGCGATCTGGCTGACCAGGAGGGGATCCGGGCATTCCTTCCGCCGGGAGCGGCAGGGATCCTGATTCTTCTGTGTATTGTGCTCACCTTTATCGGCGGATTTATTCCGTCGCGGCAGGCGGCAAGGCAGGATCCCGTGGCGGCACTGCGCAGTGAGTGATTGGGATGAGGGGATACGGAAAATGACCTGTGAGGCGGGGAAAAAATCAGTACTGTGTATTGGAATCGGGGTGCTGGATATCACAGCCCTGCCCATGCCGGAGCCGGACAAGTGGAAAGAGAAGCAGCGCATCGGGAGCATTTCGCTCCAGGTGGGCGGCGACGGCGCGAACCAGTGCATGCACCTGGCTTCGCTGGGGGTGCAGCCGGTTTTCTGCGGGGTTCTTGGGAACGACAGCGGCGGGGCAACGGTCCGTGCCGCACTGGAGGGCAGAGGAGTGAATACCTCTCTGATCCGCATGCGCAGCGGGGAGAACACCGGCACGGCGCTTCTGCTGATCAATGAACAGGGGGAGCGCAGAATCTTTTCGGTTGCCGGTGCACACAGCCGGATGCGCAGGGCGGATCTTCCGCTGAAGCTTCCGGAGGACTGTGCGGCGGTGACGGTCGGGAGTCTGTTCGGCCTGCCGCTTCTGGAGGAGGACGGCCTGGCGGATTTCCTGAAAATGGCAAAGGACGCCGGAGCCCTGGTGTTCGCGGATCTCGATTCGGGACATGTGACGGCCGGAACAGAGAGGATCGAACGGCTCTTTCCTCTGATCGATTACCTCATGCCAAGTGATTACGATCTGCGAAACCTGACAGGGATCGAAGACCGGCTGCAGGCAGCCCGTTCTCTGAAGGAGAAGGGGGTCGGGGAAGTGATCGTCAAGTGCGGGGCGGCCGGCTGCGAGATCCTTCACGGAAATGAAATGGAAAAGATCCCGGCACCGCAGGTATCGCCGGTCGATACGTCAGGGGCCGGGGACTGCATGGTCGCGGCTGTGATCGCACGCATACTTGCAGGGGACAGCCTCACGGATGCCTGCCGGTACGGCTGTGCGGCCGGATCGCTCAATACCCTGTGTCCGGGAGCAAGCAGCGCGGTGATCACCGATGCAGATGTGCGGGCGCTGCTTGGAAAATAGAGCCGCTGCAAAAGATCCGGGACGGCGCAGAACCCGAAGAGGGACGATTTCTTGACAAAGCAGCCGGGATTGCATAGACTAAGGGAGTGCTGAATGAGCAGTACTTCCTTTTTTATTATCATCATTCAGAGGAACATCCGCCTTGCGGAATCCGCATTGGCGGGGATCGGTTTTGAGGGATTGAGGAAACACCGGATATCATTCGGAAAGGCGCCGGTCAGGCGATCGCTGCTGCAGTAATGTATAGAAAGAAAAATAAAGGAACAAAAATAAAGACAGGAAGAAAGCAGGGTGCAGGAAATGAAGTTATTTAATACGCTGACCATGAAAAAGGAAGAGTTCGTCCCCATTGAGCCGGGGAAGGTATCCATGTATGTGTGCGGCCCCACCGTATACAATTTTATCCACATCGGGAATGCACGTCCGATGATCGTGTTTGACACGGCCCGCAGATATTTTGAGTATAAGGGCTTTGAGGTGAACTATGTATCGAACTTCACGGATGTAGACGACAAGATCATCGCAAAGGCCAACGAAGAGGGTGTCAGCGCCGACGAGATCTCGGAGCGTTATATCAAGGAATGCAAGCAGGACATGGCGGACATGAATGTGCGCCCTGCCACCACACATCCCCGGGCGACCCGCGAGATCGACGGCATGATCGAAATGATCGAAAGCCTGATCGAAAAGGACTTTGCCTATGAAGTGAACGGAACCGTTTATTTCCGCACCCGGAAGGATCCGCATTACGGCAAGCTTTCCCATAAGAACCTGGATGATCTGCGTTCGGGCGGAAGGTCTTTGCTGGTGACCGGCGAGGATCAGAAGGAGGATCCGCTGGATTTCGTGCTGTGGAAGCCGAAAAAGGAAGGGGAGCCGTTCTGGACCTCTCCCTGGGGAGACGGCCGTCCCGGCTGGCACATCGAGTGCTCCGTGATGTCCAAAAAATATCTGGGCAGCACCATCGACATCCATGCCGGCGGCGAGGATCTGGTGTTCCCGCATCATGAAAATGAGATCGCGCAGAGTGAGTGCTGCAACGGCGTTCCCTTCGCGCATTACTGGCTGCACAATGCCTTCCTGAACATCGACAATCGGAAGATGTCCAAGTCCCTGGGCAATTTCTTCACGGTGCGTGAGATCAAGGAGAAGTATGACCTGCAGATCCTGCGCTTCTTCATGCTGAGCGCCCACTACCGCAGTCCGCTCAATTTCTCCGCGGAGCTGATGGAAAGCGCGCACAGTGCTCTGGAGCGCATCATCAATGCGGTGGACAACCTGAAGTTCCTCGCGGGCAATGCACCGGCGGATACTGCAGGAGCGATGAGCGATGCGGAGAACGCTTCGATGGAGACCGTGCATGGGTTTGCAGCGCAGTTTGAGCAGGCCATGGATGACGACCTGAATACGGCGGATGCCATCGCAGCTGTGTTCGATCTGGTGAAATACGCCAACTCCAATGTATCGGAGAGCAGCAGCAAAGCCTACATCGAGGCCGTGAAGCAGGAGATCGTATCCCTGTGCGATGTGCTCGGACTGATCGTGGACAAGAAGGCGGAGGTCCTGGACGAGGAGATCGAGAAGCTCATCGAAGAGCGCCAGGCAGCCCGCAAGGCGAAGGACTTTGCAAAGGCAGACGCCATTCGCGGACAGCTCCTGGAGATGGGCATCGTGCTTCTGGACACCAGAGAAGGGGTGAAATGGAAGAGAGCTTGAAGTCGGAATCCCTGGAGGAGAGTATACGCATCCGCTTTGCGCTGGCACCGAAGGACTGGGAACAGTATGCGCCGCTTACGCTGGCGTATCTGGGAGACAGTGTGTTTGACATGGTGGTGCGTACGGTCCTGGTAAAGCGCAGCCGGGTCCAGGCCGGCAAGCTTCATCAGAAGGCGTCACAGATCGTAAGGGCCGGGACCCAGGCCAGGATCGCCGAAGCGATCAGGCCGGATCTGACGGATGAGGAAGTGGCTGTGCTGCGGCGCGGAACCAATGCAAGTCCGGATCATAATGCGAAAAATGCAACAAGACGGGAGTATCTGGCGGCAACGGGGCTAGAAGCACTGGTCGGATACCTTTACCTGAAAGGAGAATACGACCGCCTGGTGGAGCTGATCCGCATCGGGGCGGAGAGGGCAGGCTGCGCGCTGTGATCCCGGCTCCATGCAACGGGCGAAGAGGGCAGGCTGCGCGCTGTGCTTCCCGCTCTGTGCTGCGCGGCCGGAAAGACGGAAGTGGAAAAATATGAGAAACGAAGAACAGACGATTGAAGGCAGGAATGCCGTGATCGAGGCGTTCCGCTCGGGAAAGACGGTGGATAAGCTTTTCGTTCAGGAAGGGCTTACGGACGGACCGGTGATGACGATTCTGCGGGAAGCCAGAAAGCAGGATACGATCGTAAACCGGGTCCGCAAAGAGCGGCTCGACCAGATGTCGGAAACCGGGAAGCATCAGGGGGTGATCGCCCAGCTGGCATCCTTTACCTATGCCGAAGTGTCGGACATTCTGGAGAAAGCGAAGGCGAGCGGACAACCGCCCTTTATCCTTGTCCTGGACAACATCGAGGATCCCCACAATCTGGGTGCGATCATTCGTACCGCCAATCTGGCCGGAGCCCATGGAGTGATCATTCCGAAGCGCCGCAGCGCCGGACTTACGGCGACCGTCATGCGCGCGTCGGCGGGTGCGCTGAACTACACACCGGTGGCGAAGGTCACCAACATTGCCCAGACCATCGAGGAACTGAAAAAGGAAGGCATCTGGTTTGTGTGCGCCGATATGCAGGGGGATGTGATGTACCGCGTGAACCTGACTGGCCCGATCGGGCTGGTGATCGGCAATGAGGGAGAAGGCGTGAGTCGCCTGGTCCGGGAAAAGTGCGATATGACCGCTGCCATTCCCATGAACGGGGACATCGATTCCCTGAATGCCTCCGTGGCCGCAGGAGTACTGGCTTACGAGATCGTGCGGCAGAGGTATTATGCACAAAAGATTTGATTTTCGGATCAAAAAAGTGTATACTATCACTAATCCGGAATGGCATACCTTCCCGACAGTCGGCGGGGGAAGCATCCGAATGCAGAAGGAGGCGGGAATATGGCAGTAAACGATATGATTATTACGATCGGACGTCAGTTTGGCAGTGGCGGACATGAAATCGGCAGGAAGCTGGCAGCCGAGCTCGGATACAAAATCTATGACAAGGAGCTCCTGAAAATGCAGGCAGAGCACAGCGGCATTGCCGAGAAGGTGCTCGAATCCTACGATGAGTCACCGACAAACAGCCTGCTCTACTCCATCGTCATGGATGTATATCCGTCCATGAATTATGTGGGAACCTCCCTCAATCAGCAAATCTTCCAGGCACAGTTTGATACCATCCGCAAGCTGAAGGATGAAGGCAACTGCGTCATTATCGGCCGCGGTGCGGATTATATCCTGCGGGACTGCCCGAACCTGGTGTCGGTGTTTATCACGGCCAGCCTGGATATGCGCGTTGCCCGTGTGGCAGAGTATGAAAAATGCTCGGAGGCGAAGGCAAGGGACATTGTAAACAAGTCGGATAAGAAGCGTGCCAGCTTCTACAATTTCCAGACCGAGAAAAAATGGGGACAGGCCTCCAGTTATCATCTGTGCATCGACAGCAGCGCCGTGGGCTATGACGGAGCGGTGGAACTGATCAAAAACTTCGTCCAGCTGCGCAAAAAGGGACTGGGGCAT
>CAMOSN010000086.1 GCA_946624935.1 uncultured Lachnospiraceae bacterium | reverse complement strand
CAGCCCATAGCGGCGGCCGGAGAGGATCACTTCCCGAAATTCTCGTTGATCACTTCCCGGGCGACGCGTCCGTGCTCCAGCACGATCGTACGCTGGGCCGCCTCGGCCACCTCCGGGTCATGGGTCACAACGATCAGTGTGGTTCCTTCATTGTGCAGCTGCCGGAACAGATCGAGCACAATGTTTTCATTCGCTTCGTCCAGATTGCCGGTCGGCTCATCCGCAAGGATCAGCTCCGGATGGTTGATCAGGGCGCGGGCCACGCACACGCGCTGCTGTTCGCCGCCGGACAGCTGGCTGGGAAGATGCTTCGCGCGTTCCCGAAGGCCCACGCGTCCAAGTGCCTCCAGAGCCTCTTCTTCATCCGGCATGGAATGATAGTACTGGCTCACCATGACATTTTCCACGGCGGTCAGATACGTGACCATATGAAACTGCTGAAAAATCAGACCGATCTTGTCGCGGCGGATGTCCGTCAGCTTTTTCTGGGGCTCTTTTGAGATGTCCACACCGTCCAGGAGCACCTCACCCATACTGGGCTTGTCCATGCAGCCGATGATATTCATCATCGTGCTCTTTCCGGAGCCGGAAGGACCCATGATCGCGACCCATTCTCCCTTTTCCACCTTGATGCTGACATTGTCCAGGGCCTTGAGCTCCCCGTAGATTTTTGAGATATTCTTTAATTCCAGAAGGGCCATGTTGTTGTTATTCTCCTTTCAGCACAATTGCCGGATCGATCGCCACCGCCCGTTTGATCGGCAGCTGGCAGGACACCGCTGCGATCGCCATCGATACGATCAGCGTGGCCGGCAGCAGCAGCGGCTGGAACGTAATGGAAGAGCCGAATACATTGATGCTGACCACCTGTGCAAACACAAAGCCGAGCACTGCCCCGAGCAGGCCGCCCAGTCCGCCCAGGAACATTCCCTCTCCCAGGAACTCCTTGCGGATCTCTCCGTCCGATGCGCCAAGCGCCTTGCGCAGACCGATCTCCCGGCGCCGCTCCGAGACCACTGCCATCATCGTCGTAGACACGCAGATCATCGTCAGCAACAGGACGACCACCGTCACCAGAAAGACCAGTGCCTGCAGCTTGCCGAGCACGGATGCCTCCGATTTCGCCACACGCTTTACGAGCCTGGCGCTCAGTCCAGTGTCGGACCCGCTGATGCTCTCGCTGTAGGCTTCCAGTTCATCGGCCCCCGCGGAAACGGAAAGCTCCGCCACATCCAGGATCTCATCCTCCGTCAGCCTGCGCAGATCGGAAAGCGCCATATAGATATAGCCTTCCTCTTCTCCGCCCGTGGAGAGGATCCCGGTCACCTCGAACCGCTCCGTATTCTCCCGCGACACTGCATTTTCCGCCGAGCGGGCGTCATTCAGTGCATCCACGACTGCCTGTGAAGAGATGGTCGCCCCGGCGATCCCGTCGATTCCATCGCCAAGTGCGACCGGAAGGGATTTCCCTATGAACTGTTTCAGGAAGGCCTGATCCGTTCCCACCAGCGCGCCGATATTCTCCGTCTGGGAGGATGCATCCACCTCGATGGATGCGATCTTCGCGTTCTCATCCAGGGTGGCATTTACGGTCAGTACCGCCTCGTTAAACCCTTCCGCGCTGCCGGTCAGGGATGCGCCGGCCACCCACTCTTCGGAGGCCTCCCCCTGAGCGCCCTGCGCCGGTTTGTAGGAGAGCTCGATCGAGGACCCGACCTTCGCGCCGATCGTCTCGGCGATCTCCTTTCCAATGAGGACCTGCCGGGTGGCTTCGGGATATTCGCCTTCAACGCTGAAGTACGGGCTGGTCTTAACCACCTGTGAAAAATCCGTGCCCGCGCCGGTAAAGGACTGCTGACGGGACGGCATATCCAGCCTTACATAGCGGTAAGGCGTCGCACCTACTATATTCTCCTGCGGGATCTGCTCCAATGCGCTCTCCAGAGTATCCGTGGTCAGGGATCCTTCCTCTTCCGGCAGCAGAATCATGTTCGCGCCGTAGGAGCGGAACTGCGCGCCCATCTGGCGCGGCACATCGTAATAGATCGTGACCAGGCCGGACAGGATCGTCGCGCCTACCGCGATCGACAGCAGCGCGATCAGCATACGTGAACGCCGCCGAAGCAGCGATGCGGTGATCATCCGCAGGAACATCTTTCGTCTTGTCATGTTCTGTCTTATTTCCTCTTTTCGAATAAAGCTTCTTTTCGGCAAAGATCACTGCCCGCCGTGCAGCACCTCCGCCGGGCGCAGGCGCAGCACCATCCGGATAGCCGGCAGGGAGCCAGCCAGCGTCACCAGGCCGATCAGCGCCGCCACGATGGGAATGACCTTCACCTTCATCTCGATCGCCGAACCGAACACACTGTGTCCGATCAGCTGTGCAAAGCCGAAGCCCATAAAGTAACCGATCACTCCGCCGATCAGGGCCGTCACCAGAATCTCGATCATGATCACGCCCGTAATGGAATGATCCCGCGCCCCGATGGCCTTGAGCAGACCGATCTCCTTGGAGCGCTCCATCACGCTGGCAGTGACCAGATTGGAAATACCCAGCGCCGCGCCGATCAGGCTGAGCGCCGTGATCAGGATCATCAGAAGCTGCGTCTTGTCCAGAATCGCTCCTTCACTGTCTGCCACCTGCCGGACCGCAGCCGCCGCCGCGTTCGGGATCGCTTCCTGAATCTGATAACAGATCGCACTGACGTAGGCCGTGCAGTACCAGGTCTCATAATCGCGGCTGCTTAATGCCTGCGGATTGCGGGCCGCACGTCTGGCCAGCTCATTGTCCGGCGTGGTCAGTGCGCTCACCTCTACCGAGGCAACCTTGCCCTCGCGGTCCGTCAGAGCCTGCACCAGATCGAGCGGTGCGAAGATCTGCATGTCCTCATCGCCGCCGGCGTCAAAGATCCCGGCTACCGTTACCTGTGCCTCCCCGTCCGATCCGGTCAGCGTCACCTGGTCGCCGACCTTCCAGCCTTCCTGCTGCGCGAGGGTCGTGCCGACCATCACACTCTGAAGGTCCGCTTCATTCTTTTCGTCCAGCCAGGCGCCTTCGGTCACATCCCACCAGGAACGCATGCTGGCCACACCCGCATCCAGCTCCTCACCGGTGGGCAGGGAAAGATGATGATTGAACCAGGTTCCGGTCATCTGTGCGGCGTTCCCGTCGGGCAGCGCGACGACCGTTTCCAGGAACGGTGTGAAATCCACAATATTAAACGCCCAGAAGATCGTCTTCAGCTTCGGCAGATCCTCTTCATTCAGATAGGAGGTGCCAAGCGCTTCCCCCTCGCCCACGTCATAAATGTCGGAGAGCAGAGAGGAATCCTTTGGCTTTACGACAATATTTGCCCCGTAGGTCTTCAGCTCCTGGTTGACCTTGTCGCCCACATCCCACATGACGTTCAGCATGCCGGTGGCCAGCGATGCGCCAAGCGCGATCGTAAAGGCGATCAGAAGCATCTTCCCGCGCTGATGAAACAGCACGCCGCGGATCATTTTGAAAAGCATTTTGCTCAGCCTCCTTACTTGAATTCACGCTCTCCGGCTTCCAGATCTGCGATCCGGAAAATGAGATTTCCATCCGCCGCCTCATAAGAGAGCGGGATCGGATTGCAGCCGCCCTTAAAGCCGATGGTGTTGATATTCATGACCACATCGCACCTTTTGCAGATGACCTTTCCGTTGTCCTCATAATAACCGGCGTTTCCGCACACATCGCAGGCGTCCAGACCCACGCCAAAGGAAGCACTGCCCGGTTTTTTCACCACGATCCAGCGCACATTCACGTCGTTCGCCGTCCGGTATTCGAACCGGTGCAGGTGCCCGTCGCTCACGCTCTCCATTGACACGAGGATCCTGTCATCCGCCACCTCGTACGTCTCCGGCTCCGACAGTGCGATCTCACGATTGTCGTAAGCCTTGATGACCGACATGCTGACCACACACATGGCAAGGCACAGCAGCATCCCCACTGCCGCCCTGCGATGCGAACGATTACGGGCACGCAGCTTGCGCAGCTGCGCCGGATTATCATACGGATCCGATACATGCGTATTCTCGACAAAGAAGGCTGCCATAAGGATCAGCACAAGAACCGCCGTGATCCAGATAAACATCATGGCGTACTGTGACCCGAACCGTACAAGACCTGCTGCCCAGGCATGCTTTTCCCGGTCAAAGGAGACCGGCCAGTTCAGCCACTTTGCTTTGTTTACCCATGGGACAAAAAAACGGCACAGACAGTAGAACGCATTGGTGACTGTCCCTGCAAGCAGTACAGCCAATGGAAGGGCCTTCTTCTTTATCTGAAATGCGCATGTGTACAGAAGGTGCGCATAAATGATCAGAATGAGATAAGCCAGGAGCCAGCCGATCAGCCGCTGAAAAAAATACCAGGACCAGTATCCGTTTCCCATCGTATTGAAGGTAAACGGATAAGCCGCCGCGCCAGGCAGAGAATAAAAGATCCAGATCGCGGACAGTCCCGCCCCGGAAATGGCCGTCAGCGTCTTCCCGGCACCGCCCTGTCCCTTCCCCTCTCTTAAAAAGATCAGGGAGCAGATCAGAAACGCAATCGTAAATGCAATAATGACAACATAAATAGAATGGTTCCACCGGCTGGAAACGATTTTATTGGTGGTGTTTTTCACGATCGCCAGTGCAATGGAAGCAATCACACCAGCCCCGATCCCCACCCGGTGAATGCGCAGGCTCTCCCTCCCGAAGCGAGAAGAAAGCACCGCATGGATCAGGGTAACAAAGGTGACCGCCAGGAACAGATCCTGAATCACCATCCAGATGTACTTTATCAAGTCCGACCTCCTGCAGCATTTGCCCAAAACGCAGAACATGCTGACATGGAATACCCCGCGTATCCCATGTCAGCAAAACGTTCAGCGTCATATCCTGTTTACAGAACGATTCGATTTTTCAGGCGGATCGCCGGATTACCATTCCTTAACGAAATTCCAGCCGGTCCAGGTTGCCTCGAGCGGCTCATCCCAGAAGCTGTCCGCTTCCACGCCGGTCTCGGAGTCTACATGAAGCAGATAACCATTCTCCGCCGGGCTCTTGATGAACAGCTTCACATCATACTCGCCTTCGGGCAGAGCAATGTTATTGCCATAGTGCGGGCCATCGGAAGCAGCCATCGGCATCATGGAACCGGTCACAACCTCTTCATCGGTGCCAGCCTTGTAGATCGTATAGTCAATGCTCAGATAGGGAACCCATCCGTCAACCGGGAAGCCGTAAAGGTTCTCGTTCGCTGTCAGGTCCACTTCGATGTGAAGATCAGAACCTTCCTTCGGGGTAGCCTGATCCGCCGGAGCCATATCAACCGGCTGGAAATATACCATGCTCATGGTCATGAAATCGACTTCCTGCTCGCCCTCAACACCCAGCTCGTACTCATCAAAGCCAGCCTCTTCATCGGCATAAGCAAATGCAGACATTCCAAGAACCATCGCACCGGTCAGCATCATTGCAAGTATTTTTTTCATTGTTCCTTATCCTCCATTTAATGAACTTTTGCCTTCCCCAAAAGGGGTCATTTATGTCCAGGGGCGTCTTTCGCGGGGAAAGGCCCCGGGATATCACTTTTTCTCCGTCAGCTCCTTGCGAAGCGCGTCCATCTTGCCGCGGTAATGTGCGATCATGAAGGTGATCAGCAGAATAATCGCCAGAATCAGCTGCGGTACCAGCGTTTCAAGATACGGATAGATGCCAAAGATCTGGATAATGTCGTTCTCCGGAATCCCCGGCACATTCAGCGCCAGGTCAAATACATTGCCCTCGGCCAGCTCCTTAATACCGCTGCCCAGGAAGCTTACGCACATGACGGCCATCAGAATACTGGTCGCCGTAAAGAACACCTTGATCGGCAGTCTGATCGAAAGCTTCGTAATTGCAAGGTACACGAACACCAGCAGCACACAGCCCACCAGGAAGCCCGCCCATACCATGCCGGCATTCCCTTCGGAAAGCATCGGCTGATAGAACAGCACCACCTCGGCACCCTCGCGGAACACACTCAGGAATGCGGTGAAGGCAAGCGCAAACCCGCTGCCCGCCGCCACCGAGGACTGCACCTTGCCGTCAATGTAACGGCTCCAGGACGCAGCCTCCGCCTTGGAGATCATCCAGTTACTCACATAGAACAGCACACACACTGCGATCAGCGCTGTGATGCCCTCGATCACTTCCTGGCTCTGCCCTGCGCCGACCCATACCTTCTTGAGATAATAAAGAATGCCGGCTGCCACAAAGCTGGCTGCGATTCCGAGCACGCCGCCGATATAAACATTTTTCAGTGTCTTTCCGTTGCCGCTCTTGGTCAGATACGCGATGATGGCTGCGATGACCAGGATCGCCTCCAGTCCTTCGCGGATGATAATGCCGAACGCCGCGAGGAAGGTCAGCCAGCGCGGATCGCTCTGCTTAGCGGGCGTCTCCTCCGCTGCCGCGGCCTCCGTCTCAAGCTCGGCGGCGGCTGCGGCCTTCGCAGCCTCCTCCTGTTCATCGATCTTTTTCGCCGCCTTCAGGATATCGTTCTTCGCCTTATCCGTGGTGGTACGGTACTTGTTCTTCTGGTATTTTTCATCCCCCTGCGCGATCAGGGAGCGCAGCTTCGAAAAATGCGCGTCCAGCTTCTGACGGTCCTCGAGAGACAGATCCGTGAATACCTTGTGCGAAAGGCCGGACTCTTCATAGATGGAATAAAAAGCAGTATTTACATTATCAAGAGCGGCCTCGAAATCCTTGTCCAGATACCCCATGTAAGCAGTGTCCAGGGATTCCTTCACCAGCGTAGCCGGCTCATACCAGTTGTCGTATTTCACCGCAGCATCCGGGTCGGCAGCAAGGTCCGCATAAGGATCCTCATTCACCAGCTCTCCGTGCAGGTAGTACTTCATCTGCGTTTCCGGCTCTCCCGCCATTGCCGCCAGCTTATTTCCGTCCTCGCGGATCATGCTCTTGAGCTTTGTCAGAGAGGAACGGACCTTGATCTTCGTGTCCAGATCCAGTTCTTCCTTTTTGACATTGGCTTTGCAGGTGGAAAACTGCATTTCGACCGCGTTCTTGCGGTTGCCGGAAATGTAGCTCATCGTCTGCCGCTCAAAGCCGGTGACCTCATATACCCGGAAATAGGCGTCGCTCACCGAATCGTAGGCACTTTTCGTATCGCCCTCCAGGTAATACTCAAAGCCCGCGTCCAGATACTTATCGATCTCGTCCGCCGCGGCACCCCAGCGTCCGCTGTCCGCGCTTTCCGCCCACGTATAACCCGAAAAAGCGCTCACCGCAAACACCAGGACCGCCAGAAGCAGGGTCAACGCCCTCTTCGGCACACTCTCCGGCAGGAGAGAACTCACTCTTGCAGATTTCATTCTCAACACCCCTTCTTTATGATCACACCCATCCTCTGTTTTGCTGCCACTTCTTTTGCTGTCGCTCCTTTTGCGGCCAGTCCCTTCGCCGCCATTCCTTTTCCAGGTATCCCTGATCCCTTCCTTTTACCGTCCTTCCTTTTGCGGAAGATTCCGAAAAGTGCAGGTTGATTTGCCTCACCAGAGATCGTTTTTCCAACCATTGGATCGTCAAGACTTGTTATGGTAAGTTTGAGCTAACCTTTGGGCTTTAAAAAAGCTTCGGCCTTCCAGTGCAGTTTTGGCGAAGCAGAGTTAGGCATTCCTAATCTTTAACGAGTGTAACACGCGTTTTTCCGGATGTCAAGTATAAAACATGCGGCCAGACGATTTTGATGCCGACTCCTGTAACAGGAAAAGAGGCGCGAACGCGCCTCTTTTATGAATCGTTTTACAGTTCCGGTATTTTACCAGGTCTGATCAAAAACATCTCCATTGTCATCGACCCAGGTACCATCGCCCTGCGGATAGTATCCAACGCCGCTTGCGTCGTAATAAACACCGTTGCTGCCGGTGACATAGACCGGACGTCCGGAGCCCTGAGAGGTAAGTCCGTGCTGCTCGGTCACATGAAATTCACCATTATCATCCTGCTCAACGGACGGCGTGAGCTGCGGTTCATCTACGTACAGAACCGATCCATCGCTGCCGGCGTAAGTGCCGCCCTCTGTGTACCAGTATTTCACCCAGTCGGGAGAATACCAGGAGCCGTCGCTGTACTCGGAAAGCGTGGTACCGTTTCCGTTCATCCAGTACACCGTGATGGTATTACCGGTGGCGTAGATCCCGCTGTCAGAGCCGGATACAGGTTTATTCACCGAGAATGTGATGCCGTCGGATCTGTTGAATTCATAATCGCTGACCCAGAAATACTGCCTGCCGCTGTTATCATACCAGTTATTATCGGTTGCCTCATAGATGGTGATTGCATTGCCGCTGGTATCATAAACGGTCTTTGCAGAGCCGGTAAATATGACACCCGTGGTGCTCTTCTTCGTCGTATCCGTCCCGGAGCTGCTCTTCTCTGCCGGCTTTGTGCTGGTAAGGAATGCGGAATTGACATATCCGCTTGCTCCGTTATAGTCGATCCTAAACCAGCCGAAGTCTTTCCCGCCGCGCTGAACCGAACCGGTCACATGCACCGCTTCCGACTGGCCTACGCCGCCCAGAAGCGCACTGGAGGTATCATAGCTTGCACGCACATTCAGTCCGTCACAGTTCACATACCAGGTCTCATCCTTATCAACAATGGTAAATGCATCTGCAGCCTGGGTCTCCGCCTGCTGCTTCACTGCTACCTTGGTATCATACTGAAGCACCTTGGCCGACATTATAGACGTACATACTTCCGAGATCTTACTTGCATCCACCAGTGAACCGGTGATGATAAAGACCTCATTCTGCGTGGAGAACACAGCCTGATACACATCCACATAATGGTCATCGGCAACGCTCATCTCCGGAAGCTTTTCCCCGTTTGCATAGTGTTCGACCGTAATCATATTCGCACCGTCACTCAGAACGATCCATTTTGAAGGATCTGCCATTTCCTTCCAGTTTTCACTCGGAAGGTCGATGGAAAGGACCCCGTTTGAAGCCGTAAACGTCTCCGCCAGAGCCGGTGCAGCCGTGCACATTACCGCAGCAGCGGCCAGTGCTGCAATCATTGCTTTTTTCATCATAGTCATTCCTCCTTTTTGATGCCTTCATTGTACGAAATCGTTTCATGATTTAACAATATTACCCCAAAATATATTATATACTCTTATTTCGAGATTCGTCAACATGCGAAAACGCCACCGCTTATGTGCATTGTTTATGAGTAATTTCCCACAACGAACAGCACTTATCCGCCGCCAGTACGACCCATCCCTCCCGGAACCTGGGCGGAATCAGACAGATCGGCCACATGTGCCTGCGAATCGCATTGCACTGCACCTCATTTGCCGAAAACTCCTCCTTCGCGATCTGTTCACTCTTTCTCGGATGCAGATAGGCTTTCCGAAAAGAAATACTCCGGGACACCTTCTGATCCGTCATCCCGATATCATGCAGCAGCGCCGCCCGCACCACATCCTTCTCATTGATCCGCACCCCGTGCTTTTTCAGCCGGGCACAGATCCTCAGTGCATACTCCACCGTCTTTTTACTGTGTGCTGCAACACTGGTCCTGTAATGATGCCGGACGAGCTGCGCCTGTTCAAACCGGTCCGAGCTGAGGATATCCTCCTCCCATTCCGGGCGTTCCCGCTTCTCATCAATGGATTGCTTCATTCCTGTATCATCATCTGCCTTTCCGTCCGACCTGCCCGTTTCACCTGGCCGGACTGCAAAAATATGATCCGCTGACCGGATCTTACATTGCGCATCATACGAAATAATCCGGAGATATGCAAGCAACAGGTTCTTAAGCTTTTCTGAAA
>CAMOSN010000085.1 GCA_946624935.1 uncultured Lachnospiraceae bacterium | reverse complement strand
AACCGGGCGAAGGATCAGAGCTATGTGCTGTGCTTCATGACACAGGAGGAGCTTGCCCACACGCGTTTTCCGCTGGGAGAGTATGCCGACAAAGAGCAGGTGCGTGCACTGGCGCAGGAGTACGGACTGGTCAATGCGAAAAAGCACGACAGTCAGGATATCTGCTTTGTGCCGGACGGTGATTATGCAGGCTTTATCGAACGCTATACCGGAAAAACGTATCCGGCAGGTGACTTTATCGGCCCGGGCGGAAATGTTCTGGGCAGGCACCGCGGAATCATCCGGTATACGATCGGACAGCGCAAGGGACTCGGACTTGCACTGCCGGCGCCGCTTTACGTGAAGGAAAAGGATCTGAAGAATAACCGTGTGATTCTTTCACCGGAGAAGGATCTGTACAGCGTCGGCCTGATCGCGGGAGATTTCAACTGGGTATCCGTTTCGACGCCGGCGCCGGGCTGTGTGCTGCACGTGACGGCCAAGCCTCGCTACCGCGCAAAGGAAGCCCCGGCAGAAGCGATGGTCATGGAGGACGGACGCGTGGCGGTTACATTCGAAGAGCCGCAGCGTGCGATCACCAGTGGGCAGGCCATTGTTCTCTATGATGGCGATCTGGTCGTCGGGGGCGGTATCATTACAGATGAGTGAGGTGCCGGCTGCCCAGGCCGTTACGGATCAGGCTGCTCCGGCAGTTACAGATCAGGCTACTCCGGCAGTTACAGATCAGGCTGCTTCAGGCAGAACAGGCACAGGCAGCGCAGCCATCCTGGCCGCATTTCAGGGTGCGCAGCTGCGGCAGTGAGACAGGCAGAGATTGCGAATGAAAAAACACAGTAAATTACTATGGTCTTTCGTGGCGCTGCTGATCGCGGTGCTGACGATCCGGGCAGTTTTTACGGGAAGCGGGATGAGCCTTGCACAGCTGAAGGAAGGGCTGGAGAGCGTCGACCCGCTGTGGATGCTTCCCGCCTTTGGGTGTATGATCGGGATCATCTGGTTTGAAGGAGAAGCGATTCTTCTGATCCTGCGCAGTGCCGGGTACCGGAAGAACATGCTGCAGGGGCTTTTTTACAGTGCTGCCGATGCCTACTTCTCGGCAATCACGCCGTCGGCCACCGGGGGCCAGCCTGCCAGCGCATTATTCATGTATCGGGACGGTATCAGCGGCCCCGTGGCGGCTGCCGCGTTATTGGTCAATCTGATGATGTACACGGTTTCACTGGCTGTGTTCGGGCTGATCGGAGTGATCGTGCGACCGCATGTTTTTTTCCGGCTCAGTCCCGGCAGTATGCTGCTCATCGGCGTGGGCTTCGTGGTCGTTGCAGCGCAGGTGGCCGTTTTCTGGTTCGCACTGAAGAAGCCGATGGTACTGAAGCATGTCGCTTATGCACTGATCGCATTCGGACAGCGGATCCATCTGGTGCATAAGCCGGAAAAGTGGAAGCATAAGGTAGAGCATATGCTGCATGAATATGCTTCATGCGTAACGCTTCTGACCGGGCACCGCAGGGTACTTCTGGGCGCATTTGCCCTGAACATGCTGCAGCGGGCCTCACAGTTTACCGGAGTGGTGTTCGTTTACCGCGCAATGGGAGGAAGCTGGTCGAATGCGCTGGATCTGTGGGTCATCCAGTGTCTGATCTACATTGGTGTGTACTGTGTGCCGATCCCCGGATCGATGGGGGTGACCGATGCACTGATGCTCGACGGATACTGCCATCTCATGGAAAACAAAATGGCTTTCGGCCTGCAGATGATCTGGAGAGGATTGTCCTTCTACCTCGTTGTGGGCCTTTCGGCGGTGATCGTGCTGATCGGGTATCTGGTGCAGCGGCACGCCGCAGGTAAACATCACCGTCGCGGCGAACATGAAAAGCATGCGGACGGATAAAGCATGCGGACGGATAAAGCATGCAGATGGGTAAAGCATACAGGATTAAACAGACAGAAAGGAGTGCTACATGTTACAGAGCCTCATCGCAGCAGACGGTAATCTGCTCTTATTCATTCAGGAGAATATTCGCAACCCGGTGCTCACACCGATTATGCAGGTGATTACAAGAATGGGGGATCACGGCCTGTTCTGGGTCATTTTAACACTGGTGCTGCTGGCTGTTCCGAAGACGAGAAAAGCAGGCCTGTGCAGCTTTTTTGCACTGGTCTGCTCCTATCTGTTCAACAATATGTTCCTGAAGCATGCGGTCGGCAGGGTACGGCCCTATGAGGTGATCGAAGGATTGCAGCTGCTGACGGTCAAAGCCTACGATGCCTCTTTCCCGTCGGGCCACGCATCGGCATCGTTTGCATCCGCTGTGGCGATCTACCGCTCCGGTCAGCTGACAAAGCCTGTGCGCATCGGCCTGATTGTGTTCGCTCTACTGATCTCTCTGTCGAGACTGTATGTCGGTGTTCATTATCCTACGGATGTGATCTTTGGCGTGATATCGGGCATCTGCTGCGGCCTGATCGGCGCTTGGTTATGCCGGATGGCGCAGGAGAAGAGTCCTGTTCTACGCAAATACCTGTAAGAAAACAGATTGGGGACAATTCTTACCGAATGGACAGGAGCGGGTACTTAGCCTGTTGAAAATGGGACAGAGAACCGTCCCCTGTCCCATTTTATTTCTCGAGCGCTGCCATGATGGCGGCGCTTTTTTCCATGCCCGGGGTGCTCCATTCGGTGGCCCAGGGGATGTAGCTGTCGTCCTCCATGGTCTCGAACACGATGTCACCGGTGGCGTCATACTCTTCCTTCAGTGCCTCGTACTGTGCTTTTCTGCACTGCATGGCTTCGTGCACGTTGTCGGGCGTGAGCAGCTGGCCGAAGCCTTCGTAGCCCTCAAACCCTTCCTGCAGAGCCGTGCGCATGACCAGCTCCGACACCTCGCGGGTGCAGTGGCTGCGGTCGTAGTAGTTGTAAGGGTTCATGTTGATGGGATTGTAATCGGAGAAATCCCACACCTCACCGCAGATCCGGACGATCTGCTCGAAGTAGTCGTAAAACTCGTCGCACTCGTAACGGGCTTTATCCAGCAGGAAGCTGGCACTGACGATGACCCGGAAATTCACATCGTGTGCCTGGCACAGATCCCGGATCTGCTTCAGCGCTTCCAGGTTCGGCTCCCGCGCGGTCTGAGAGGAGGCCTTCTGGGAGAAGAGCTCCGCGAGCTGCTTGTCCTTTTTGAGAAGCACGGAGCGCTGTGCGATTTTTTCCGCTTTCCTTTTGTGCCGGAGTACGACGGAGCGGCGATTGCGCATGCCGTCATAAATGCAGTCGGCGTTTAGGATATTGTAGGTGCGGTTCTGCTTCCAGCGGTCGATCACGGTGTTCAGATCGGTCATCAGGTAGCCAAGCGGCTCGGTCACACGCTCATAGAGGCTGCCGCTCAGGATCGCGGGAACGTCATAGGCGTTGCCCTTGTAGGTCTGGTCATAGCCTTCCGTCTCAAAATTGCCGAGCACAAGGGTGACCTCTTTGATGTCGCACTGCTCTACAAAGAAGGTGATGTAGCGCAGATAATCGGCAAAGTTTCCGACGTTCATGTAGAAGTTGTAATAGGACAGACCGGTCAGCTCCTGCATGATGGAGGGATCCACACTGCCGCTCTTGGAGCCGCCGACGGTAACACCCTCCACCTCGCCACGGTGCTCGTAGAGATAAGTCGCTTTGATCTTGCGGGCGAAATCCTCGTTGTCAAAATAGTCCAGTCCCTTCTGGTTGGTAAAATAGCCAAGCGGATTCACGCTGTAGCACAGGAGCATATATCCGCCGATGCCGATCCCGAGGATCAGAAGAAACAGAAGGACCCAGCGTTTTTCTTTGTTCATAAATCAGGAAACCTCATTTCGTAGTTACAGAATAATCATGTAAATTCCGGCGACTGAAGACAGTGGAGATCATCAGCACAGGAAAATCATCTTTCCGGCGATACGCAGATACATAAGAGTATACATATGAGAGTATACATATAAGAGCATATCCGTAAATGCAGATCCGCCTCAGAGCGGAATGTTCCCGTGGCTTCGTCCGAAGCCGCCTCCGGCTGCGATTCTTGCGTGCTTCCATTTATCCTGCAGGAATGCAAAGGAATTGATCAGCCGGTCCCTTGTTTCCTCCGGAAGGATCACTTCATCGACATAGCCTCTGGCCTGTGCGATATCGGGATTGAGGAACCGCTCCTCGTAGGCAAGCTCGAGCTCCTTCTTTCTGGCCTCCGGGTCCGGGGCATTTTTGATGTCCTGACGGTTCAGAATGCTGACTGCTCCGGATGCCCCCATCACGGCGACCTCTGCGATCGGCCATGCGTACACCAGATCGGCTCCCAGAGAGCGGCTGTTCATGGCGATATAGGCACCGCCATAGGCCTTGCGCAGGATCACGGTGATCTTCGGCACAGAAGCCTCCGCATAAGCATAGAGAATCTTCGCGCCGTGGCGGATGATGCCTTTTTGTTCCTGTTCCTTCCCGGGAAGGAAGGCGGATACGTCGACCAGGGTCAGCAGCGGGATCCCGAAGCAGTCACAGAAACGGATAAAGCGCGCCAGCTTATCGGAGGCATCGCAGTCAAGGCAGCCGCCCTTCACCAGCGGCTGATTGGCGATCACGCCGGTGACCTGCCCGTTCAGACGGGAAAACCCAGTGACGATATTGCCGGCAAAGTGTTTCTGAATCTCGAAGACCGGTTCTCCCGGGTCCATGATCCGTTCGATCACCAGATGGATATCATAGACCATGCGGGCGCTGTCCGGGACCAGCGAAGAGAGCGGCACGGCCTCGGCAGAGGACCGGGAGGCGCGCTCCGCCAGAGGATGGTGCTTCGCCGGGCTGTCTGATCCCGAAAGCGTGGAACCGAGAGCGGGATGCGGGCAGGCTTCCTGGTTGTTGCCGGGGAGATAGGAGAGCAGCTTGCGGATGCCCTCCAGGCAGGAGCGTTCATCCAGATAGAGCGTATGAGCGACACCGCTCACCTCGCTGTGCATCTGCGCACCGCCAAGCTCCTCGAGCGTAGGGCGGGAACCCAGCACCGACTCAACAACCGCCGGCCCGGTGATGAACATTTTACTGACGTCTTTTACCACAAAGATAAAATCACACAGGGCCGGAGAGTAGCAGGCACCGCCGGAGCAGGGGCCGAGGATCGCACAGATCTGCGGAATGACGCCGGAGGAACGCACGTGCCTCTGGAAGATCTCTCCATAGCCGTTCAGGGCATTGATTCCTTCACCGATGCGCGCGCCGCCGCTGTCGTTCAGAAAGATGACCGGACAGCGCATGTCCAGCGCCAGATCCTGCAGCGCTGCGATTTTCCGCGCATGGGCGGCACCGAGCGTTCCGCCCACGACCGTGAAGTCCTCGGCTGCGACACACACACGCCGTCCGTCGATGGTTCCCCAGCCGGTGATCACACCATCCCCGGGATAAATCTTTTCCGTACCGGAAACATCCGCACCACGGTCGGTTTCCATGCAGCTGCGGACCTCGGTAAAAGATCCCTCATCCAGAAGAAAACCGATTCGCTCCATGGCGGTGAGCTTGCCGGAGGCATGCTGCCGCTCGATTTTTTCGGTGCCGCCGCCCTGTGCGTGTCGGGCGCGCTGCTGCTTCAGCTTTTCGATTCGTTCATCCCACATGTTCAAAGTTCTCCATTTTGATACTGCTCCATTCCGGGACTGGTCCATGTATCGGCCCAGGGAAGGTAGCTGTCATCGGCAAGACCGTAGAAGGCTACCTCGCCGGTCTGCCTGTATTCCTGCAGGTATTTCTCGAAATCCGTTTTACGCTGCTTCATCGCTTCATGTACATTGTCTTTTGTGAGAAGCTTTCCGAAATCCTCGAAGCCCTCTGCCTGCGGCGTACCGAACACACGATGGAGCATGGCTGCCGCCAGCTCCTTGGAATAATGGCTGCGGTCATAGAAGTTATAGGGATTCATATTGAAGCGATTGTAATCGGAAAAATCCCACACGGAACCGCAGATCCGTACGACATCTTCAAAGTAGTCATAGTATTCGTCACATTCATAGCGGGCCTTGTCCAGCAGGAAGCTCGGCCCCATGATCACACGCAGGTTGACATCATGCTCTTTGCACAGCGTGCAGATGCGCTGGAGAGCGTCCAGGCACAGCGGCCTGGCTGTTTGCTTCGAGGCAGACTGGCGGAACAGCTTTTTCAGCTGGTTTTTCTGATTTTTCAGAACGGTGGAGCGGGTCGCCTTTTCCGGATTCTTTTTGTGGGAACGGACGATCGACCAGCGGTTGCGCATACCGTCCGCAAGGAAATCACTGGTTTTTATGTGATCAGAGGCCGGATCCTTCAGCTCGTCCACGGTCGTGTGCACATCGGTCATCAGATAACTCAGAAATTCGGTGAGCATCGCAAAACGGCTGCCGCCAAGGATCGCCGGCGGCTGATAAACATTTCCGCGATCGGACTGATCCTGATACTTGGTTTCAAAGCCGCTGAGCATGAGAGTGATCTCCCGGACCTCACACTTTTCCACCAGGAACGTGCAGTAACGCAGATAATCCGTAAAATTTCCGACGTTCATATACATATTGTAATACGAAAGTCCCGTCAGCTGCGTCATCAGGGCGGGATCGACCGCTCCGCACTTGGAGCCGCCGACCAGAACACCTTCATATTCTCCGCGGTGTTCATACAGATAGGTCGACTTGATCTTGCGGGCGTAATCTTCATTATCAAAATAAGGCGTACCATTGAGATTGGTAAAATACCCAAGCGGGTTTGCCTTGTAGCATACAGCCATGTAGGAAGCGATTCCCACCGCAAGGATGAGCAGATAGAGCATCACCCATTTTTTTGTGCTGCGCATGAACCATGCCGCCTTTCTTTACAATATCAGAACAGTCTTTACAATATCAGAACATCTTTTCATGATCAGAACTGGAAATACAGGAACTGTACCACCTTGTTCATTTCCATCAGACACAGAAGCATCAGGCCTGCGCTGGCGATCAGACGAAGTGCGGTCGGCTTGAAATGCTCCTCCATAGACTTGGAGTTGGGCATGAACCAGCAGATTCCGAGGGCCAGTGTAAGACGGGCGCCCAGTCCCCTGTGACTCAGCACAAAGGAGCCGACATTGTGGATGATCTCAGAAAGAGAGCCGCCCAGAGACCGGAAATTGAGCATGCCTGAATACACATGCCACGCATCCGGGAAAGTAGAGGAAACAAACAGCACACGCATCATCACGACACCCGCGGCAGTCATGAGGAAGGCCGGCAGGAAGGGCAGCTTCCAGCCCTTGCGCTTCATCCAGGAGGCGATGCACACCAGTGCGCCATTGATCAGTCCCCACACAACAAAGGTCCAGCCGGCACCATGCCAGAAGCCTGAAACGAAGAAGGTGACCATGGTGGCAATATAGTAATTGCGCCACGGAACTTCCTTTTTATAGACCGAACGGAAGATATAAGCGCTCAGGAAGCGGGACAGCGTGATGTGCCATCTGCGCCAGTAATCCTGGAAGTTGCGCGCCTTATACGGGGAATCAAAGTTCTGCGGAATGTGCATGTTGAACAGCCAGCCAAGACCGATGGCCATATCAGCATATCCGGACAGGTCAAAGTAGTAGGACACCGTATATTCGATGGACGAAAACCACGACTGAAGCAGGGTGGCATTCGCAGGGACAGCGTTGAAAAATTTCTGGGCATCTGTGGTCAGCGGATCCGCCAGAAGGATTTTTTTCGCACAGCCGATGGAAAACAGAAACAGTCCAAGCGCAATGTTCTCATAATTGAGCTTCAGATTCTCTTCCCGTTCAAACTGCGGGACGATCTCAGCATGATGGATGATCGGTCCCACGATCAGCTGCGGAAAGAAGGTGATGAACAGCAGATAATTGATGAAATCATACTGCTGGGTCTCGCCCCGGTAGCAGTCCACCAGAAACGCGATCAGCTGGAAGGTAAAGAAGGAGATACCGATCGGAAGCACAATATGTTTCAGCGCAACATCGCTCCCGGTCAGCAGATTATAGTTTTCGATGAAAAAGTCGGTATATTTATAGTACCCAAGAAGTGCAATATTGCCGGCAAGTCCGACCGCGAACAGAAGCTTTTTCTGGATGCCGGCACTGCCCTCCGTTTTGACCATTGCCATTCCGAACAGATAATTCCCGGTGATACTGGCCAGGAAGAACGGGAAGAAGGCCGGGCTTCCCTGGGAGTAGAAAAACAGGGAGCAGACCACAAGCCACAGCTTTGACATCGAGTAGAAACGAAAATGGTTCAGAAAGAAATAGACAGAAAATGTGACCGGTAAAAACAGAAAAATAAACTTATAGGTTGAAAAAATCATGGGGATGCTCCATCAGTGGATAAAAACCCGGCAGGATCGTAAAAGAGCGGATCAGCCGGGGCAGACAACAGTTATGCATAAGCCGCTAAGGCCGTAAATCCCAAACACTATAGCACTATTCGGGAAAAGATTCAAGGAAGCGCATTGAAACAGCCGGGAAAACTGAATATAATATAAGAAGCAGTGCCGGTTCTGGGAGGAGTATGGATCCGCCCGGCGGATCTGTATCGGAGGTGTCCGGTCTCACACATATCTATCCCGGGAACACGCTCCGGCCGGGGCTGCGCTGTCAAACAGGGGACGGTTCTCTGTTTGAAGTGGAACAGGGGACGGGTCTGTGTCCCACTTTCAGGCAGGCGATGGTTCTCGGTTTGATGTTTTTTATCACTTAAGTGGAAGAAATATCGGAGGGTACGCTGCGTTTGTATCGTGTAAAAAGCCATCTGTAACGCAGGCATGAAACGCCCTTGTTCCGCCCGGGGAAAACGTATACGATAAAGAGGAGAATCAGTCATGGAAAATCGAAAGCTTTGTAAAGCAAGAGAGAATCGCATTTTCTGCGGCGTCTGTGCGGGGCTTGCGCAGTATTTTCAGATCGATGTCACACTGGTGCGCCTGGTGTTTGCGGCGCTTGCCATAATCGGCGGTTCGGGTGTGCTGCTCTACCTGGCGGCGACCGTCATTATGCCGGAGGAAGCTTAGGGCGGCTGTGTTTGGGATGTCGCCAATGCGCTTGGGTGCTGTCAAATGCATTGACGGGTGACCGCCTCATAACAGGTGAAGTAGGATGAATATCATAGAAGAAGATATCCGGAAAGGCACCTTCAAAAGCGTCTACCTGCTTTATGGAGAAGAGGCTTATTTGAAGGAATACTACGCAAAGACGCTCACGAAAGCACTGATTCCGGAGGGCGACACGATCAATTTCAATCGCTACAGCGGCAGGGAGGCGGATCCGTCGGTGCTGATCGGGCAGGCGCAGACGCTTCCTTTTTTTTCAGAGCACAGGCTGATTCTGGTCGAAGACAGCGGCCTTTTTAAAAAAGGAGGAGACGCACTGGCTTCCTTCTGCAAAGAGGTTCCGCAAAGCACCGTGTTTCTGTTTGTGGAGAATGAGATCGACAAGCGAAGCCGACTGTACAAGGCGGTCCGGGATAAGGGAACGATCCTGGAGCTGAAGCACCAGAATGCGGATGCACTGAAACGATGGATCGTCAGGCGGCTGCAGAAGGAGCATAAGCAGATCCAGGTCCAGGCAGCGGATCTTCTGCTCCAGCGTGCCGGGGATGACATGTATATCCTCTCCAATGAGCTGGGCAAGCTGATCGCCTACACCGGCGGGCGCGAGGGAATCACCCGTGAGGATGTGGAGGCCGTGTGCATTGAACAGCTGGAAAACAGGGTCTTCAAAATGATCGAGGCCGCAGCCTCCGGTGAAAAGGACAGGGCCTTTGCGATGTACCGTGATCTGGTATTTTTGCGGGAGCCGCCGCTGCGGATCCTGGCACTGATCGGGTCCCACTTCCGCCGGCTTCTTCTGGTGCGGGATCTCCGCGACCAGGGCTACGACCGGCAGAGCATTGCAGATCGCAGCGGCCTGCCCTCCTTTGTGCTCCGGGGACTCATCGGCCAGGCAGAACTGTTCGACCGCGAACGGATCTGCAGCATCCTCACCAGATGTGCGAACGCAGACGAGGCCATCAAGACTGGCAAAATGAATGACCAGATGGCAGTGGAGATGGTGCTTGTGTACATCTGCCTGTGAGGAACCATGG
>CAMOSN010000084.1 GCA_946624935.1 uncultured Lachnospiraceae bacterium | reverse complement strand
CTGTATTTCTGTTTATAGATATTCTGCAGCGCACATCCGCAGACGTGATTTTAGACAGCTGCGGTATTTCCATTGTGTGCAGCGCCTGATAAGTATGGAATACCCAACATGAACGCAGCACACCATGTGGCCAGGAGCACACCATGTGGCAGATCGCACTCCAGGGAACAAGAGCGCCGTGGGAAACACGGCGCTCCATAGATACGTTGCGAGTAGTGTACCAGATCACAGCTTGCCGCCGGAAGTGGCAATACCTTCGACGAACTGCTTCTGGAAGATCACGTAGATGATGACCATCGGCAGTACCGCCAGGGTCGCTGCAGCCATCATTGTCGGATATTCGCTTCCGTACTGGCCCTGCATTTTTGCAAGTCCTGCGGAAAGCGTGGTGGTATTCGCATTGGTGCAGACGATCATCGGCCACATCAGATCCTTGAATGCGAACACTGCTGTGAAGATTCCAAGGGATACCATGGAGCTCCTGGTCAGCGGCATCATGATGTGCAGGAAACGTCCGGGAACCGAGCAGCCGTCGATGCTGGCGGCTTCCTCCAGCTCCTTGGGAAGTCCCTCATAGCCGGTCTTGAGCAGGTAGGTACCGAATGCCGTCACAATACCGGGCCACACCAGGCCGAAGGTGGTGTTGAGCATTCCCATCTTGGAAACCATCAGGTACTGCGGGATGATGAAGATCTGGGCCGGTACCATCATCTGAATCAGTACCAGTGCAAACAGAGCATTCTTTCCCGGGAATTTCAGGCGGCCGAATGCGTAGCCGGCCATGGTTGCCGTCAGGCATGCGCACACGACGCGGAAGAAGATCATCAGGAGTGTGTTCTTATACAGAATGATAAAGTTGTAGCTTTTCCAGACTGTGCCGAAGTTTTCCCAATGCCAGCCGTTGTGCGGCAGGATGTAAAACGGATTCACTGAGATGGATTCCTGTGTGGTCTTGAGGGCCGTCAGGATCATCCATGCAAAGGGAACCAGCATAATGAACGCCATGATGATCAGGACAACATGGGTAAGAATCAGATTTCGTCTGGCTCTGGCTTCTGCGCCTTCCATTGATTGTTCCCCTCCTCTCAGTTATGATATACGACTTTCTTTTCCACCTGCTGCAGGATAAACGTCAGGACCATAATGAATACGAGCAGGACCACGACAATGGTAGCGCCATAACCCTTATTGCCGTTCGTAAACGCATACTGGTAGAAAAGATAAACAATGGACTGCACCTTCTTCAGCGCCACATTCGTCTTGTCCATGACCATGAACATCAGATCGAAGATCGTCAGCGCGCCGATAATACGGGTCTGTACGATAAAGAATGTGGTCGGGGAAAGAAGCGGCACTGTGATCGAGAAGAACTGGCGCAGACCGCTGGCTCCGTCGATGGAGGCCGCCTCGTAGAAATCACCGGGGATCTCCTGCAGGCCGCCGATAAACAGTACCATGTTGTAACCGATGATGGACCACACACCGATCACGCCGATGGAGATCCAGGCGATATTCGGATCGGAGATCCATGCCAGCTTGGTGTGGAGAATATTGTTCAGCAGACCGAACTGGGTGTTGTAGAGCCATTTCCATACCATGGCAACGGCCGCGGGGGCGCACACCATGGGCAGGAAGAAGATCGTACGATAGATGGACCGGCCTGCGATCTTCTTGTTCAGAAGAACGGCCAGGACCAGGGCGATGATAATGCCGAAGGGCACCTCTATGATCGCATATTTGATCGTGTTCCACAGTGACTGCCAGGTCTCGGAGGCTGCCAGAACCTTGGTGTAGTTGGCCAGGCCCACGAAGGTGTTGCCTTTGCCGAAGTCACCTGTCTTGCAGAAGGACTGGTAGATCGTATTGAAAATAGGGTAGAAGTTCAGGACGATCAGACCGATGATGGTCGGTGCCACGAACAGAAGCCCCCATTTCGCCTCCGTCCTCTGCGCAGGCGTCATTTTCTTAAACAAAAGAGGTTCCTCCTTCCGTGTATGAAGAAGGCTGCCGCTGTAATCTAAGCGACAGCCTTCGAAATTACAGGTCAGATATCAACGTTACAAAGCGTGTATTATTCGTTTGCAATCGCTTCTTCGATGATCGCCTGTGCTGCATCGCACGCACCTGCCATAACGGCGGGATCAGACGGATTTTGCCATGCATCCAGGAAAGCGCCGGACTGCTGGATCGCATCTTCCCATACGGTGGTGTTTCTGGTGTACGGACGGAAGAACAGGTCGCCTTCTTCCTCAGCTCTGGTGAATGCGGAAACATCCATGCCCGGGAATGCGTTTGCGAAGGATTCGGAGATGCCCTTCATGCCGCCCATGGTAACGCCGAGCTCGGCCTGCTTGATCTGGTTTTCTTCGTTGCAGAACCAGGAGATCAGGCTGTAAGCTGCATCGGGATCAGCAACCTGATAGGAAGCTGCCCAGCCAAGGCCGTTGTAAGCGCTGTAGCGCTCGCCTTCATCGCAGGCACCGTTGCCGTTGACATCCGCATAAGGAAGCATTGCCCATGCATAATCAGCAGAGTTTTCGCCCTTGTAGAAGGTGTTGATCATCCAGGAGCCCTGTGTGATCATTCCGGTCAGTCCGGACAGGAACAGAGAGTCCGTACCAGTCTCGGCAACGGTCGTCTGCGGAGCTGCCACTTCAAGGATCTGACGCATCATTTCCATGCCGGCCTTTGCCTCGTCGGAACCGATCGTGGTGCCCTTGTGATCATCGGTGATGACCTGTGCGCCGTAATCGTAAATGATGTTGTACCAGCCATCCTGGTTGTTGGAGGTGTTGATCGCGTAGCCGTAAACACCGTCAGCAGCACCGGCTTCGGTGATGGCAGCAGCTGCATCACGGACATTCTCCCAGGTCCAGTCATCCGTGGGATATTCTACGCCGTACTTGTCGAAGATTGCCTTGTTGTAGAGCAGTGCGATGGTATCATGATCCTTCGGCAGGGCATACTGAACGCCGTTGCTGTTGTAGAGCTCTACGATACCGTCATAGTAGTTGGCCAGATCGATGGAATCATCTGCTGCAATGTAATCATCCAGGTTCAGGAGCAGATCATTTTCCATGTACATCTGCGCGGTGTTGGAGTGCATCCAGAATACATCCGGCATCTGTCCGCCCGAAGCACCTGCCTCAAGCAGTGTCCAGTAGTTGTCCCAGTCAACCACGTTGATGGTGACCTTGACACCGGACTGCTCGGTCCATGCGTCCGCGATTTCCTGAAGGCCGGCCAGCTGGTTGTTATCCCAGATGTTGACCTGCAGCTCGCTTACGTCGTAAGCCTGTGCGGTGACCGGAAGTGCAAGAAGCATGCCGGCTGCCAGAGCGCCAAATAAAACTCTTTTCTTCATGTGTACCCTCCTTGTTGGCTGAAAATTAAAAATTCAACAACTTAACGAATTCACTAACATTATATCGGCAAAATGAGTTTCATTGTATGGAATGATGTACTTTGCGTATGCCCAAATGAAATCAGATTACAAAATCGGCGACAGAATGAAAAATTATCATCAGATAATTTGTACAGTTTGACAAATGCCTTTCATTTGCAACCGCTTCATTCACAACCGCCTCATTCACAACCGTCCATTCACCGTCATCTCATGTACAGCATTACAGAGGATTTCCGCTGATGTATTTTCCCTTTTCATTTTCGCGGATGATGACAACCTTCTGTCTGCGGAATGCGGAAGGACTCACGCCGAAATGTCTGCGAAAGCTCTTCGAGAAGGAAAGGACATCCACGTATCCCAGCTCCTCGGCAATTGCCGACACAGGATTTTCCGTGGAGCGCAGCATATCGCCGGCCTTTTCCATCCGGAAATTGATCTGATACTCCTGGGGGGACAAGCCGGTTTCCTTTTTAAAGAGAGCAGTCAGATAGCCTCTGCTGATCCCGATCGCCCGGGCAACGTCACCGACCTTGATCTGCGGATGGTCCGGGCTGGTCAGGAGATTGATGGCAGTCCGGACATAGAGCTTGTCGGTATCCTCCTGTGTCAGATCCGTTTCGTCCAGCTGCTCATTGTCACAGATCAGCAGGGCCATGATCCGGTACAGATATCCCATGCGCATCAGTTCGTTGACGTAAGTCAGTTCCTTTACCGTCAGCAGGGAAGAGATCGTTTCCATGATGTCGTCCATATTTTGGCATGTAAGTACGGGATGTGTGGAGGAAAAGCCTGCATGCTGCATCATGTCCTCTGCACGCAGTCCCGTGAAACCGATCCACGCATACAGCCAGGGATCGTCTTCATCTGCCCGGTAGGTCGTTTCTTCTCCGGGATAGATCAGAAAGACCTGCCCTTTCCCGACCGGGTAGAGATCGCCGTTTTTTTGCAGAACGCCTTTCCCCGACTTGACAAAATGCAGCAGATAGCTGGTACGGCGGAACGGGCCGAAGCTGTATCCCGGCAGGCACTGTTCGATTCCGAAATAATTGAGATTGATGGCATTGATGCTGGGAAGGCGCTGACTCTCCTGCAGATTTTCCAGGGCTGTAAAGGTGTCGGACTGTGTCAGCCCGACGCTTGCGGTCCGTTTCCGGTCCCCGCCTTTATCAATGGTTTTATTATTGGTAAGGGTTTTTATATTTTTCATATATCTTCCATAGAGCGCTGCTTATTCAACTTCCACCCAGTGCCACTTATTCATTTTTCGCAGAGCATCATATATACATTTTTTACAGAGTGCCGTTTATGCTACACCCACAGAGTGTCGCTTATTCATTGGCCTGCAGCAGGAAGAGGTGGGAACTGAAATCCGATGAGGAAAGGACGGTTCCGCCCTGCTTCTCGGAGGCGCGTTCACTGGTGACCAGTCCGGCGTTCATCAGCTCATCGCCATAGAAGCTGCCCATATCCTTTACGCAGTAGCATTTTTCCGGATCCAGTCCCTGCAGACGGAGCCGGGTGAAGCAGTCATTGACCGTATTCAGCGTCCGGTAATAGCCGACGATTGCCCGGGTGCGGTCTTCGCTGACCACCATCCATGCTGCCACATTCTTTTCAAAGGGAGACTGCAGTCGGTAGAAGGTTCCGAACTGAATCAGTTCCCTGTTTTCCTTCATAAAGGCCGTGTAACGGCACACCTCCTGCTGCTCCTGGTCGGACAGTCTGTTGAGATCCAGCTCATATCCGTAGGTTCCGAAATACGCCACGTCCGCCCTGGTTTTCAGAGGAGTGATACGGCCCAGCTGATGGTTGGGTACTGCGGAGACATGGCTTCCCATGCTGACCACCGGGTAACCGTAGCTGGTTCCGTACTGGATCTTCACGCGCTCGACGGCATCCGTATCATCGCTGGTCCAGGCCTGCGGGGCATAGTAGAGCATCCCTGCGTCAAATCTTGCGCCTCCGCCCGCGCAGGATTCAAACAGAATGTGCGGGAAGGCTTTGATCAGGCGCTCATAAAGGGCATAAACGCCCAGGATGTGACGGTGGAAGATCTCTCCCTGCCGCTCCGGAGCAGCCCCCGCCGACCAGCACTCGGTCAGGCTGCGGTTCATATCCCACTTGATATAAGAAATATTTGCTTCGTGAATGACCTTGTACAGCATCCCGTAGATGTGATCCACGACCTCGGGGCGTGAATAATCCAGCACCAGCTGGCCGCGGCCGAGGGAGCGGGTACGCTCCGGAACGTGCAGGCACCAGTCGGGATGCGCCCTGTACAGATCTGAGTCGGGATTGACCATCTCCGGCTCGATCCAGAGCCCGAACATCAGCCCCAGCTCATTGATCTTGCGTGAGAGTCCGCCAATGCCCTCCGGCAGAAGCTCCTTCGCCGCCACCCAGTCGCCAAGTCCCGCACGGTCGTTACGGCGTGCGCCGAACCAGCCGTCATCCAGGACAAAAAGCTCCACGCCGCATTCCTTCGCCTTGCGGGCAATCTGCAGCAGCTTTTCTTCGTTGAAATCAAAATAGGTCGCCTCCCAGTTGTTGAGCAGAATGGGGCGGGCTTTGTCGCGCCATTCTCCCCGTACCAGGCGGGTGCGATAGAGATTGTGGAGCGTCTGGCTCATGCCGTTCAAGCCATTTAGCGAATAGACAAGGACCGCCTCAGGCGTCTGGAAGGCTTCTCCCTGCTCCAGCACCCAGGAGAACCATTCCGGGTTGATTCCCACCAGCATCCGCGTCACCTGATAGGGATCCACCTGTGCGCTGATGCTGAAATTCCCACTGTAAATGAACGAAAAGCCCATTGCCTCGCCGTGTGCTTCCGTCGTGTCGGGACGCTTCAGAATCACAAAGGGGTTCTGCTGGTGAGAGGAATGACCGCGCAGACTCTCCACGGCGGTTGTTCCGACCGTCAGCTTTCTGGACACCGGATAGCGCTCCCTTGCCCAGGAACCCGAAAACTGGATCCAGTCATAATCGCAGTCCGGCAGATCCAGGCACAGGCTCATCGCCCGTTCCAGACGCAGCGTGTGGGAGCCGCAGTTTTTGATCCGGGCAGATCTGGCCAGAATGCCGCCCTCCCGGAAAATGGTGTAGGAAAGCTGCAGCTGCGCCCCGGCCACCTGATCGACCAGCGTCACGATCAGCGTCATTGCCTCGTCCGGGCTTTCTGTGTAGGTCGCCGGAAGTCCTTCCAGCGCCGGCTTTCCGGCCATGATCTCATAGCCGCTGTACACAAAAGCACTGATCCTGCTTCCGTTTTCCTGGAGCAGCTCCACGGCGCCCTGCCGGAAATCACCGGTGCCGTAGGAGGGATACTCCTGCTTTACATGTTCAAGAGACAGAAACGGTTCCCCGTCCACCGGGTAAGCACTGTGTGAGCGGACAGCGCCCTCCAGCAGATGGGAGAAATCCGCACGGTCATGAATGCTTCTGCCGAAATAAAGCTGTGCAAGCTCTCCCGTAGGAAGAACCGTCATCACATAACTGATCTCATCATTGCACAGGTGAAAGGTTTTTGTTTCCTCATGAGAAAAAATATGCATTTCGTCCTCCTGAATTCTGAAACTGAGAATATGTCCTGATGTTGGCATGTGTGCATGCCGTGTTTTCGCTTTCTTTGTATTGCAGTGTATCCTTTTTGGAGATATTAGCAGAGGAGCGAATGTTGAAAAAAACAGGCAGAATGTTGTGAGATGAAACAGAGAAAACAGAAAAGAAATATAAAACGTAAAAGTAAATTGAAATAGAAAACGGGAAATGTGAAACAGAAGGGAGTGCCTCCCGGCTTGCTCCACTTTCACAGATATGCTACAATGCAGGGGACTGTGAGGACAGGGAAACCCTTTATAACAGGGAAAACTTTTAAAGACAGGAAACTGCAAAGACAGGAAAACGTAAACGCGGCAGTGCTGACAGCCGGCAGGATCATGAGGCAGGATCAGGAAGGGGATCATTATGGAATTATTTGTAGATATTGCAGATCTGGACGCGGTTAAAAAGATTGCTCAGTATTATCCGATCGAGGGCTTTACAACGAACCCGAGCATCCTCAGTGCGGCCAGCCGGCCGGTGGAGGAGCTGATGGCAGAATACCGGGACTTCGTCGAGGAAAAGGACCTGAAAATCTTCTTTCAGGTGACCGGTGACAATGCACAGGAGATGGTGGAGGAGGCGAAGCGCCTCTCCGATTATTTCACCGACCGTCTGGTGGTGAAGCTGCCGGCGATCCGGGAAGGCTACCGGGCGATCGCACCGTGCAAAAAAGCAGGAATCGATATCTGCGTGACTGTGATCCATTCCACGATGCAGGCTATGGTGGCGGCGAAGGCCGGCGCGGATTATGTGGCACCCTATGTGAGCCACATCGACAACCTGGGCGCGCAGGGCGTACGCGTGATCGGCGAAATGCTGCGCATCATGCGCAACTACAATTATCCCTGCAAGGTGCTCGGCGCCAGCTTCCGCACCGTCGAGCAGATCAAGGACCTGGCCGTGATCGGCTGTGATGCCGTGACGATCACACCGGACATGTTCGGACGCCTCATCGCACATCCATCCACCAGCGAGTCGATGGAAATGTTCACGAAGGTATGGACGAGAAAATTCGGCGAAAAGGAGATCACGGATCTGCTGCCTTATTGAAATAAATAGAATGCTCTGCACCTGCAGCAGCAGACCGGTATAAAGAAATGATAAAAAAGCTGAAAAGAGTGTATTCCAGTATGGCGGCGAATGTCGTTGGAACAATCATCTTTTTTCTGATCGTTTTTGCGACTATCGTCAGCGTGATCGGAATACATAATTTTACGGAAGCTTTTAAAAAGGAATCCGCCGTAACGACCTACCACATGGCGGACACGGCGACGTCTCTGGTCAACGGGGACCATCTGGATGCGTATCTCAATGGACATGAAATGACAGAGTACGAGCATACCAAGGCGCTTCTCAATGATTACTGCAGAAAAATGAGTGTTTCGCTGATTTACGTGATCATGGTGGATACATCGGATTACGGAAGGTTTATTTCCGTTTTCAATGCGGTGGATAATTCTGTGGATGAATCAGAGTATACGCCCTGGGAGCTCGGACACAGGCGCGATACGACCAATGACGAATACCGGCGGAAATATCAGTTGCTGTATGAAAAAGAAGCTCTTTTTGAAACGGTTTACCGGACGAATCCATCGGATGGGTCGCACCCTCACATTACAACAATGGTGCCGGTAAAGAACTCTGCCGACGATGTGACTGCCATTTTATGTATGCAGCGTCCGATCAGTGAGTTCAATGATGCAAGGCGGCCATACCTGATCAATGTCACGATTACGGCGCTGTGGCTGTCGGTGTTCGCAGGGCTTGTGATCACACTGGTCGCGAGGAAGCATTTTGTCGCACCTATCCGGAAGGTGTCCATGGAGGCCGTCCGGTTTGCCGCGGAAAATACCAAAGGCGAGGAGCTTGGAAATATCAGCCATTTTCAGGAGATCGCCGATCTTGCCCGGTCGATCGATGTGATGGAGTCGGATATGGTTACCTACATGGAGAACCTGACTGCCGTCACTGCAGAGAAAGAACGAATCGGGGCAGAGCTGTCCTTTGCCAGAACGATCCAGAGGGATTCGCTGCCGAACACATTCCCGGCTTTTCCGGACAGAAATGATATCGACATATTTGCTTCCATGACGCCCGCCAAGGAAGTCGGAGGGGATTTCTACAACTTTTTCCTGATCGACGATGATCACCTTGCCATCGTGATCGGTGATGTGTCCGGAAAAGGGGTCCCGGCCGCGCTGTTCATGATGGAAACAAACATTGTGATCAGCGGCAGAGTGGGAATGGGCGGCAGCCCGGCACAGATTCTGACTTTTGTCAGCAACAATATCTGCGAGTACAATAAGGCGGATATGTTTGTTACTCTGTGGCTTGGGATTCTGGAAATTTCCTCCGGAAAGATCATTGCAGCAAATGCTGGTCATGAGGATGCGGTAATCCTGCACAAAGACGGAACGGCTGAGCTTATGAAAACAAAGCATGGAATCGCGGCCGGCGCCTGGGAGGATGTCGTCTATCGGGATTTTGAGCTACAGCTTGAAAAAGGCGATAAGCTTTTTCTGTACACCGACGGCGTTCCCGAGGCGACCGACCGGGACGACCGGATGTTTACGATCAGCCGGATGCTGGAGGTACTGGGCGGCAACGGAACAGTGCAGGCAGAAGCAAGCGGCATGCAAAGCGAGGGAAAATCCGGAACACCGCGGGAAATACTCGAGAGAATGCAGAAAAGCCTGGATGCTTTTGTGGGGGATGCCCCGCAGTTTGATGACGTGACCATGCTGTGTCTCGAGTTGAAGTAAGAGGAACACTGAAAATGGGACAGGGGACGGTTCTCTGTCCCATTTGATTCGGAGGGTGCCAACCCAAGTGAGTCATGGCAGGCTGGCCGTGGCAGGCAGATAGAAACTGGCAAATGGGACACTTAGACCTGCGGAGGGAAATGAGCCGTGGCAGGCAAGACAGAAATGGGAAAACGGGAAACTTAGATGCCTGCAGTGGAAGGGAGGAATGCTTCCATGGCCGCGAGGGACCTCAGCACGTCATCCTTTGTATTGCACTCGATGGTCCAGGACAGCGAACTTTGCACAGGAGAAGAGCTGCTCTGCTGCACATAAGAAGGGCTGCCTTGCTGCACA
>CAMOSN010000083.1 GCA_946624935.1 uncultured Lachnospiraceae bacterium | reverse complement strand
AGAAACAAATACAGGAAGCAAAGATAGTGAACGAAAACAGGAAGCAGGCAGATGGATGTTCGATTCTTAAAGGAAGAGCGACAGATCATTGACAGTAAGGGAACCCGGGATCAGGGAGAACTGCCGCCGCGTCAGAAAACTCAGAAATCCTTGTTTTTTCCGGAGCCGCGGGCGTCATTTGACAGCCTGTGGCTGTTTTCCGGTGGAGATCTCACATGCTGGCAGGAATGGACGGTCCGGGAGCAGCAGTACAGCTATCACCGGCTCTATTATGTGAGGGGCGGCAACGCCTGTTATACCAGCGGGGAGAAGAAAGTTCCGCTCAGGCAGGGCAGGCTGTATCTGTTCCCGTGCTATCCGGTGTCCTACCGGATCGAGCATGATCCGGACGCTCCGCTTCAGGTCATGTGGTGCCACTTTGAACTGCACCCCAATCTGACGGAGGATCTGATCGAATACGACCCTTCCTCCGATCCGCAGATGCAGATGGTGCTGGCGCTGTGGTCGCAGGTGTGTACGCTGCGGCAGCCCGGCAATGAGATGTATCATGCGGTGTCGCTGCTGATGCATCTGCTTGAGCGCAGGATCAATCTGCACTACGCCCAGCATACGTTTGGCGAGATCGAAAAGTATATTAAGGAACATCTGTCAGACGAGCTGAGTGTGGCGGAGCTTTCCTCCAGGTTCGGGTATTCCAGATCCTATTTCAGCAGAATGTTCAAGGAGGCCTTCAAGATGTCTCCGGGGGAGTATGTGCGTACGATCCGCATGTCCAGGGCAGCAGAACTGCTGGTGAGCGGGATCACTGTGGACGAGATCTGTGTACGGATGGGATACTCGGATAAGAAGGTGTTTTTCCGGGCGTTCAAATCGTATCACGGGATGACGACATCGGCATATGTAAAGAATCACAGAGCACAGCCGTAAGGGCCTGTGCTTTAGATGCTTAGAAGACTGGTGCGCAGTAGGAACGCATATGATGAGCGCAGATGCGGTGAACGCAGAAAGGTCCTTGCGGGAAACAGGGCGCAAAGGGTATACTGAAGGTACTGCAGAAAACGAGAGAATAAAGTAAACGACAGAATGAAGTAAATGACAGTATGTAGAAAACGACAAAATGTAGCAATCGACAGGAGCAGTTTCGTACTGGGATCATGAAAATTCAGAGGGAAGGGGCATTCTTATGAGTGATGTACAATTAAATTTTATCCCGAAATTTGAGCAGTCCGAGCGGATCAGGGTGCTGGAGGCACGCAACCAGGAGCTCGGGACCAACGGCATGAGGCAGTTTGATGATTATGGCGATCACCGGTGCTGGCTGAACATTGGCCCGTTCCCGAAGATGGATGAGCTTCCGTCGACAAAGCAGGGATTTCGCATGAGCTCGGAGCAGTGGGGCGAGGACTTCCGCTTTATGATGGAAAGCATGGAGCCGCACATTTATCCCTGCGAGACGATCGTCGGCGAAGTGTACTGGGAGATCGGCCTGCTTCGTCCCTGCGGGACCACTGGCTGGAAGCAGGCGCCGAATGCGGACGAGATCGAAAAACTGATGGAAGAGGCCATTGCGCTTGGCGGTTTCCCGAACGCCTACGGCCACACCTGCCCGGACATGGCAATCGTGCTGCAGGAAGGCTATGACGGCATTCTTGCGCGGATCCGCAAGTCGCTGAAGATGTACACGGACCTGGGCAATGAGACAAAGACTTCCTATCTGCGTGGTCTGGAGCATGTGTGCCTGGGCTGCATCCATTACATCGAAAATTATGCCGCGCTGGCTCATCGCCTGGCGGATGAGGCGCAGGACGAGAGCGAGAAGGAGCGCTTCGCGGGGATCGCAGCCTGCTGCGACAACATTGCGCACAAGGCTCCGGAAACGTTCTACGAAGCGGTGCAGACGGTCCAGTTCGCGATCCTTTTCGACCGCTGCACAGGCCATGGTAACGGGTACGGGCGCATGGATCTGTATCTGATCGATTTTTACCGGAAGGGTATAGAGGACGGAAGTCTCACCCGGAAGGCGGCCCGCGAGATGGTGGCCGAGATGTATATGAAGCTGCGCGGCCAGTATTTCTCCTTCGGCGGAAGGCTGGAGGACGGCAGCGACGCGACCAACGAGATGAGCTGGGTCGGCCTGGAGGCCTACGACCTTGTCGGCGACTACAACAATCTGGGCGTCATGTGGCACCCCGACATCGACCCGGAGTATTATGATTATGCCTGTGATGTGCTGGCCAGACACGGCGAGAGCACGCCGGTGCTGATCAACTGGGACCTGATGCATGAAGCGGAGCTGCGCAGCGGCATTCCGGCGGAGGATGCTTGGAAAGTGGTGTACTCGGGCTGCCAGTGGTACTGCATTCCCGGCAAGGAGTGGTGCGGCCATGACACCAGCGAGATCAACGAAGTCCTTCCCATGATGCGCGCTCTCGAGCGTGCGGCGGAGAAGGAGCCGGAGGATTTCGACGGGCTCTACGCGCTCTATGAAGAGGAATTCCACCGCACCATGAAGGCCTATCAGGCCGCCGAGGCAGCCATCGACCGGGTTCGCGGCGAAAGCCAGCCGGAGATGTTCACCTCTCTGATCGCCCATGGCCCCATCGAGCGCGGCATCGACATTGATGGCCCGCGCGGGGTAGACTACCAGTTCAGCTCCCTGAACATTCTGGGCATCCCCAACGTGGCGGATTCCTTTACGGCGATCCATGAGCTGGTGTACGAGAAGAAGATGTTTACCATCCGGGAAGTATACGAGGCCTGCAAAAACGACTGGGCGGACAATGAGATCATGCGTCAGCGCTTCCTCAACCAGCCCAAATACGGAAACGGTCTTTCCCTTCCGGACGAGATGTTCGTGCGGGTGTGCAATTCCACCCAGCAGATCGTGGAGAGCTATTACAACCAGAGAGGCGGCCAGCCGATGCGTCCTTCCCTGTTCGCCCTGATGTCCCACGTGGAAAAACGCGCGCAGATGGGCGCCACCCCGGACGGAAGACACGCCGGCGAAGCGCTCGCCCACGGGATCAATCCGCAGGTGGGCGTGAGCAAACGCGGACTGGTTCCGCTTGCCACATCGGCAGCGTCCGTGGATATGCGCAAATTCCAGGGCGGATCCATTCAGGTGGACATCCAGCCGAAATTCTTCGACGGCAAGGAAAACCGCCTTTCCTATATCCGTGATTTCTCGACGGCGTTCTTTAAACAGGGCGGCCAGCAGATCAATCTGCACATCATGGATCTGAACAAGCTGCGCGACGCCATTGATCATCCGGAAAAGCCCGAGTACCGCAACCTTGTGGTACGCGTCACGGGATACTGCGCAAGGTTCATTACCCTGTCCAGAGATTATCAGGAAGATTTCGTGGCCCGCGTCAACCATGCGAATATGAGCTGAGATGAACCGGGATATGGAGAAGGATAAAAAATTACTGACGATTGATGTATCTCACGGCACCACCCATGACGGGCCGGGAATGCGCACCACGGTGTTTGTGAAGGGATGCTCTCTTCACTGCCTGTGGTGTCAGAACCCGGAGAGCATTCATGTGAAAAATGAGGTGTGGTGGGATTCTTCCTCCTGTATAGGCTGCGGCTCCTGTGCTGCAGCCTGCCCCTCCGGGGCGATCGAGATGCGCCCGGATCGCATTCACATCGACCGCGAAAAATGCCGCGCGTGCGGTGCGTGTGCCGATGCCTGTCCGGCCATGGCCATGACGCGCCAGGGTCAGGAATACGATCTGGGAACACTTCTGCAGGAGGTGCTGCGGGACCGCGCGTTTTACGAGCAGTTCGGCGGCGGCGTGACCTGCTCCGGCGGGGAACCTCTTTTGCAGGCCGATTTTATCGCACCGTTCTTCCAACGTTTGAAGGAAGAGGGAATCAGCACGGCCCTGGATACCTGCGGCCACGCGCCGCGGGAGAATCTGGAAAAGGTGCTGCCCTATACAGATTATATCCTGTACGACATGAAGATCTTCGACTCCGAAGCGCACAGGAAGTACACCGGACAGACCAATGAGCGCATCCTGGAAAACCTGCTTTTTGCGGCAGACTATATGCGGAGCGCGGAGCATCCGATGAAGCTCTGGATCCGTACACCGCTCATCTATGATGCCACCGCAACGGTGGAAAACATCTGCGCGATCGGCGCCTTTCTGCGGGAGAACGTGCTGGATGTGCTGGAGCGCTGGGAAATGCCCGCCTTCAACGGCGTGTGCGTTTCCAAGTATGAAAAACTTGAACGGAAGTGGGCATATGACGGTATGGGCGCCATGAGCCGCGCGCAGGTCGGGCCGCTTAAGCAGGCCGCTCTGGAACACCTGCCGGAGGAGAAAGTCCTCGTGAGCGGAATGATCCGAGAGGAATAAATTGTTTTCAGGTAAATACAGGATCGTGACAGGAAAATCGGGGCAGATGCACCTAGCAGCGTCTTCCCCGGCTTTTTAGTTGCATTCGATTCCTAATATGATTACAGCGTCAAAAGTCTGGCCACACGTCGTGCTTGCACGTAAGTGGGGACATGACTTTATGACGCGCCCCACATGAGCAAGTAGTGGGGCAGGGGCCCCACGAATTGCGAATGTGGAGCAGGATTGTGGGAGCGCGCAGCGCGGAACAATCCGTAATCGACTTTTGGCGTCCTAATCCTAATATAAAAGAAGGAGAAGAAAATAAAAGAAGGAGAAGAAAACCGGCCCAGACGAAAAGAATTGGAAAAAGTGAAAATATAGATGCCTGGGGCGAGGAAAGAAAGGTTGTGACGGCATGGCAGCCTGGAGAGTTGACATTTTCGCCCGGATGTGGTAAAACTTCTCAAAATTTTGAGGGAACATGTTTTACAGGCTTAAAAAGAGGTGAATAACGATGTCTGACATCGAACAGAATAAAGAGCAGAAAATCGTACAGAGTAACGAAACCATGATGCAGTACTTCGAGTGGTATCTGCCCAATGACGGACTTTGGTGGAAGCGCTGCGCGGCGAAGGCGGAGAACCTGCATGAATTGGGAGTGACAGCTGTGTGGCTGCCGCCTGCGTACAAGGGTACCAGCCAGGACGATGTGGGCTACGCCGTCTATGACATGTATGATCTGGGCGAGTTCGATCAGAAGGGAACGGTCCGGACCAAGTACGGGACGAAGGAAGAATATGTGGAAGCGATCCGCGCGTTTCATGAAGCGGGGATCCGGGTGTTCGCGGATATTGTGCTCAATCACCGCATGGGCGGGGATGAGACGGAGGAAGTGATGGCTGTGACGGATTCCTCCCAGGACCGCAATCAGCAGGTGGGCGGCGCCAGGAAGGTGACGGCCTGGTCAAAGTTCACGTTTCCGGGACGTGCCGGAAAGTACAGTGACTTCGTGTGGGACCACAGACACTTTACCGGGACGGACTGGGTGGAGAATATGGCCGAGAGCGGCCTGATCTACCGGTTCGCCGGAAAAAAATGGGCCCGGGAGACAGATCCGGAAAATGGCAACTATGACTACCTGATGGGAATGAATGTCGATATGAATAACCCGGAGGTGGTGAAGGAGACGAAGAAGTGGCTGCGCTGGTATATTGAGGAGACCGGGATCGACGGGCTGCGCCTGGATGCAGTCAAGCATATCAGCTTTCCGTTTTATAAGGAGCTTTTGAAGGAGCTGCGGGCGCGTACCGGAGAACCGTTCCCGGCCGTCGGAGAGTACTGGAGCGGGGATATCGGACGGCTGCTGCACTATCTGGACTGTGTGGACAATGAGATGTCGCTGTTCGATGTGGCGCTGCATTACAATTTCTACAACGCTTCGACCTCCGGAAACGGATATGACATGCGCGGCATTTTTGCCAACACCCTGATCAGTGAACGGCCGGAGCATGCGGTCACCTTTGTGGACAATCACGACACGCAGTACGGGCAGAGCCTGCAGTCCTTTGTGCAGGACTGGTTCAAGCCGATCGCTTATGCGCTGATCCTGCTGCGCCGGGAAGGCGTGCCATGTGTGTTTTATTCCGATTACTACGGCAATCCGGTGCAGAACAGACCGATGGTTCCGAACCTTGGGAAGCTGATGAAGCTGCGCAGTACCTATGCGTACGGAGAGCAGGTGGATTATTTTGACCACCCGAATGTGATCGGCTGGGTGCGCAGGGGTGACATCGCACATGCCGGATCCGGAATGGCAGTCGTTCTTTCGAACGGGGATGGCGGTGTTAAGCGCATGGAGATGGGACCGGCCTTTATCGGCCAGACTTTTTATGATGCCCTCGGCAACTGCCCGGAGCAGGTGCTGATCGATGAGGAAGGCTTTGGAGAGTTCCGGACAGAGGGCGGAAATCTGTCGGTATGGGTCCGGAAAAGCGCCTTTGAGGACCTGGTCATCAATGAGTGAGAAAGCAAGACATGTTTTATCAAATATTTCCGGAAAAGCACGATTGTTATGATAGCGTTTCCGAAAGGAATATGTTATGATAGTGGACGTCAATAAAAGCAAGCTATTATTATGGCACACAATGGAGGGTGCCGGGGCCGTTTGTATTTTGCAGGACAGGGGCCCGGATGCTCTCCAAAGTAGAAGGGAGAAAGCGTGAGGCTCACGGCGGTTTTGTGGATCGCGGCAGCCTGTGCGGGACTGCTTCTGGCGGCAACCCTCTGGCAGATGCTGCGCTTTCCGCGAAAAAAGGCGTTTTATGTGCCGGAAACGGACGAGGGGCGCGCCCTGCGCTATGCGAAGAAGCTTTCCGTGATGCTGCAGTCGGATACCGTCTCGTATCCGGATGTGGAGGATCCGGAAAAATTCCGCCGTTTTCACATGGTTCTTGCACAGCTGTTTCCACGCACCTTCGAGAATCTGGAGAAGCTTGAGGTGGACGGGAACCTGCTTCTGCACTGGAAGGGAAGGCACTGTGACCGGCCGGTGGTCCTGATGAGCCACATGGATACGGTCCCTGCACAGGGAGACTGGACCTGCCCGCCGTTTTCCGGAAGGATCGATTCCGGGTACGTGTGGGGCCGCGGCGCATGTGACACAAAATGCTCGCTGATGGGTTTTTTCCAGGCGGTGGAGGAGCTGCTTGACGAGGGCTTCATCCCGGAGCAGGATCTTTACCTGTCCAGCTCCTGCACGGAGGAGACCGGTGGAGGGGGCTGCACAAAGCTGGTGGAGCTGCTCGAAGAAAGGGGGGTCCACCCCTGGCTGGTGTGCGATGAGGGCGGCGATATCATGACCGACCCGCTTCCCGGCGTGCATGGCAGCTTTGCCATGGTCGGGATCGTGGAGAAGGGATCGGCCAGTGTGGACTTCATCGCGGAGAGTGAGGGCGGTCACGCCAGTACGCCCCCGCGGCATTCCCCGGTTGCCCGTCTTGCGGATTTTATCCATCATGTGGAGCACCACGATCCGTTCCGGCGCGCTCTGCCGGCGGCGGTGCGGGAGATGATGGAGGCACTTGCCCCATACGGGAGCCTGCCGGTACGATATGTATTCTCCAACCTGTGGCTGTTCGGGCCGCTGGTGACGAAGGTCATGCCTTCCCTGTCTGCGCAGGCTGCGGCGATGCTTGAAACGACCATTGCCTTTACGGTGCAGGAGGGATCACCTGCCTACAATGTGATCCCGCAGCGGGCCGTCACGGGGGCGAACCTGCGCTTTATCCCACATCAGCCGATGCGTGAGAGCCTGAAGCGAATCGAAGGGATCGCGGCGCGTTACGGTCTGCGCATGCAGGTGCTGCATGCGGAGGATGTCTCGGCGCAGGCCGACACATCTTCGGAGGCCTGGAGGATGCTCTCTCGTGTGATTGGGGAGACCTTTCCGGGCGTCGGGATCAGTCCCTACATTCTGACCGGAGGCACCGATGCGAGGTGCTATGAGCGCATCTGTCCGAATGTCATGCGGTTCGCGCCGGTCGTATTCGGAGCGGAGGAACGGAGAGGGATCCATGGGATCGATGAGCGCATTCCATGCAGTGTGCTGCCGGGATGTGTGGATTTTTACCGGAATCTGATCCGGGCAGTTTTATGAAGACCGCTCTCAGGCAGTATCATAAAGACCGCTGCCGGGCGGAAGGCATGAAGCTGTCCGGGAGAAAAATGTGATCACAGAAACAACAGAAAAAAGGGAAAATTGAAAGGAGTACAAGCGATGTCCTGGGTCAAACAGGTAGCCTATGAAGAGGCGGGAGAGAAAGCGAAGAAATACATTAAAGAGCACGGTGTGGACCTTGCCACGCCCAATAAGATCGCCATTGAAATGAACAATGCCGTGGTGTATGAGTGCGTGGAAATGAACGCCTGGTCGATGGACGATGAGGTGAAGGAAAAGGTCGGCGGCCGTTACGGCGATCTGCTGGAGACTGCGATCTCCGTGGCCAACAGCTCCCTTGTGTGCAGTCGTTATTTTACTCAGATCACGAAGGAACGCTATGGAATCGATGTGCTTGGGGATCCGGATTACCGCGCTATGTTTGATGAAAAGGATGCGGCCGTGTGGGACTTCGGGACACAGATCGCCCAGAATATTCACGGGATCACCCAGGATGTGAAGGACCGGATGCGCGCTCTCTTTACAACGGAGCAGATCGTGGTGCTCACGGGCATGGCTGCCGTGATCAGTGCTGACAACATTTTTGAATCCGTATTGGAGATTGAATGAGTTGAACGAACGAGTATTACAGATCCTGGCGCAGTCCTTTACCAAGATTCTGATTCCCGGGATCAAAGTGACGATCCCGCTGACGCTGGCCAGCTTTGCGGTCGGCTTTGTCATTGCGCTGTTTCTGGCGCTGGTGCAGGTCGCAAAGGTACCGGTGCTTTCACGTATCGCCCGGATCTATATCTGGATCTTCCGGGGAACGCCGCTGCTGGTGCAGCTGTTCATCATTTTCTTCGGGCTGCCCAGTGTCGGGATCATTCTGGATGCGTTTCCTTCTGCGGTGATCGCGTTTGGAATGAACCTTGGGGCCTACAATGCAGAGGTCCTTCGTTCTGCGATCCAGGCGGTTCCCGCGGGGCAGAGCGAGGCGGCGGCACTGATCGGCATGAGCTACCCCCAGACGATGATCCACATTGTGCTGCCTCAGGCCTTCCCGATCGCTTTTCCACCGCTGTTTAATTCACTGATCGGGCTTGTGAAGGATACTTCTCTGGCCTCAAGCATTACCGTGATCGAGCTGTTCACTACGGCCCAGCAGATCGCGGCAAGGACCTTTGAACCCTTTGCGCTGTACTGTGAGGCGGCGGTGATCTACCTGATGATCTGCACGCTGCTGACCTGGCTGCAGTCGTGGATGGAGAAGAAGATGGTGTGGCGCACACCGGAGGAGCAGCTTACGGGCTGAGAAGCCCGGCAGCGGTGCAGAGGATGCACCTGGCAGGTGCATCGGCGCGGCATTCGGAATCAGAAAGACCCGCGTCACATTTCGTAATGATAGGAGCGTTATGCTGGAAGTAAAAGAGCTGCGGAAATCCTTTGGAAGCAATGAAGTGATCCGTGGGATCGATCTGAGCGTGAAGGACGGCGAGGTAGTTGCCGTGATCGGGCCGTCGGGCTCGGGCAAGACCACCATGCTGCGGTGCATCAGTTTTCTGGAGAAGGCGGATCACGGCCGGATCCGGCTGGATGCGCTTGAAGGCGATATGGTCACTGTTTCCAGAAAGCAGATTCATGAGATTCGGATGCATATGGGATTTGTATTCCAGGCATTCAATCTGTTCGCCAACAAGAGTGCGCTGGACAATGTGATGGCCCCGATGACGATCGCCCGGAAGACGGACAAGGGAATCGCGCGGGAACGTGCGATGACCCTGTTAAAAAAGGTCGGGATGGAGCAGCGTGCCGCCTATTATCCGGGGCAGCTGTCCGGCGGACAGCAGCAGCGGGTGGCGATCGCCAGGGCACTGGCCTCGGACCCGTCGGTGGTGCTGTTTGATGAGCCGACCTCGGCACTGGATCCGGAGCTGACCGGGGAAGTGCTGGATGTCATGAAGCAGCTGGCTGAGGATGGGACGACCATGGTGGTCGTGACGCATGAGATGCAGTTTGCCCGGGAGGCAGCCGACAAAGTGGTGTTCATGGACAACGGGGTGATCTGGGAAGAGGGAGACGCCGGATCGTTTTTTGAACAGCCGAAAACGGAGCGGGCACTGCAGTTTTTGAGAAAACTTTGATCGGAAAGCTTTTGCAGGAAGCAGAACGAAGCTCTGCTTTTCGCAGAAGCTTTTTTTGGGGGGGAGCCGCGGGGAGCCCCATGGCTCTCCCCGCGGCTCCTCCCGGATGAAGGAAGATGAGACAGGACAAAAAATGGAAAATGCGAAGAAGAATCGATCCGGAAGCTGGCCGCTTCTGGCGCAGTT
>CAMOSN010000082.1 GCA_946624935.1 uncultured Lachnospiraceae bacterium | reverse complement strand
CAGCAGTAAAGCTGGCAATAGGAAGCACGCGACTTCAGTCGTGTGAGGCTTCACAAACCTGCGTGAAGTGTATTACAAAGAGCTGGGCTTCTACATCGATGAGATGACCGCTGCGGGCAACCGCTGTTCCACAGCGCTTTCCCTCTACCAGGTTCCGTTCCTCTCCGTAATGATGGGCGGGATCGAGAGCGGCATCGACATGCGCGATCCAAAGCGTCAGGGCACGAAGTACAACGGAAGCGGCTGCCTGATCCACGGCCTGAGCGTGCTGGCGGATTCCTTTATCGCCATTGACACTCTGCTGGAGGAGCGGCCTCAGGATGCGCAGCGCATGCTGGATGCCCTGAAGGATAACTTTGAGCATGATGAGGAGATGCATCAGTATCTGCTCGCCTGCGACAAGTTCGGCAACAATATCGCAAAGGTGGATGCCGAGGCGCAGGAAATCGCCGCCCGCGTGGCCGCGATGGTGGCGGAGCGCAAAAACTATCTTGGAAATCCCTTCCGGCCGGACTATTCCACACCCTCCACGCATCTGCTGTACGGCTACTGGGTCGGCGCGACGCCCGACGGACGCAAGGCCAGGGAGCAGCTCAACTACGGCGTGGATCCGCTCTACGGAGAGGCCTCCGGCGGACTGGGAATGCGCATGCTGTCCAACCGCGGCCTGCCCTTCGGCGAATTCAACGGCGGGTATGCGTCTCATTTCGGCATCAATCCGGGGTACTTTAAGGGCGCGACCATGGAGGAGAAGGGACTGGAGTTTAAGACCAGGATCTTCAATCCCCTGTTCTTCAACCGGATGGATGAGCAGCAGGTATCGCCGTTCTATCTGTACGTCAATGTGACGACGCCGGAGATGCTGCGCAAGGTGCTGGCCAATCCGAAGAAATACGCGCCCAGCGGCGTGTACATCGTCCGGATCCACGGAACCTTCGTGAACTTCCTGGATCTGTCGCCGGATATTCAGGAGGACATCATCAAGCGCCTGGATCCGTGCTCCACGGCACTGGCCGGATAAGGCGGAGAGGGGTTTATATCTGTGTGGAACCTGATTATGGCGGCTGCGGCACTTTTCGCGCTGCTTGGGAGCATTTATTTATGGACCAGATTTCGGAAGTTTTCCATTGTACGAAGACTTTCGGATGGAAAAAAATGGGCCTCCGTTCTGCTGCCGGCGCTGCCCGTGGGCCTGCTGATCGTCTACGGAAGGGTCGATGCGGTAAACGCCGTCATCGTCGGGCTGCATCTGGCCATCTTCTGGATGATCTGTGATGCGCTGGGATGGACGATCAGCCGGGTGACTGGCCGGATACGAGGGACAGCCGGCCGGAAAAAGAAGGAAGGTCTGCGCGGAGGCTCGCTGCAGGAGCAGAAACCCGGTATGCCTCGTGAAGATCAGGGGATACTGCCTGGAGTCTCCCGCATATATTGGCAGGGCATTCTTGCCCTGACGGTCACAGCGGTCTATCTGGGAATCGGCCTTTATCTGGATTACAATGTCTGGGAAACGGATTATTCTATATTTACGCAGAAGGATCTGGGAATGGAAACGCTGCGCATCGTACAGATCTCCGATTCCCATCTGGGTACAACATTCGGAGGGGAAGGCTTTGCAAAGCATCTGAAAAGGATCCAGGAGACGAAGCCGGATCTGGTGGTGCTGACCGGAGACTACGTGGATGACGATTCGACCCGGGAGGACATGGTCCGCAGCTGCAGTGCACTGGGGGAAATGAAAACCACCTATGGCGTATATTTCGTATTCGGGAATCACGATGAGGGATACTTTCACGATCGCGATTTTACCGGACAGGAAATGGTGGAGGAGCTGGAGAAAAACGGCGTGCGTGTGCTGGAAGACGAGACGGTGCGAATCACCGACCGGATCAGCCTCACCGGCCGGAAGGACCGGTCTGATCCGGGCAGGCTCAGTGCGGCCCGGCTGATGGAGGGCGTGGATCCTTCCTGCTACAATATTCTGCTGGATCATCAGCCCCATGATTTTGAAAATGAAGCAGAAGCCGGTTTTGACCTGGTGCTGTGCGGGCACACCCATGGAGGGCAGATGTTTCCGATCGGCATCACCGGGGAGCTTTCGGGTGCCAATGACAAAACCTACGGCCTGGAGAAGAGAAAGAATACGGTTTTCATTGTAAATTCCGGAATCTCCGACTGGGCGATTAAATTCAAGACCGCCACGCGCTCCGAATATGGGGTGATCGATGTACAGCATGTGTCGGGGAGCATGGAATAGTCCGGTCGGCTTATAGCATGGAATAGTCCGGTCGGATTATTGTTGCAACAATGCGCGTGATCGATTAAAATAGATTCCAGTAAACAATCTGATCCTGCTTTTTGCAGGACATGTGTTTGCCGGATACTTTTTGTTCGTCATTTTCCGCCAAATGGGAGATGAAGAATGGGCGCTCCGCGAGGAGAACGGAAAATGAAGTACATGGGGCAGGTTCCCTGGGGTATGTGGGAAGGAGGAATGAAACATGAAAAACAGGATCTCGAGGCGTGACTTTCTGAAGGGCAGTATTGCCGGTGCAGCTACCGCCGCACTTTCCGCGGGCGGACTGGGTATGATTGCCGGTGCAGCCGAGACAGAAGGCATGCCTTCGGAAGCAGCAGAAAATGAACTGTATACCTATGCGGATACGATCAAATGGGATGCGGAATACGATGTGGCAGTCCTCGGTATGGGTTTTGCCGGAATGAATGCGGCGATCGCAGCGTCGGATGCCGGTGCCTCTACGGTGATCATCGAGAAGATGCCTGAGGAGCAGGCAGGCGGCAACTCCAAGGTGTGCGGCCAGATGTTTGCCTATGGACACGGCGACTACGATGCGACGCTTGCTTACTACAAGGCCATGACCGGCGGACGCAAAGTGCCGGATGCCATGCTAGAGACGATCGTAAAGGGTATTACCACCACGTGGGAAGACATCAGGGATCTTGTGTATGGCGGAGACGATTCGGAATTCTTCGATCTGTCTGATCCGGAAGTCTGGGGAATTCTTGCAAAGATGAGCCCGGAGTATCCGGAATATGAAGGACATGAGAAGGTGGCTCTTTGTTCCACGCACGCAGGTGTATCCGACAGCTTCCTGTTCCAGAACGTTAAGGCTCTGATTGCGGATCGTGCAGACAAAATCGACGTGTGGTATGCAACTCCCGCGCTCGAGTTGATTCAGGATCCGGATACGAAGGTGATCCTCGGCGTGAAGGTGAACAGAGACGGTACCGAAATGAATGTGCGTGCACTCAATGGCGTGGTCGTTGCGACCGGCGGTTTCGAGGATAATGCGGAGATGGTGCAGCAGTACCTGAACGTCATTAATTATGCGCCTCTCGGCGGCCTGTACAACACCGGTGACGGCATCAGGATGTGCCAGAAGGTCGGTGCAAATCTGTGGCATATGGCAGCTTACGAAGGCGGCTTCGGTCTTGGCGGTGCTACCTACGACGTGGAAGACGGCACGAACGCCATTATGATCTCCACCCTGACACAGAACTCCATGAACACCGGGGCGTCTATCCTGGTAGGGGATGAGGGCGAGCGGTTCATGAACGAATCCGAGACGCCGCGCCATGGCCATGTATATGCCAACGGCATCTGGGAGAATCCGCAGTATCCGCGCAAAATCTGGTGGATCTTCGATCAGACCCAGTGGGAGGCCATTGAGGAGGAAGGCGTATTCCGTGAGGATTACAAGAACACGATTCAGGAAGCGGATACCATCGAGGACGCTGCCGCGATCATTGGCTGCCCGGCTGCAAAGCTGAAAAAGACCATCGCAAGCTACAATGCGTTTGCCGAGAGCGGCATCGACTTCAAGGCGGACCGCGAGGCTGAATACATGCGTGCCTTCGACGGACAAAAGTACTATGTAGTTCCCATGAAGAGCTGCCTGCTGAACACCCAGGGCGGTCCGGAGAGAAATGAGAACGCCGAGATTCTTGACATGGACGGCAATCCGATTCCGCATCTGTACAGCGCAGGCGAGATGGGCGGAATCACAGCCTTCATGTATCAGGGCGGAACCAACGTGGCGGAATGCTTTATCTTCGGCAGGATCGCAGGCACCAACGCGGCGGCTCCAAAGGATGATGCAGGCGTATATGCAGTCCGCGATGCGGTTGTTTCCAATCCCTCCAGACTCGGCGAGGTGTCGGATCTTGGTGCATCTTCCGGCGCAGAGGTTGAGACGGCAGCCAATGAATATGTCGGCACGGGAATGGGCATGGATGGAGATGTGACGGTGAAGGTGACTGTGGACGACGGTGGTGTCATTACGAATGTGGAAGTGATTGAAGCGAATGAGACACCAAACATCGGAACGCTCGCGATCGAACAGCTGCCTGAGAAATTTGTCGGTCTGTCCACTGCAGAGGAGATCGATGCACTTGACGGCATCTCAGGTGCATCCGTTACCAGTCAGGCACTGCGCGATGCCGTGAAGGCCGCAATCGCGCAGATCGGATAAAAGCTGCCTGGGAAAGCACAGGAGTCAGGATAGAAAGCAGCACACAGAAGGTATAAGACAGAAGACAGGGGACGGATTGAGCCCCTGTCTTTTTACGTTTGTGCGTTTCGGTTTATCATCCCGATTCTTCACAATTTCGCCTTTACCTGTTCACAAAGAGGACAAAAACCGGTTGTATATTTTCTGTAAATTCCAGTTGGGAATGCACTGAAAACCGATCCTGAAGACAGCATGGAAGGATGCAGGGTCAAGGGAAAGCAGGAGCGCAGAGGACGAGAATGCATCGTGAAACGAAAGTGCATTTGAAGCATCTTCGCTCCGGGAAAGGACAGGCGGACAGATGAAGAAGAGAAATATTGTAATCGCGTTTGGAATAATGGCGATGCTCACAGCATTCAAGAGCAGTCAGATTTATGCAGGAGAGCCGGTTTACGGGGAGATCGTCTCCGTGAAGGATGGCGTGCTGACGATCGAAGAGGGCACGGTTGATTATACGGATGGAATGGTACTTAGAAAAAGCGGCGCGACGCTGCAGATTCAGGTAACGGATGCGACGGTGCTCAAAGACACCAGCGGAACGGAAGGGGATATCGCTTCCGGTGAAGCGCTGCAGGATGGCACGGTGGTTGCGGTATCCTTCGAAGAGAAGGATGATACGAATACGCAGGAGGCACAGGCCGTGACGATTATGGCCGGTGTAAGTGTGGAGGAAGAGGAAACGGAAGAAGCCAGCGAAGCTGCACCGGAAGCTTCCTCTGAAGAGGAGAATTCTTCCGCGGATGCGGCACAGAACGGCGTGCAGCCGCCCGCAAAGCCGGAAGGGGAAGAAGGCCAGGAGCCGCCCGCGATGCCGGAGGGGCAGGAAGGCCAGGAGCCGCCCGCGATGCCGGAGGGGCAGGAAGGCCAGGAGCCGCCCGCGATGCCGGAGGGGCAGGAAGGCCAGGAGCCTCCTCAGATGCCGGGCGGCCAGGGTGGAGCTCCCGGTCAGGGCAGTGCTCCGGATCAGAACGGTGCACCCGGACAAAACGGTCAGGGAGGCCCCGGAATGGGCGGCGCACCGGGCGCAGGCGGAGCAGGCTCCGGCGTGGACAGCTACGAAGCCGTGCAGACCTATGAAGAAGACGCATCGATCACCGGGGAGGAGATCACCTCTTCCGGTACCGATGAAAACGCAGTTCTTGTAGACAATGCAGATGCCAGCGTAACCGTGACGGACGCCACTGTGACCAGGACCTCCACCGACAGCACCGGCGGAGATGCCTCCAGCTTTTACGGCGTAGGTGCAGCGATGCTGGTGACGGATGGAACGCTTTTTGTGGGAGATACGGATATAACCACGGACGCTGCCGGCGGCGCAGGCGTGTTTGCGTACGGCGACGGCACGGCGTATGTGGCGGACACTACCATTTCTACAACGCAGAATACCTCGGGCGGGATTCATGCAGCAGGCGGCGGAACCTTATATGCCTGGAACCTGGACGTGACGACCGACGGCGGCTCTGCAGCAGCCATCCGCTCCGACCGCGGCGGCGGAACCATGGTCGTGGACGGCGGAAGCTACACCTCCAACGGTCAGGGCTCACCGGCGATCTACTGCACCGCTGACATCACCGTGAACGATGCCGAACTTGAGGCAACCGGGGCGGAAGCCATCTGCATTGAAGGCCTGAACACCATCCGCCTGTTCGACTGTGACCTCACCGGGGCCATGCCCGATCAGGAGCAGAATGATAACACCTGGAACGTGATCGTCTACCAGAGCATGTCCGGAGATTCCGTGGAAGGAAACGGAACCTTTGAGATGAGCGGCGGAACGCTCACCGCAAAGAACGGCGGCATGTTCTACACCACGAATACCGAGAGCACCATTACTCTGAAGGACGTTGCAATCACCTATGCCGACGAGAATCCCTTCTTCCTGCAGGTGACCGGCAACAGCAATGCCAGAGGCTGGGGCTCCGCCGGAAACAACGGAGCGGACTGCCTGTTCACTGCAATCACTCAGGACATGGAAGGAAACGTGATCTGGGACACCATCAGCCAGCTCGATTTCTACATGACCGACAACAGCACCCTGACCGGCGCCATTGTACAGGATGAAACCTGGGCCGGCGAAGGCGGAGACGGCTACTGCAGCGTCGTGGTCGATGCCACCTCCACGTGGATCGTCACCGGCGACAGCACCGTGACCAGCCTGGCAAACGCAGGGACCATCACGGATGAGGACGGGGAAACCGTCACAATCATGGGAATAGACGGCACTGTGTACGTCGAAGGAACCAGTGACTGGACCATCACTACCGGCAGCTACACCGACACCGCCGATACCACCGGCGCCAGCGCAATCTCCAGCTGGGAGAACTACGCAGTGGAGAAGCCGGAAGAGTTCGCTTAAAATGTGAGAAATGCATAGCGACAGGACAGGACTGCCCGGCCGGATATTCGGCCGGGTGGTCCTTTTCTGGGTGCGGGAAAAACATATATGGATTATTTCTTGTAACATCGTATAAAGAAGTGTGAGCACATCACAGCGAACAGAAATACAGACCATAAGATTTTTACCCGGTCATCCGGCAGGATGACCGCGATACACAGAAAGGAGAAACATAAAATATGAAGAAAAGTATGATTACAGCAATGCTGCTGGCAGCGAGCCTGATGGCGGTTCCGGTTTTTACGGCGCATGCGCAGGAAGCGACTGCGGCGGTGGAAGAAAGTGGACAGAACCCGGTGATGAATTATATCGGGGACTATGGCTATGCCAGAGCCACGCTTCATGTTGAGGCGGACGGCATGGATGGTGCAAAGGTTCTGGTCACCTGGGGGTCCTCGGCCTTTGATCACGGCGAGTGGGAGATGAGCGGAAGCTTTGATCCCGAGACGCGCACGATCACTTATGACAATGCAGTTCTGAAAACGGTCGCATTTAATGAGGACGGCACCACCGCCTCCGAGGAGACGGTATATGAGAACGGCTCCGGCACGATCACCTTCCGTGATGGTGCAGTACTGACGGCGGTGTGGGCGGATGATCACGGTGATGTTCCGGAGGATGCGGTGTTTGAGTTTATCTATCCAATCAGTGATGAAGAGACGGAAGCAATCGAAGGTGCAGATGATCAGACGGCAGAGGAGCCCTTCATGCTGCATGGCAATACCGAGACGGAGATCACGGATGGTGTGATGACGATCCGGATTGCGGCGACGGACCATGATGATCCCGCATTCCACTGGCAGGCATGGACGGAAGACAAGGGGGACGCTTCCTTTACAGAGCTGGTGACGGAAACGGATATGGAAGAGGGCTATGCCTATGTAGGAAGCTTCCGTGCGATCGATGACGGTGAGGATACAATCCGTCTGGCGCACACCGATGGACACTATGTGGCAGGATACATGGATTTTAATGTAAGGACTGAGAACGGCAAAATCGTGGAAACAATCGGTGGATCCGAAGGTTTTCCGAGCACCGGCGAAGATATGGCTCCGGTTCTGGCAGGAACCTGGCAGGAGACCGACGGGACCCACTTTATGGAGATCGGCCTTGGCGAAAATGGCGGACTGGATATCACGATTTCCGATGGCAGCGGACGGGACGGAAAGACTACGTTCTACACGATGACGGCTTACTATGATGCGATCCGCGACTGCCTGGTGTACTGGAATGGCACTGTTCATGAGGCAGGGATCACGGCGGAAACGGACGCCGCGGCTGAGGAAGCGATTGTATCGGATGGCAGCGGAACCGGCAAAATCGGCTTCGTGGGAACGGAAGAGGAACCCGGCCTGGTATGGCAGGACGATACCTTCGGCAACACCGAAACCGGGACGTTTGTAAAAGCCGAGTAACTCCGGCCTGGAACCAGGAGGAAAGAAAGAGACAGTATAAGCTGTTTCGCACTTATAAGTATAATGCGAAGGCCATGTGGCAAAGATACAGAGCAGTATCTTTGGCGCATGGCCTTTTTTGTGTACGTATTTGTAAGCATATGTGCGGAAGTGTACATGTATCGTCATGTATCGTGAAACCGGGCTGAAACGAAAGCTGTGGGAGCTGCCCTGTCCAGAAACGCCTTGTCGGATTTGCCCTATCCGTATGCGAATATTCTTGCAAACATGGGCACAATCTACTAAAATAAAAAATGGGTGCATTGCACCTATGTAACGAAGGATGTAACCATGCCGGGATATACTTAGGGTATCAAACCGCAACTGTACTTTAAGTGCCGCACCATATAAGGGCGGCAGAGTGAGGGATCTATGAAGACTACAAAAGAAGGAAACTTAACAGCCAGGATGCGGGCAGGTGTAACGTCGCTGATTATTGCATGTCTGTTTACGATGCTTTTCGCATCGGTGGCCCAGGCTGCGACGAAGCTCGTCCTTCCGGTGGGCGGGAAGAAAACCGTATCGGTAAAGGGCGTGTCGCTGAAAAAGGCGAAATGGAGCAGCAGTAAAAAAGCGGTTGCAACGGTCACCTCGAAGGGAGCGATCACCGGCAGGAAAGCAGGGAAAGCAAAGATTACGGCAAAGGTCGGGAAAAAATCCTATGTGTGGTCGGTGACGGTAAAGAAGCTGAAGATCAGCACGAATAAAGCGGCGCTGAGCAAGGGCGGCAGCCTGAAGCTTTCGCTCAAGGGACTGTCGGCCTCAACGAAGGTCAGCTGGAAAAGCTCGAATAAGTCGGTGGCAACGGTCAGCAGCAAGGGAACGGTGAAGGCGCAGGGAAGCGGCAGTGCAAAAATCCGGGCCAAATACTGCGGGAAGACTTACACATGCAAGGTGACTGTGAATGAATCGGTACGTCTGAGTGCCAGCGCGCTTACCATTTCACCCGGCGGAAGCTATACGCTTACTCTTTATGGTGCGTCGGGGGGAATTGCCTGGAGTACTTCAAGTCATTCGGTCGCTACGGTGGACGCCGGCGGAAAGATCACTGCAGTGAGTGCCGGTACCGCACGGATCGCAGCGATCTACGGAAATGATACCTATGTATGCACGGTGACGGTAAAGGATCCGTCCACAACGACGACGATCCAGAAAAAGAAGGTCACGGTGACGACGATCAAGCCGGTAAACGGTACCACAAGCACGGAGGTGACGACCTCTTCCGGAAGCTCTGTTACGACCAACAGCAGCGGACGGGTCATTTATCCCTCCGGGAGCAAAGAAAACAAGGTATACAGAATCCTCATGGGATTTAAATCGAAGTATCCCGAAGGGATGAACTTCACGAATGCCGATTACAGGACATGGGTCGGAGGCATTTACCGCGGCGGGTATGGATGTGCGGGTTTCTGCTTTGAACTGTCGGATGCCTGCTTTGCCCCGAACCTTGCAAATATGCGGACCAGCAATCTGACGAATGGGCTGCGTCCCGGCGATATCATCCGACTGGATTACAATTCCCACTCGGTAATCGTGACAGAGGTATATGAGGACGAAGTGGTCGTGGCGGAGGCGAATTACAATTCCTCCGTACACTGGGGACGGCATATCACTTTTGATGAGATCAAACGTACCGGTACGAATGTAATTACACGATACGAAGAGAGCTCCGAAGCATCGATCAAGGGTCTGATGGAGATCATCGATACGCTTCCGGATCTGTATTAAGCATATGAGCGGAGGGAGAAGAATGATCAATAAGCAGTGGAGAAAACGGATGGCAGTGCTGCTGGCCATGGGTATGCTGGCGGCGCACATGCCGGCAGGTGCAGCACAGGAAACCTCCGATGCAAAGGCAGTGTCCGAAGAGACGGGTTCCGTATCGGAGTCACAGGGCAGCGCAGCCAAAGCAGATGCTTCGCAGGCGGACAGTCCGGAGAACAATGGTAAACAGGCGCAGGAGGCCGCCGCGGAGAATTCCGG
>CAMOSN010000081.1 GCA_946624935.1 uncultured Lachnospiraceae bacterium | reverse complement strand
AGATATTTACCAGCAGCATACCGAATGCGATCGGTACCAGCAGAAGCGGTTCAAAATCGTGTTTGATTGCCAGATACAGGAACACCAGCGCTACAATAATCATAATGTAGTTCCCGAAGGTCAGATTAAAGAACGCAGTCTGGTGAAGAAGATTTGACAATGTATTACCTACATAAGACATTTTCTACCTCCCAGGTCATACAGTCACAGAAGCAATTCAGGTCGTGATCGTTCTGTGCCGTCAAAATACACAGGCTTCTCGATATAAGAATCCTTATGAGTAGGATCCCCGGCACTGTGCCGGCTGATCCGAAGCAACTTGTAATCGTCTCTTATGCCAGAGTCGCCAGAGTATCTCCGTTCTCTACTGCATCGCCGGCTGCAACATCAATGCTTGCGACCTTGCCGTCCTGCGGAGCAACGACCGGGATCTCCATCTTCATGGCTTCCAGGATCACGATGGTGTCACCGGATTTAACCTGCTGACCAACGGAGGCTTCTACCTTGAATACCTTACCCGGTACGGAAGCGGTAACCTTTACACCGCCTGCTGCTGCCGGAGCTGCCGGGGCCGGAGCAGGTGCAGGGGCCGGGGCCGGAGCCGGAGCCGGAGCGGGCGCAGGGGCGGGTGCCGGAGCCGGAGCTGCTACAGGAGCGGGTGCCGGGGCCGGAGCCGGAGCTGCCACGGGAGCTGCTGCGCTTGTGCCTTCTTCTACAGTTACATTATATACATTGCCATTTACAGTAATTGTATAATTCTTCATCGATCTAATCCTCCGATATCAGGCACGAAGCCAGTTCTCTCTGTTCGATTTCCGGATGGTACGGACTACGAAGCCTTCCGCCATCACTTTTTCCACTGTGGTTCCTTCATAAGCAGCGATCGCGGAAGCGATCACAGCGATCAGCTCTCCGTCATTGACGATCTCACCTTCATCGGCAGCCGCGTTCATCCGTGATACAGCCGGTTGTGGCGTAACTTTGGCCGGAGACGCGGCATCAGCTTTTTTTGAGTATTTCTCTACAAGATCCGGGATCCAGTGAATATTGCTGATCAGCCAGCTCAGGAAGAGCAGCACCAGGAACACAGTTCCAATACCCATGATCGTGTTCAGCGCAGCCTCTCCGAACAGCTTTCCCTTCGGATAAGCCACTTCAAAATCAACGGTATAAGCATTCGTGCGGACATTGAGGTTGACCGTATCGGTAACCTTTGTATTCTCGGAAACCCCGTCATACTTCACATCGCTGACGATCGTATAGGTTTTCCCGTCCTCACTGACATTCACCTTCTGGTCGAGGATCTCCACCGGCTGGCCGAGCTCTTCGCTCACACCGTCCCAGTTGGCGATCGCTACCTTAATCGAATCGCTGCCGGTATCACGCAGCTCATCCAGTTCCTCTTCTGTAGCCTGTGCAAGACGGAAAATCAGGTTTTCCGCAAATGCTCTGGCTTCTTCCGCCTTCTGCTCCTCTTCGCTTACAGCAGGAACCTCAGGAACCTGCTCCGCAGCCACAGCCGCCTCACCGACCGGTGCCGGCTCCGCGCTGGGCTCCTGTGCAAACGCAGTCAGAGAACACGCGCTGATCGTAAGTCCGGCTGCGATGAGAAGCGCATTGATTTTCTTCTTCATCATGTTCTACCTCACTTTACTTAGTTGTGCAGCTTTATCACACTGTGCCGTGCTTTTTCACAGGACCGTCTTCCTTCTTCGAGAACAGCATCTCAAAGGCGCCGATCAGATATTTTCTGGTCTCTTCCGGCTTGATGATCGTATCAACATAGCCTCTGCGGGCTGCGGAAAGGGCGCTGTCCTGCAGCTTTTCATACTCCGCTGCTTTTTCGAGGATCGCATTGCCCTGCTCGGAGGCATACATGATCTTCGCAGCAAGCTTCGCATCCATCATGCCGACCTGTGCGCTCTCCCATGCATAAGTGAAGTCCGCTCCGGTGGCCTTGCTGTTCATAACGTTGAATGCATTGCCGAACGCTTTTCCGGTAATCAGATTGACCTTCGCCACCGTCGCGCTTGCGAATGCATAGGTCAGCTTTGCAGCAGCCTTTGCAATGCGCTTCTCGTTCTCGACATCGGCCTTGTAGCCTTCCGCATTGGTCAGGGACAGCACCGGGATGTCAAAGGCATCACAGAACTGTACGAAGGCTGCAGCCTTCTCACACCCGTCGGCGGTGAGCACAGCGTCAAACTGCGCTGCAGTCTTGCCCTTTGCATCCAGTACCATCGTGCGGTTGGCGACTGCGCCTACCGTCTGGCCGTTCAGGCGAAGGAAACCGGTAACCATCTCTTTTGCATAGGCTGCCTTTGTTTCGACAAACACCTGATTATCCGCGATTCTGGACAGCACGGCAGCGGCGTCACCGCATACTGCAGCGATATCCGCGATCGCGCGGTTCAGATCGTCCGTGCACTCGGCGTAGGAATTATCTTCATTATTTTCAGGAAGGAAGGATACCAGCTGGCGAATTCCCGCGAAGATCTCTTTCTCTGTCCCAACAAAATCCACTGTGCCGGCTTCCTCACTCTGGAAGGCGGCTGCTGCCGTATCTTTCTTCTCTGCGGTATTGCCCTCAAGCGCATTCGGAGAATTCACGAAAAGCTTTGCACTCTTCGACTCCATGAATGTGAAATCGGAAAGTCCTGCCGCCACGGCCATGCCGCCGCCACAGTTTCCGAAAACAGCCGTGATCTGCGGGATCACACCTGAAGCCAGAGCCTGCCTGCGATAGATCTCACCAAATGCATTCAACGCATCGGTCGCTTCCTGCAGGCGCAGTCCTGCGCAGTCGATCAGCCCGATCACCGGAGCACCCATTTTCATGGCCATGTCGTAAAGTGCGGTGATCTTCCTGGCATGCATTTCGCCAACGGTGCCGCCCAGAACGGACGCATCCTGACTGTATACATATACCAGGCTGTCATCGATCACACCATAGCCGGTGATCACGCCGTCAGAAGGTGCATCAGCTGCAGACATGTTGAAATCGGTGCTTCTGGCAGTGATCTGTCCGCCGATCTCAACAAAACTGTTCTCATCAAGTAAAGAAGATATTCTTTTACTTGCTAAGCTTTTTGCTGTATTACTCATTCTATCCAGCCCTCCATATAATATTAATGCTAAAAAACATATCAAGCCCATATTATCCTGAAACGTCAAAAAAGGCAAGTGTTTTCGTTAACCGAATAGAACACTGCCTTTTCTTTTTACATTCTTTTAAACGTTTCTTTACAGGATCATCGGTCGGATCAAAGCCGGGCCCTTTTTCAAACCTTCAGCCTGGTTTCTACCTCTTTCTCCGCCTCCAGCTTGAAGTCCTCTTTCCGGAGCGGATCGATCACCGGAAGATCATCCACGGAATCCACTCCGAAATGCCGCAGGAAATTTTCCGTCGTTCCGAACAGGATCGGCCTGCCGGGAGCATCCTTCCGGCCGACCTCCGCCACCAGCTCATATTCCACCAGCTTATTGACGGCGTGATCACTTTTCACACCGCGGATCTTTTCGATCTCCAGCTTTGTGACCGGCTGCTTGTAGGCAATGATTGCCAGGGTCTCCAGCAGCACATCGGTCAGCACGACCTTCCTGGGGATCCTTGCGATCCGGATGAGCGTTTCGTAATATTCCTTCTTTGTGCACAGCTGATAGCTGTTTTCCAGGCGGATAATCCGGATCCCGCGCATTTCCTGCTCGTAGCTTTCCGCCATGCGGCCGATCACCTCATGGATCTTTTTTTCCGGGCATTCCAGCGCCTGTGCGATCCGGGCCGCTTCAACCGACTCCCCCATCGTAAACAGGATCGCCTCGATCGCTGCCTGCATTTCCTTTTCGTCAGTCAAAGCTTTCCATCCCTCCCTCTGCTTCCTGCTCGTCGAATTCCGTGTTCCACTCGCTTTTGTCCTTCGCTGTGATCAGGATCTCCCCGAAGGTACCCTCCTGCTCCACGCCGATCCTTCCCATCTTCATCAGCTCCAGAACCGTCAGGAAGGTCACCACCACATACATTTTCCCCTTTTTCATGGTCAGCAGACTCCGGAAGGTACATTTCCTGCGCTTCATGATCCGGTCGGTCACATTGTGCATGACCTGCTTCGTATCCACGCTTTCCTTCTCGATCCGCCCAAATCCGCTGCGGATCGGATCCATCCGGTCGGCCTGCCGCTTCATGACTTCCGTGAAGATCGCGTTCAGACGTTCCAGGGTCAGATCCCCCAGAAGCTTTTCGGGATCCACCGGCGGCCGGTAGCTTTTCACCTCGCGGGGAAGATGCTCCTCCCGGTAAAGTGATTTTCCGGCCTCCGCCTCGCGGTCCTTCAGATCATAGGACATGTACTTGTACATTTTATATTCCAGAAGCTGTGCCACCAGCTCATCGCGCGGATCGATCTCCTCGCCCTCTTCATTCTTCTCCGGCGGAAGGAGCATCCTGGATTTAATGTCAAGCAGAGTGGCCGCCATCACCAGGAATTCACTCATATTTTCCAGACGCTCTTCACGGATCTGCTCCAGATACTCCATGTACTGATCTGTGATCACTGCAATCGGAATGTCCATGATGTCCGCCTTGTTCTTATCGATCAGATGCAGCAGCAGATCCAGGGGTCCTTCAAAATCGTTCAGTTTAAATGATAATTCCATATCAAATACGTTCCGGCATTGCCAGCGCCGGATCAAATACATTCCAGAATTACAGGCGCCGGATCAAATGCATTCCAGCATCACAAGTTCCGGCGGATTGTGCAGGCGCAGCGGAATCGTGTGATCTCCCAGTCCTCCGCTGACGATCATGGTGCCAGCGCCGGACAGTTCAAACTTTCCCCGGTCATACTTCGGAAACGGCTTCAGGGATGCGCCTACTACTCCTCCGGCCAGCGGAAGCCGCACCATGCCGCCATGCAGATGTCCGGAAAGCACCAGATCCGCTCCCCACGCGCTGCATGCTTCAAAGAAATCCGGATGATGCGAAAGCAAAACGGTGTAGTCCTCCTCCGAAGCCTCACCCAGCGCCTCTTCAAGCAGCGTATCCTCCGGTTTCGGGCTCCCGACCCGTTTATAAAAGGACAGGGGCACTTCAAAGCCCGCGATGACAAACCGGTTGCCGGCGATCGTCACCGGCGTTGATGCATTGTTGAGTAAATGCACGCCCATCCGGGCAAGCTCCCGGAAATACTCCCGCTCCCTTTCGGGATACTGCAGAGGAAACTGTGAAAGCCTTGTCTCATGATTTCCGTTTACATAATAGACAGGAGCCTCCTTTGTCAGCTCCTGCAGCAGAGAAAGCGCCATGCCGGTATGCGCCTTTCCGAATTTGGCCGTGAGCATATCCCCGCAGCAAAGCACCACATCCGGTGCAAGACGTGCAAGCTGCCTTCGCAGAAGGCCTCCCTCCTGCGCGATGGGGCTGTTATGCAGATCCGCCAGCATCGCCATGCGAAACGGCCTGCCGCCCTCCAGAAGGCTTTTCTTTCTTCTGATCTTATAATGAATGATCCGCAGCTGTGCCATAAATCTCCCTGACCCAAGCAATCGCTTCCTGAAATTGCGCCTTTCCCCGAAACACCTCATAAACTGCGAAAGTCTCCGGTCACTTGTGACCGGAGACCAAAATGCACCTGAAATTAGTTATATTTGCGTTTACGAGCTGCTTCAGACTTTTTCTTGCGTCTTACGCTTGGCTTCTCATAATGCTCTCTTTTACGGATCTCCTGCTGAATGCCAGCCTTTGCACAGTTTCTTTTGAAACGGCGCAGAGCGCTGTCCAGAGACTCGTTTTCCTTAACGATCACATTTGACATGTCCTAAACCCAACCTCCCTCCAGCTGTAAATTGTGCACAACAACTGTAAGGTACATTTCTGCACTGCCACAATTATTGCATACTTTCCGATGTTCGTCAACCACTAAATTTTGCTGACCTTTTGCCTGAGCCAATTCTCACTTCTTCAGCTGCGCTTCCAGAACCGCCTGCGCTTCCTTCAAAGCTTCCGCTACGCCGGCCGGATTTTTGCCGCCTGCCTGCGCCATTGCAGGACGGCCGCCGCCGCCTCCGCCAACCAACTTTGCGATTCCCTTAATCAGATTGCCGGCATGAGCGCCTGCCTTCTGGGCTCCGTCGGTGGCCGTTGCCATGAGGTTTACCTTTCCGTCGAGCACGGAAGCCAGAACCACTACGCCTTCTCCAAGCTTTTCACGAAGCGAATCCCCAAGCTCGCGCAGTCCGTTCATATCCACTCCGTCCACCTGAGCGGTAATCACCTTAACCGATCCGACCTCGCGGATCTGACTGGAAATATCTCCAAGAGCATCCTTGGCGGCCTTACTCTTCAGCGATTCGATCTCTGACTGGGCACTCTTCAGCTCGGCCTGCAGCGCAGCGATCCGGTCAGCCAGTTCAGCGGGTGAAGTCTTCAGCTGTGCCGCGGCAGCATGCAGCAGCTTCTCCTCCTCACGATAATATGCGATCACCGCATCTCCGGTAAGTGCTTCGATTCTGCGGACACCGGAGGAGATCCCGGCTTCGCTGACGATCTTGAAGTTTTTGATGACGGAGGTATTGGCAACATGGGTTCCGCCGCAAAGCTCCTTTGAGAAATCACCCATGGAAACCACGCGGACTTCATCGCCGTATTTATCATCAAACAGGGCCATGGCGCCCGACTTTTTCGCATCGTCCAGAGACATGATCTGTGTTTCCACAGGAAGTGCCGCAGCGATCTCGCGGTTGACCAGTTCTTCGGTCCTGGCAAGCTCTTCAGCCGTCATCGCCTGGAAGTGTGCAAAGTCGAAACGCAGACGGTCCGGCGTTACCAGGGAGCCCTTCTGCTCTACATGGGATCCGAGAACGGTCTTCAGTGCCTTCTGCAGCAGATGCGTTGCACTGTGGTTCTTTTCGGTGTTTCTTCTGCCCGATTCATTGACCTCCAGGGAAACCTCCTGTCCGACCCGGATCATCCCGGAAACCATTCTGCCGACATGGCCGACCTTGCCGCCAAGCAGAGCGATCACATCCTCAACGGCAAATTCGCCGCCCTCGCAGCGGATCACACCCTGGTCGCCCTGCTGTCCGCCCTTGGTGGCATAGAACGGGGTACGCGCCGTAATGATGGTGCCCCTCTGACCGTCCGTCAGTGCATCCGCAAGCTCCGTCTCCGTCGTCAGTGCAAGCACCTGGGAGGATTCACAAAGGGTTTCGTAGCCGTCAAACGCAGTCGTGATCTCCACCGGGATCTGATCATAAACCGTAGCGTCAGCACCCATGTAGTTGGATGTAGCGCGGGCGTTTCTTGCCTTTTCACGCTGCTCCTGCATCAGCTGCGCAAAGCCTTCCTCATCGATGGAATAACCCTTTTCCTGCAGGATTTCCTTGGTCAGATCCAGCGGGAAGCCGAAGGTATCGTACAGCGCAAACGCATCGGCACCGGAGAGCATTTTCTCACCTCTGCTTTCCAGCTCCTTCTCCTTATGCGCAAGAATGTTCAGGCCCTGATCGATCGTACGGTCAAACTTCTCCTCTTCCTGTGCCAGCACCTTGTAGATGAATTCCTGCTTCTCCTCCAGCTCCGGATAGCCGTCCTTGGAGCCTTCGACCACCGTGCTGCTCAGCCTGGACAGGAAGCCCTTTTCGATACCCAGAAGCCTGCCGTGTCTTGCTGCCCGGCGGATGATTCGACGCAGAACATACCCGCGCCCTTCATTGGTCGGCATAATACCATCGGAAATCATAAAGGTAGCGGAACGGATATGGTCCACGATCAGCCGGATGGAGATGTCCTTCTGCTCGTCTTCCTTATAGGTCACTCCGGCAAATTCACACACCCGGTCGCGCAGTGCCTGCAGTGTGTCCACATCAAAGATGGAATCCACTTCCTGAACCACCACAGCCAGACGCTCCAGGCCCATGCCGGTGTCGATGTTCTTCTGTGAAAGCGTCGTGTAGTTCCCGTTTCCGTCGTTTTCAAACTGTGTGAATACATTGTTCCACACTTCCATGTAACGGTCGCAGTCGCATCCTACCGTGCAGGTCGGCTTACCGCAGCCGTACTTCTCCCCGCGGTCATAATAGATCTCAGAGCAGGGACCGCACGGACCAGCGCCATGCTCCCAGAAATTGTCCTCCTTACCGAAGCGGAAAATGCGCTCGGAGGGAATCCCGATGTCCTTGTTCCAGATGTCGAAAGCTTCCTCGTCATCCAGATAAATGGAAGGATAAAGACGATTCGGATCAAGCCCGACGACCTCGGTCAAAAACTCCCAGGACCAGCTGATGGCTTCCTTTTTAAAATAATCGCCGAAGGAGAAATTCCCCAGCATCTCGAAAAACGTACCATGCCGGGCTGTCTTTCCCACGTTTTCAATATCACCGGTACGAATACACTTCTGGCAGGTGGCAACTCTGCGGCGGGGCGGAATCTCTGCGCCGGTAAAATACGGCTTCAAAGGGGCCATCCCTGCGTTGATCAGCAGCAGGCTCTTGTCATTATGCGGTACCAGGGAAAAGCTTTTCATCACCAGATGTCCCTTGCTCTCAAAAAAATCCAGGAACATCGAACGAAGCTGGTTTACTCCATATTTCTCCACAACAATTCCTCCATATTCCAATTACACCGACAAACTTTTGGGCGATAAGAGCATTCTTTTTGACAAATCGTCCAAAGAAGCCTCCGGTTTTTTTGCGTGACTCCTATCTTAGCACAAACAATCCCATAATACAACGGCTCAGATGCAATCTTTCACGCCATTTTTCTTGAAAACAGGTTCCTTTTCATTCTCATCCGTGCCATTAGAGTTTTCTTGACGCATCAGGAACGGTTATGTTATAAAGAAAGCAGTTTTACGATTCATCTGATGGTGCGCCGAAGCAGGCGTTATTTTCCCGGAACATTCCAATTTACTTTCATATATATAAAGGAGCATTCATGGCAGATTTAACGTCACATGATAATTCTATGCCGGTTGGTCCCCTGAAACTTGCTGTGCTGGAAAGCTGCAGGGAATTTGGTGAAGCAGTAAATCAGTATCTCGTCGACTATCGTCACAATTCTCCGATGTGCCGTCCCAGAGACGACATGCCCCTTCACGGATACTGTGAAGACAGCTACCTGCTTGACTGCAGCTGCCCGCGTTTCGGTACGGGTGAAGGGAAAGGACAGATCAATGAATCCGTCCGTGGCTGTGACCTGTTCATCCTCGTCGATGTCACGAACTACAGTCTTACCTATACCGTATGCGGCCACGAGAACCACATGTCCCCCGACAATCATTACCAGGATCTCAAGCGCATCATCTCCGCTGCCAACGGCAAGGCAAAGCGTATTACCGTGATCATGCCTTTCCTTTATGAGGGACGCCAGCACAAGCGCTCCATGCGTGAATCTCTGGACTGCTCGCTGGCCCTTCAGGAGCTGACTGCGATGGGGGTATCCAACATTATCACCTTCGATGCCCATGATCCCCGCGTGCAGAACGCGATTCCGCTGCACGGCTTTGATTCCTTTATGCCTTCCTATCAGTTTCTGAAGGCTCTGGTGGAGAATGTACCGGATCTGAAGCTCGACAGCGATCACCTGATGGTCATCAGCCCGGATGAAGGCGCCATGGAACGTGCTGTTTACTTCGCCAATATCCTGGGCGTCAGCATGGGAATGTTCTATAAACGCAGAGATTATTCCCGCGTTGTAAATGGAAAGAATCCGATCGTGGCCCATGAATTCCTGGGGGACCCGGTCGAAGGAAAAGATGTGCTGGTCATCGACGACATGATCTCCTCCGGAGAGAGCATGCTGGATGTGGCCAAGCAGCTGAAGGATCGCAATGCACGGCGCGTGATCGTGTGCACGACCTTCGGACTGTTCACGGATGGTCTTGCCAAGTTCGATGACTACTATGAAAAAGGCTATCTCTCCAGGGTCATCACGACCAACCTTACCTATCGCACAAAGGATCTGCTGGAGCGTCCCTGGTACCTGGAGGCGGATATGACCAAATACATGGCGAGCATCATCGATCATGTCAACCACGACTCCTCGATCAGTGGGATCCAGAGTCCCACGGAGAAGCTGCAGAAGCTGCTGGCTTCGCTCAAATAATGGTGTACAAAACGGCAGGCGCGGGCCTGCCGTTCTTGATTCCGCATCTAAAAGTATATGTTTTTCCTCGCTTAAGCGGACGAAATGCCAGAGGGGCAGGGGGCATAAGGGATACCGATCGGAGGGGCCGCCAGGAACTAAGCGTCTGCGACCTGCTCACTCGGGCAACCCCTCCATTCACGAGAAATGCTGATCATTTCTCGTTCAAGTCGGGGCTCCGGGCGGGGCAAGGAACCCCCGCCCTCCGACCGCTCGTTCACAGGCCGCAGGCGCTAAGTTCCTGGTCGGAC
>CAMOSN010000080.1 GCA_946624935.1 uncultured Lachnospiraceae bacterium | reverse complement strand
CCCCACCTACGTCTCCGCGACGCCCCGGTGGGGGACTTCCTTGCTGTGTTAAAATATATTATAGTTCTTAATCGACTGAACGTGAAGCCTTACACGAGGGTTATGATTGTGAAACCTCATACGAATTCACGAGAATCCGCCGAGGCGTTCTTGAACGAACCGGAGAGAGGTTTTCCCGGGCAGACCTTCTTGCATTCCTTCTCATTCATTAATACAATAACAGCAACAGCAAATCATATGGGCTCCACATGGCAGCATACAATAGGGAGGCTCCTTTACGATGTTTCATTTTAATCAGTTTACAATGGGTACCTGTTATTATCCGGAGCACTGGCCGGAGGAGATGTGGCACGAGGATCTGATGCGTATGAAAAAAGCCGGCATCCGGGTCGTCCGGATCGCGGAGTTTGCGTGGACGCTGATGGAGCCAGTGGAGGGAACCTTTGACTTTTCTTTTTTTGACAGGTTTCTGGAGGTGTGCCGGCTTACCGATATGCAGGTGATCCTCGGCACTCCGAGCGCCACCCCGCCGGTGTGGCTGACCGAGAAGTATCCGGAGGTGCTCAACGCCGGTCCGGACGGTATTCTCTATCGCCACGGCGGACGCAGACATTATAATTACAATTCGGCTCTTTACCGTGAGAAATGTGCCGCGATCACGGAGGCCATGGCACAGCATTTCGGACAGCATCCCTGTGTGATCGGCTGGCAGATCGACAATGAACTCAACTGCGAAACGGACCAATTCTATTCGGAAGCGGATACGAAGGCCTTCCGCGCATGGGTCAGGGAAAAATATCGCACCCTCGATGCGCTCCTGGCCGGTCCTGTTCTATCCGCATCCGGTCATCATGACACCTGCGCGCGCACGGGTTTTGGAGGATTACGTCCGTCAGGGCGGAACCCTGATCGTGGGATGCCGCAGCGGCTATAAGGATATTCACGGGCACTGTGTCATGCTGCCCCAGCCCGGTCTGCTCTCCGATCTTACCGGCACCGATATCCGCGAGTACACCTTTGTCTCTCCCGCGGAAGAAGAGACCTTCTGCCGCTGGGGGGAGCACACCTTCCGCACGCCGGTCTTCAATGACGTGCTCGGGCAAAAAGAAGCCTCCCCGGGGGCAGACGACTTCCAGGTGCTTGCCGCCTACGAAAACAGCTACTATGCCGGAGGCGCCGCGATCACCGGGCACCGTTTCGGAAAGGGACGCTGCATTCACGTGGGATGTACGTTCACCCGGGAGCTGGTGCGTGAGCTGTTCGCATACACAGGCATCCTGGAACCCTTCTCCGATACCGTCGCACTGCCATCGGCCGTCGAGCTCGTCGTGCGGGAAAGCGGCACTGGACAAACCGGCGCAGGCCAAACGCTGATCCTGCTCAACTATTCCGATACGGCACAGGTGTGCGAGGTAAAGAAGCCTTCCCGGTCACTCCTCTCCGGCCGCTGCCTGGAAGGTGAGCTGATCCTGCCGCCCTACGGAGTGGAAGTACTGCAGTAAGTGGGAGCCATGGGGACAGGTCCCGTGGCGCCTCTACAATTCTTCAGAAACCATATCACATAAACAGGAGCCACGGGACCTGTCCCCATGGCTCCCACCTCGTGGCTCTATTTACGCCCGCCTCAGGTACTGCTCCCACACCTGATTTGCTTCGCAGGCTGTTTTCTCCTCATCCAGGCCGGTCAGTCGTCCGTCCCTCACGACCACTTTTCCGTTTACGACCGTAAGGTCCACGTTCCCCCGGAAGCCGACGGTGGCAAGCACCGCTCCCACATCCATCGCTGTTCCCACCAGTGCGAGCCGACTTTGGCGGATCAGAAAGAAATCTGCAGCCATGCCGGGGGCGATGTGTCCCAGCTTTTCTCTTCCCAGGATCGCTGCACTTCCCCGGGTCGCCATCTTCAGGATGTCATATCCGCCGGGGGCTGCATTGCTGCTGTTTAAGCGGTGCAGCAGATACGCTGCGCGCATCTCCTCGAGCAGGCTGGAGCCGTCATTGCTGGCGGAACCGTCCACTGCAAGTCCCACCTTTACACCCAGCTCCAGCATCTGCGGAATTTTGGCGATCCCGGAGGAAAGCTTCATATTGGAGATCGGACAGTGGGCAACGCCGGTCTTTGTCTGCGCAAGAAGCTTCAGCTCCTCATCTGTAAAGTGAATCCCGTGGGCGTACCACACGTCCGGTCCGATCCATCCTAAAGACTCCATATATTCCAGCGGCCGCATATGGAAATGTTCCTTCGTATACGCTTCCTCATCCTTTGTCTCTGCCAGATGGGTGTGCAGGCGGACACCCAGGCTCCGGGCCAGCGCAGCGGATTCGCGCAGCAGATCCGCGCTCACGCTGAAGGGAGAACAGGGCGCCAGCGCCACCTGATGCATGGCATAGGGAGACGGATCGTGGTACCGGTTCACCGTTTTTTCGGACGAACGAAGGATCTCATCCACAGTCTGCACTACGCTGTCCGGGGGAAGTCCCCCGTCCTTCACGCTCAGGTCCATGCTGCCCCGGGTCGCATGGAAGCGCATCCCCAGCGCATCCGCGGCCGCGAACTGCGCATCCATCAGATTCTGATCCATCCCCTTTGGAAACACATAGTGGTGATCCAGGCAGGTCGTACACCCGGTTTTCAAAAGCTCGCCCATGCCGGTCAGGGAGCTGTAGTATACCACCTGCTCATCGAGGTTCTTCCAGATCTCGTACAGTGTTTTCAGCCATGGAAACAGCTCCATGTTCTGGACCTGGGGCAGATTGCGGCTGAAGGTCTGGTAAAGATGGTGATGCGTATTGACAAGGCCCGGATACATTACCATATCGGAGGCATCGATCACCTCCTGCGCACATTCCTCCTGCCCTGGCATTTCTCCCCGGGAGATCCGTACAATCACACCGTCCTTCACAAGCACATCGACGTAACGAAGGATCCGATCCTCATCATCACAGGTGACTAGATATCCGACATTCTTCAGCAGCAGTTCTGCCATAGTAATCTCCTTTCCGCCGGGACAAAGGGGCGTGCCTAATGTCCCATAAATGCTTTCCGATAATTCGCCGGGGAAAGTCCCCTGACCTTCCGAAACAGACGGCTGAAATACATCGGATTATCGTACCCGACGATCCTGGCGATCTCGCTCACGGTGGCGTCGGTGGTTTCGAGCAGAAGCTGCGCATTGCGGATGCGCTGCTGCAGGATGTATTGCTTGGGTGAGATCCCTGCCGCAGCCGTAAAGCTTTTCCCGAACCAGCTCGTACTCATGTTTCTGGAGGCAGCGTACTGCTCGATGCTGATCTCCTCGTTGTAATGCTCCGCAAGATAATGCTTTGCACGTTCCATCTCATCACTGACAAACCCGCTGATCTGTTTCTCATCCTCATGCATTCTCCGGCTGATCTCGATCAGAAGCTGTCTCAAAAGGCATGTCAGAAGCTCCTCATATCCCCAGGAGCATTCCACGAGCTCGTCCCGCATTCGCCGGAACAGATCTTCACAGGCCATGGAAATTCCTGTGTGCAGAATATACCCGTCCAGAGGAATCTCAAAATGCTTCAGGATGCTGCGCACCTGCCTTCCGGTAAAATGCACGAACCAGTACCGGGCCTGGTCTTTCCCCAGAAAATAGTAATGCTGCTCCTGCTTTGGCTGATAAAGCACTATATTTCCTGCCGGAACCGTGATGTCCTGTCCGTTCAGAATGAAATGTCCTTCCCCTGCAGTGATATAGACCAGCTGCCAGTCCACACGTCCCTTCGGCCGCCAGGTCGGAAGCTTCGGCCAGGTATACAGCTCATAGGTTCCCGCACTCAGGACCCGCAGAGGCATCTTTTTTTCCTTAAAGGGGATCCTCGAGTTGAACAAATATCCGGAATTGACATACATATCGAAAAGCCGCACCTCCTTCCTCTTCTGTCTCCTAAGTTTACCCGAAACAGCCGGATTTTTCCACCGGTAAGCCGATTTGTGCAGAAAATAAACGGTTTTGTTCATATGAAACGAACCCTGCAGTGATTATGATAATCGTAAAATAATGGACACTGCGCACGAAAGGAGGTGCCTCTATGCTGATCCCACGCTACTATGAAGATCTCACTGTCCTCCATCTCAACACAATGCCGGTGCACAGCTACTTCATCCCGGCCGGTACAAAGGAGAAGGTTCCTTTCGCCGGAGCGGCGAGGGAATGTTCGGACCGGCTGCAGATGCTCAGCGGATGTGACTGGCTGTTCCGCTATTACCCGAGCATTCATCAGCTGCACGATGCCTTCTACCGCACCGATTACCGGCCGGATCATTTCTGGCAAGAGGAACGTGTGCCGTTTTGCTGGCAGATGCGTGGCTACGACGAAAATCAGTATACCAATATCCGGTATCCTTTTCCCTTCGATCCGCCCTATGTCCCGCAGCACAACCCGTGCGGCGCGTATATTCACACGTTTTCCTGGCATCCGGATCCGGAGGCACCCTGCACGTACCTGCATTTTGAGGGGGTCGATTCCTGTTTTTATGTGTGGCTCAACGGCTTTTTCGTCGGATACAGTCAGGTGACGCATCACACCTCCGAGTTTGATGTGTCAGACCTGCTCCGCGAAGGGGAGAATACCCTGGCCGTCCTGGTGCTCAAATGGTGTGACGGCTCCTATCTGGAGGATCAGGACAAGTTCCGTTTCTCCGGGATCATCCGGGATGTCTATCTGCTGAGCCGTCCCGTGAAGCACATTTCCGACTATGTGATCACAACACAACTTTCGGAGGATCTGCACAGTGCACAGCTTGACGTCCGGTTTTCCTTTGCCGATCATCAGCCGCTGCCGGTCCGCCTGTCCCTCCTGTACACACCCGGATCTCCCGACAGCTGTGATGCGTCCGGCGAAACCGTCATTGCCCTCATGCATTGTCCGGCGGGTGCACACAAAGCCGTTCTTCGTGTGGACAAACCGCTTCTGTGGAATGCTGAGACTCCGAATCTGTATACACTGCTGATTGAAACGGAGCACGAGGTGATCCGCGAGCGGATCGGTTTTCGGAAGATCACCGTGGAAAACGGCGTCATGCTGCTGAACGGCTCTCCCGTCAAATTCCGGGGCGTCAACCGGCATGAATCCGACCCGGTCACGGGATCGGCTGTTTTCATGGATCAGGTGGTGAAAGACCTCACCATGATCAAGGCCCACAACTTCAACGCTGTGCGCGCCAGCCACTACCCGAATGTCCCCTATTTCTATCAGCTGTGTGACGAGCTGGGGCTGTATGTCATCGATGAAGCGGACAATGAAAGCCACGGGACGGCGCCTCTTTATTTCACGGAAGAGGACTATGCCCAGCGCATGCGGCTCGCCCACGAGCGGATCGCCGACAATCCCGCCTTCCTCCGCCCGACCCTGGACCGGGTATCCTCCATGGTCCTGCGAAACCGCAACCGCCCCTCGATTCTTGTGTGGTCCATGGGGAATGAATGCGGCTATGGGTGTACCTTCGAGGAAGCGCTCCGGTGGACAAAGAAAACCGATCCGACCAGACTCACCCATTATGAAAGCGCCTACTATCTTCCGCAGGACCGTGTATATGATGTGTCCGATATTGATCTGTTCGGACGAATGTACCCATCCGCCGACGAGATCCTGGATTATCTCCGTTCGGATCCGGAAAAACCGCTGCTGCTCGTGGAGTACGCGCACTCTATGGGAAACAGTCCCGGTGATTTTGAAAGCTACCGTGAGCTGATCGACTCCGATCCGCATGTGTGCGGCGGCTTCGTGTGGGAATGGTGCGACCATGCTATTTTTAAGGGGACCAGTGCGAATGGAAAGGCCATGTACTGGTACGGCGGCGATCATGGCGAACTGCAGCACGACGGAAATTTCTGTCTGGACGGACTGGTCTATCCCGACCGGACTCCGCACACCGGTCTTTATGAATATCAAAATGTACACCGTCCGCTGCGTGCCTCCTATGATCCGGAAAAGGAATGCCTGACGATCACAAACAACTGGGATTTTCTCTCGCCTGACTCCTGCGCAGCTGCGCACTATTGCTTCACGGTCGACGGAGAAGAGATTTGCGCGGGAACACTTTCTCTTCCATCGATCCCTCCGCACAGGGCAGCACCTCTTCCGCTCCCTTTGAATGAGGCACTCCCTGCCGAAGGAAAGTGTTATCTGCGGATCACCTATACCCTGCAAAAGCCGCTGGCCGGACTGAGCGCGGGACATGTACTGGGGTTCGATGACATTCCCATCCGTGGCAGCAGCGGACAGAACCGAAAAGCAGCCGGGTTGCTCACGAAAATGCTCTCTCCCACCCTGCAGGGTGCATCTTCGCTGCTTTCCGTGAAGGAAGCGGACAACCAGCTGATCATTGCAGGGCAGGATTTTTCCTGTACCCTCGATACCCTCTCCGGATTGTTCACTTCTTTTCTGGTCGGCGGAAGAGAGATCCTGAAGCGGCCGGCCGATTTCAACCTGTGGCGGGCTCCGACCGATAACGACCGGCCTGCGGAGGAGGAGTGGCGCTGGGAACGGCTGGATCATACCACCTCGCGTTGTTATGAATTCTTCTGGGAGATCCGGGACAATCTTTGCATCATCCGGCTCCGACAGTCCGTTTCGGCGATCTCCGCTGCACCATTTTTGAGGATGCATACGGTGTACCGTATCGCCTCCGACGGTACAATTCTAATGGAGGTAGAAGCGGAAAAGGACAGACAGATTCAGTCCTTGCCAAGACTTGGCCTGCGCCTGTTTCTGGACCGGGCACTTTGCAGTGTCGAATACGATGGCATCGGTCCTTATGAAAGCTATCCCGACAAACATCACAGCGGATGGTATGGCCATTTCCGCTCATCCGTAAAGGACCTTCATGAGGATTATATCCGTCCTCAGGAGAGCGGCAGTCACTGGGGCTGCGATTTTGTCAGACTTTCGGGCGGCGGCCTTTTGGTATCGGTGGCCAGTGCAGACCGAAAGCCGTTTTCCTTCAACGCCTCCTTCTACACACAGGAGGAGCTGGAAGCAAAACGACATAACTATGAGCTGGTACCCTGCCAGGATACTGTCCTCTGCATCGACCACCGTATGGCCGGAATCGGATCCAAAAGCTGCGGGCCGGACCTGCCGCGGGAATACCGTATCGAGGAAGATCGATATACCTTCGCATTTCTGTTCAGGGCAGAGCGGGAAGATGTCTGATCAATGCAGCCGTTTTAAATGCGTCTTGCCTTAAACGTGACTGCTTTAAATGTGACTGCGTCAAATGTGATCTCGTTTAAATGTGACCTCATTGAAATGTACGGTTATCCTATAACCAGAGCTGCTGCAGGAGAAAGGAGAAATGCTATGCAGGAAAAGACTTATCTGAAATGGTATAACAAGGTCGGTTACGGCTCCGGAGATATTGCGGGCAACGTGGTATATGCTCTGCTCTCCGCCTTCGTCATGATCTTTCTGACCGATACGGTCGGGATGAATGCCGGAATTGTCGGAACCCTGATTGCCGTCTCCAAACTGTTCGACGGTGTCAGTGACATTTTCTTTGGTTCTCTGATCGATAAAACGCATACCAGGATGGGCAAGGCACGTCCGTGGATGCTCTACGGCTATTTCGGCTGCGCCATCACACTGGTGGCGATCTTCTGTATCCCGGCGGACCTGAGTGCGACCGCGCAGTACGCCTGGTTCTTTATTGCTTACACGCTGCTCAACGCAGGCTTCTACACCGCCAACAACATCGCCTACTCCGCGCTGACGGCGCTGGTCACCCGGAACAATCATGAGCGCGTGCAGATGGGCTCGATCCGCTTCATGTTTGCCTTCGGAACCAGCATGCTCATCCAGACGATCACCGTCGGACTGGTCGCCCGCTTCGGGGGCGGAGCAGCCGCCTGGCGGACCGTTGCCATTCTGTATGCGATCGTCGGTGTGATTTCCAATACGCTCTCGGTTTTCTCCGTGAAGGAGCTGACGCCGGAGGAGCTCGCCGGGGAGGATGCGTCCCAGGCGGACCGCAAAGAGAAACATGACCCCAGCCAGGATCCGGCACAGATACAGAAGGAAGAAAAGTACAGCCTGATCGATGCCTTCGGCCTCCTGATCCGAAACAAATACTATCTGATGATCTGCGGATCCTACATCCTGATGCAGATCTACACGGCGACCCTCAATATGGGCATCTACTATATGACCTATGTTCTGAAAAACGCCAGTCTGCTCGGAGTATTCTCCTGGGCGATCAACATCCCGATGATCGTCGGCCTGCTCTTTACCCCGACCCTCGTTGCAAAATGGGGCGGCATGTACAGGCTCAACCTCACGGGCTACACGATCGGCACCCTCGGCAGACTGGGGGTTGTCATCGCCGGATATCTGGGGAGTGTCCCGCTGATGCTTGCCTGCACGGCGATCGCAGCTTTCGGCATGAGTCCTCTTCAGGGTGACATGAACGCACTCATCGCGACCTGTTCGGAATATACTTACCTCACGACCGGCAAACGCGTGGACGGAACCATGTACTCCTGCACTTCGCTTGGAACCAAGCTGGGCGGAGGCATCGGTACGGCCCTGGCCGGATGGCTGCTGGCCTTCAGCGGCTACGTGGGAGGCGCGCAGGTGCAGACAGCGTCCTGCATCAACATGCTGCACATCATGTACCTGTGGATGCCCATGTGCTTCAATCTGCTGATCACTCTGATTCTTACAAAGCTGAACGTCGAAAAGGCAAACGAAACGCTGCGGGCTCAGGCGCGGTAAACGGTGCGGGCTGCCTGACACGGTTCAGACACGGGAGGGAGCCATGGGGACAGGTCCCATGGCTCCTCTACAATTTTTCAGGAACTTTATCACATAAACAGGAGCCACGGGACCTGTCCCCATGGCTCCTTTCTCAGCGTTTCTATTCTTACAGCAGGTGTGCGCGCAGTTCTTCTCCGCTCTGAGTGCTCAGATACGCAGGCGGTACGTCCAGCACGGTCTTGCAGCCGCGCATTCCTTCGTCGTACATCCGCTTTGCAGCTCTTGCGAAGGCAACGATCACGCTGGTGGTGAATTCCGGATTGGAATCCAGCTTCAGGCTGTACTCGATCACGTGTTTATGCTCTCCGTTCTTTCCGGTCGCTCCCGAGCGGAACACAAATCCGCCGTGCGCCATCCCGGCGTGGTCGCGCTGCAGTTCTTCCTCGGAAATGAAGTGAACCGTCGTGTCGTAGTCGGCAAAGTAGTTCGGCATCTCCTTGATCTCCCGCTCGATCCGGGCAAGATCGGCACCTTCCTCGGCAACGACAAAACACTCTCTCGTGTGCTTCTCGCGTGTGGTCAGCTCAGGATTGGCTCCGGAGCGCACGGCCTCAAGGGCTTCTTCGATGGGAATGGTGTACTGCTTTGCATTCTTCACACCGTCGATCCGGCGGATGGCGTCAGAATGTCCCTGGCTGATCCCTTTGCCCCAGAAGGTATAATCTTTTCCGCAGGGCAGGACCGCATTGGCATATACCCGGTTGAGAGAGAACATGCCCGGATCCCATCCGACACTGATCATGGCGATCTTCCCGGCTTTGCAGGCTGCCGCGTCCACATTGGCAAAATGCTCCGGAATCCGGGCATGGGTGTCAAAGCTGTCGATCACATTGAACATCTGTGCATAAAACGGTGTCTGCTCCGGCAGATCGGTTGCGCTTCCGCCGCACAGGATCAGAACATCGATCCGGTCCTTCCACTCCGGCGCCGCATCCGCGGACACCACCGGTACGCCCTCACTGAGGATCTTCACCCCGGCGGGGTCTCTTCTTGTAAACACTGCGGCCAGCTCCATATCCGGTGCCGCATTCACCGCCAGTTCTACACCACGGCCCAGATTTCCATATCCCATGATTCCAATTCTTGTCTTCATTCCTTCGATCCTTTCTGAAAAAACTCCCGGATCCGCAGGAGAGCAGATCCAGCTTCAAATTTAGCACATTCTGCCGGTATAAGTCAAACAGGTGAGAGGGGGCAGGTGGGACAGGGGACGGTACAGCGGCGCAGCCGCAGCCGTTCCCCAGCTGGGAACCCGAATGCTTTTCGGACGGCGAAGGGCACATGCGTGAAAGTGCCGCCGGGCGCTTTACAAGGCTGCTTGCGCAGAAGCTCCAGGCGCCATGACTCCATGCCTTTTACTCTTCGTAGATGCGTAGGAGCCATGGGGTGACGGTGATATTTTACACGCCTGGCAAAGATTCTTCAATGGATTTTCAAGCTTTGGCGCGTATATAAAAATAGAGCAGCGGGAAACCGCTGCAGCGAAGAAAACCAGAGTGAAAAGATTATCGGTAGAAAGGGAACGATCCCGGAAAGGAGTGCCGGTCATGATGGATAAAAACGAGATGCTGCAGAAAATCAAAATGTGTGTGACGACATATTTCAACTTAAATGGCGTCATGCCCACCATTCAGGATATGCTTGACTGGCTTGGCGCTTCCTTCAGGGATGTCCTGATCGAACAGTATGCGGCGTAAATGTCAGCCCTGTGTGTGATCTGTTATACGGA
>CAMOSN010000079.1 GCA_946624935.1 uncultured Lachnospiraceae bacterium | reverse complement strand
CTCGGCTGCCTGTTCCTCCTTGGCTGCCTGTTCCTCCTTGGCTGCCTGTTCCTCCGCAGCTGCTTCCTCAGCCTCAGCATACAGTGCTTCCCAGTCGATCGGCGGTTCCTGTTCCTCTGTCCCTTCTGAGCTTTCGGTTTCTTCCTCCTGCACCGGCTGCACATCGAACAGCGCATTTACGAAGGCGTTGGCGTCAAAGCGCTGCAGATCCTCCACCTTTTCCCCTACGCCGATGTATTTTACCGGAATGCCCAGCTCGGAATGGATGGCAACAGCAATTCCACCTTTTGCACTGCCGTCCATTTTGGTCAGAATGATGCCCGTGATGTTTGCGACCTCCTGGAACTGCTTCGCCTGTGAAAGTGCATTCTGTCCAGTGGTTGCATCCAGGACAACGAAGGTCTCCCTGCATGCCTCGGGGTATTCCGAATCGATGATCCGGTTGATTTTTCCGAGCTCATTCATCAGGTTCTTCTTGTTGTGAAGGCGTCCCGCAGTATCCACCAGCAGAATATCGGCATTACGCGCCTTTGCGGCATGGATCGCATCGTAAACGACCGCGCCGGGATCCGAGCCCTCCTGGCCGCCGATGATGTCCACCCCGGCCCTTCTGGCCCACTCCTCCAGCTGCTCTCCTGCCGCTGCGCGGAAGGTATCCGCCGCTGCCATGATCACCTTTTTTCCCTGACTTTTATAGCGGGAGGCAAGCTTGCCGATGCTGGTCGTCTTACCGACGCCGTTCACACCGATCACCAGAATCACGGATTTACGGTTTTCAAACTCATAATCGGTATTGCCGACATCCATCTGCTCGCGAATACTTTCGATAAGGATGGACTTACATTCATCCGGCTTTTTGATGCCCTGCTCCTTCACCTTTTCCCGAAGATCGTCAAGCACTGCCTCCGTTGCATGCACGCCCAGATCTCCCATGATCAGGATCTCCTCGATCTCCTCATAGAAATCCTCGTCAATGCTCGAGAAGCCTCCGAACACCGCATCGATTCCGGAAACAATATTATCCCTGGTTTTCGTAAGGCCCTCAAACAGCCGTCGGAAAAATCCCCTGTTTTCGTTTTGCTCTGCCATAACCCGTACTCCTATGCATCCAGCTCGCTCTCGATCAGATTGACCGATACCAGTGCGGATACTCCTTTTTCCTGCATGGTCACGCCATACAGCCTGTCAGCGGCCGCCATTGTTCCGCGTCGGTGTGTGATAATTATAAACTGCGTATTCTCTGTCAGCTTATGAAGATACCCTGCATAACGCTCAACATTGTTTTCATCCAGCGCCGCCTCGATCTCATCCAGCAGACAGAAGGGGGACGGCTTCAGATTCTGGATCGCGAACAGCAGTGCAATTGCGGTCAGTGCCTTTTCTCCGCCGGAGAGCTGCATCATATTCTGCAGCTTTTTTCCGGGTGGCTGGGCAATGATCCGAATCCCGCATTCCAGGATATCCTCGTCCTCCATCAGCTCCAGGCTTCCGGTTCCGCCTCCGAACAGCTGCTGGAAGGTGACGTCAAATTCCTGCGCGATCCGCTCAAACTGCTCCTTAAACTGCCGGCGCATCCCGGTATCCAGCTCTGCGATGATCTTTTGCAGTGCAGCCTCCGCCTTCTGAATATCCGCTCTTTGTGTGGACAGGAACGTATAACGCTCGGATACTTCCTTATATTCCTCGATTGCGTTTACATTCACATTTCCCAGCTCGCGGATCTGGCGTTTGAGCTCTGCCATCTGCTTTCTCCAGGCGTTGCGGCTTCCCAGATCGTCGCGCCGAAGAGCAAGCGCACTGTTGTAGGTCAGCGCGTATTCCTCCCACATATAGGCCGTCCTGGTTTCCGCATGCTCCTCAAGCTTTTCGATTTGTGCCTTCAGCCGGTACACCTCGCGGTCCAGCAGAGAGGCACGCTCGGAAAGACTTTCGCGTTCTTCAAAAAAGCCCTTCTGCTTCTCGGTAAGCTGATCCCTTTTCTCCTGCGTCCCGGAAAGGGTCTCACTCAGCTGCTGCTGCCGTTCCTTCTCTTTGTCAAGTGCAAGAAGCGTTTCACGTATCTGCTGCTCTTTATCCAGTTTCCCGGCATTTGCAGCCTTCAGCGCCTCACCCAGCGAGATCTGCTCCTCGCCAAGCGCTGTGTACTCCTGCTCCAGACGGGAGTGCTCCTGCTCCAGGAAAGAGCGCTGCTGCTTCATCGATGCATACGCAAGATGCAGCTTCTGCACCTGTTCCAGAAGCGACTGCTCCTGTTCCCTTTTTTCATCCAGCTCTCCCTGCAGCACATGGAGCTGTTCCCCGAGCATCGCCTCTTCTTTTTCGGAATTCTCCAGCTTTGCGTTCAGCGCCACGCTTTCCCTGGAAAGCTGCATGATCTGCGTCCGGATCTGAACCGACTCATTCTGATAGCGGCTCTCCTGATCCGAAGCGCTGCCGGCGCGTTCCTCAAGCTCCTTTTTCTGCATGGTCAGAGTGTTCTGCTTCAGATACTGCTCCTGCAGCTTTTCTCCGATTTCACGGATCTCATCGCGCAATGCATTTCTGTCCGAACGGACCTGCTCAATGTGATCCCTTAAATCCTCAAGCTCTTTTTTCTTCTGCCCGACCGTTTTGGTCAGCTCTTCAATCTCGCGCCTTCTGCCAAGGAGGTTGGTACTGTTCTTAAACGCACCGCCGGTCATGGATCCGCCCGCACTGAGCAGCTCGCCCTCAAGCGTCACGATTCGCAGGGTGTACCGGAATCTTCTGGCCAGCGATACTGCATGATCGATCTGATCCACCACGATCGTCCTTCCGAGAAGGTTTTGGACCAGATCGTCATATTTGCGGTCATTTTCAACCAGCGTACTCGCCAGGCCGATCACACCCTCCTCCTCCAGAGCCTCCGTCTGCTTAAACTGCGCGCTGTGCTTCATCGCAGTCAGCGGAAGGAACGTCGCACGGCCGTACTGGTTTTTCTTGAGAAACGCGATCATCCGTTTGGCCGTATCTTCATCCTCGGTAACGACATTCTGAATGCTCCCGCCCAGGGCGGTTTCGATGGCGATCTCGTACTCCTTCCGCGTGCGGATCAGATCGGCTACGACGCCGAGAAGCCCTTTCTCATGCTTTTTCTGTTCCATGACACGGCGGATGCTGTTTCCATATCCGTCGTATCGTTCCGCGATGGCCCGCAGGGTATCCAGCCTTGCGCTGTCCCGGTGAAACTGACCCTGCAGCATTTCCAGCCTCTGACTGTCATTCCCGAGCTGATCCTGGCATACGCCAAGCGCTGCATCTTTTTTCGCGCTGGTATCGCCCAGCTGTGCGATCACTTTTTCGACCTGCCCGATCTGTGTGCAGACGGTATCCAGCAGCGCTGCCCGGCCGCTCTGCTCGCTGCGAAGCTTTGAAAGTTCGCTGCCCAGAGCACTTTTACGCAGCTTTACCTGCTCGCTCATCGTTTCGATCCGCTGCTGCTCTGCCTTCAGGTCGCTGCGCCTCGAAAGGACCGCAATCACCTTCTGCTGCAGAAGGTCCGCTTTCTTTTCGACCCCGGCGATCTCCTGCTGACAGCGCTCATGTGCCTCCTGCGTCTGCTCACCGGACTTCTCCGTATCGATCAGCTGTGCAGAAAGCGCCTCGACCTGCGCTTCGTTCTCCTTCAGTGCGTTTTCCCGATCGCTTCGTTCGCCGGCAATCGCGTGTAAACGCTCCTCCTGCGCCTGGCGGCTTTCATCGCCGGTCCGCACCTGCTCCTCCAGAAGACGGATCGTACCATCCATCTGACGGATCTGCAGAGCGCTCTGCGTCTTCTGCTCGTTCAGGCTGTCGATCTCCTGCGCAAGGGAAGAAAGCGTCTCTTCCGTATGCTCATAACGAAGCCTGGCTTCCTCCGTTTCCGTGCGTACCTGGGAAAGCTCCTCTTCGGCATCAGACTGCTTCTGTCCCAGGCTTTCGAGCTGCTCCCGGTTTTCCTGATATTCCGCCAGAAACAGGTTCACATCATAGGCTTTCAGATCTTCCCTGCGCTGCAGATAGATCTTCGCTTTTTCCGACTGACGCTCCAGCGGTCCGATCTGTCGTCCCAGCTCCGAGAGAATATCATTCACGCGGGTAAGACTTGCCTGCTCGCTGTCGAGCTTTTTCTGGGCCTCCAGCTTTCTGCGTTTGAACTTCACGATTCCCGCGGCTTCATCAAACAGCTCTCTGCGCTCCTCCGGCTTTCCGCTCAGGATCTTATCGATCTGGCCCTGGCCGATGATCGAATAACCTTCCTTTCCGATTCCCGTGTCGTAAAAAAGCTCGTTTACATCCTTCAGACGGCACTGCGTACCATTGAGCAGATACTCGCTTTCCCCGGACCGGTACAGCCTGCGGGCTACCGTGACTTCATCATAGGAGATCGGAAGAGAATGATCCTCATTATTTAAAGTGATCGCCACATAAGCATAGCCCAGCGGCTTGCGGCTCTGGGTCCCGGCAAAGATTACATCCTGCATACTGCCGCCGCGAAGCTGCTTTACCCGCTGCTCTCCGAGCACCCACCGGACCGCATCGGCAACGTTGCTCTTACCGCTTCCGTTCGGGCCGACGATCCCTGTGATCCCATTGTGGAACTGAAAGACCGTTTTATTGGCAAAAGACTTGAAGCCCTGTATCTCAATGCTTTTTAAATACATGTATTATATCCTTCTCCCGGGCGTGATCCCCGCCTGCGCCAGCGCAAGCAGAGCCCGATAGGCCGCCTCCTGCTCCGCACCCTTTTTGGTGGAACCGCTTCCCTCTCCAAGTATCCGTTCCCCGATCATCACCTGGGAGACAAATCTCCTTGCATGGGCAGGTCCCTCTTCCCTTACAAGCTCATAACGGACCGATTCATCCCGAAATTCGCTCTGCACGATCTCCTGCAGATGGGTTTTGCTGTCAAAGAACAGCTTTTTGTGGTCAATATCATTCAGGATGAACTGTCTTACAAAAGCTCTGGCCTTCTCAAACCCGCCGTCCAGATAAATCGCACCGATCACGGCCTCCATGGCATCCGAGACGACCGAATCGCGCCCTCTGCCCCCTGTGCACTCCTCGCCTCTGCCCAGCAACAGACATTCGGGCAGCGAAAGCTCCCTGGCACACATGGCCAGCGTCGGCTCACATACCAGTGAAGCCCGAAGCTTTGTCATTTCGCCCTCCGGCATATCCGGATATTCCCGGAAAAGAAAATCACTGGTCGTAAGCTCCAGGACAGCATCCCCGAGAAATTCCAGCCGCTCATTATCCGTGTGAAGGATTTTGCGATGCTCATTCACATAAGAGCTGTGGCTGACCGCCTGCTCCAGAAGTGCCGGATTTTGAAACGAATAGCCGATCCGTTCCTGCAGAGACCTCAGGGATTGAACCTTATCCATCATATTGAAAATGCTCCTGTATTTTTATAGCTCCGAAATAGATTTCGGGATTCGAAATATATGCGGGCGTTCAAAACCCCGCCCGCATACTGATCACATGTGTTTATTGTCTGTCAGTTCACAGCTGCCTTGATCGCTTCTGCAGCATCACCCACCGTCACGATCTTTTCAGCCTCTTCCTGTGGGATCTCCATGTCAAACTCCTCTTCGATCCCCATAATAATCTGAAATACATCGAGGGAATCCGCACCCAGATCATCAACAAAAGTTGTGGACGGTGTGATTTCATCGACATCGACATTCAGTACTTCGGCAATAATCTGCTGCAACTTTTCAAATTCCATACGTGTAATCTCCTTCGTCTGTCAAGAAATATTATCCGCATCTCCCTTCAGAGACTGCGCATATGCCTGTATCTTATCATTAATTTTCCGTTCGGTAAAGTCTGCACATTGAATTACTGTATTTTTTACTTCCTGTGCCTTGGAGCTGCCGTGCATCTTCACGACCAGCCCGTTAAGGCCCAGCAGCGGTGCGCCACCGTACTGTGAGGCGTCAAAGGTCGTCAGCAGACCTTTCAGCGACGGCTTGATCAGCAGTCCGCCAATTTTCCCCATCAGCGAAGACATCAGGCTCTTTTTGATATTCTTCAGGAGCATGGAGGCCGTGCCTTCGTACATTTTCAATACAACGTTCCCGGTAAATCCCTCGCACACCAGTACATCACATCCACCGAAGGGAATGTCCCTGGCTTCCACGCTTCCGATAAAGCGAATCACGCCATCCTCCCGAAGCAGCGGAAACGTGTCCTTTACCAGAGCATTGCCCTTTTCCTCCTCAGCACCGATGTTTACGATGCCGACGGAAGGATTGGCCACACCCATTACATTTTCCATATAGATGGAGCCGATCCGTGCGAAGGAAAGCAGATGCTCGGGCCTTGCATCCACATTTGCGCCGCAGTCAAGCAGCAGCGACACGCCCTTTTCCGTCGGAATCAGGGAAGCAAACGGCGGCCTGGTAATTCCCCGGATCCTGCCGACGATCAGCTGCCCTCCTACCAGAACAGCCCCTGAATTTCCGGCGCTCATAAAGCAGTCCGCTTCTTTGTTTTTCACCAGCTTCATGCCCACCACAAGCGAGGAATCCTTTTTCGTCCGGATGGCATTTACCGGATGCTCAGCCATCCCGATCGTTTCGGATGTGTGGATAATGCGGATATGTTCCCGACTGCAGGAATGCTTGTCGAGTTCTTCCCCGATCTGCTTCTCATCCCCAACGAATATCAGCTGGATATCATTACGGATGGATAATGCCTGCACACAGCCATCAATAATGGCAGCAGGTGCATGGTCTCCTCCCATGGCATCGACCGCAATGCGGATCATTTCACTCATATCGTTATTCCTCTTCTGTTAAGATCAACATTTCCTTTATGATCAACGTTTCCTGTAAAATCAGCGGTTCGTAAAGAATATACCAATGAAACCAGTAAAATGCAAGAGTTTCAAAAATGCAGGAGATTCAAAAAACCATGCAGGAAAACCCTGCATGGTTCATTGTTCATTCGTGCTTCGGAAAAGCCATCAGGCCTCGTCCATCGCGATGATCTCTTTTTTGTTATAAGATCCGCAAGCCTTGCAGACTCTGTGGGGAGCCATCAGGGCTCCGCATTTGCTGCAGCGAACAAGCGTCGGAGCGGTCATTTTCCAGGTTGCTCTTCTGCTGTCTCTTCTCGCTTTGGAATGCTTATTTTTCGGACAGATCGACATGGTTCACACCTCCTTATACATCGAAAAGATATCACGGATTTTCGCCATTCTTGGATCCAAATCTGTTCTATCACAGTCACATGTCTTCCGGTTCAGGTTCTGGCCGCATACTTTGCACAGCCCCGCACAGTCATCCCTGCACAGAACCCTTGCGGGCCAGGCAAGAAGTGCTTCACCATAGACAAGTTTGTCCACATCCAGGTTATATCCATGTAAATAATCACTCTCATCCAGCGCTTCATGACGCTCCTCGTCGGAAAGCTTCATGTCCAGCTCCAGATCAAAGCGTATGTCTAAAGGAACCGTAACGGGATCAAGACAACGGTCACAGGGAACCTCTGCCTCCAGATGCACCGCACCATTAAGCAAAAGTTTCTTTTCGCCCTCGTTGGTCACCGTCAGCTCCAGCGGACTCTTTTTTGTGATCGGGTAAGAGCCGAATGGAAAATCCAGTACCTCCAGCCCAAGCGGCTGTTCGGCATGAAGTGTTTTTCCTTCTTCCAGAATGACCTCTGTCAGATTCATCAGCGCATACTCCTCCCACAACACACCTCAATATTATATGCAGGCGTTATTTCGTTGTCAAGCATTTCTTTTTTACTTTATCTTGCGATTTGGATCGAGCCGCATTTTGGCCGGAAATGCCTGACCTGCGATATTATTTTGTAACCAGTTCCACGGTCTCGCGGCAGATCGCAAGCTCCTCGTTGGTCGGGATCACGGCGACCTTTACTTTGGAATCAGCGGTGGAGAGAATGAAGTTCTCGCCTCTCTTGCTGTTCTGCGCTTCGTCCATCTTAATTCCGAGATAGCCAAGATATTCCAGAACCTTCTTGCGGACCAGGCCTGCATTCTCGCCGATGCCGCCGGTGAAGGTGATCGCATCCACGCCGTTCATGGCTGCAACGTAGGAACCGATGTATTTTGCAACGCGGTAGCTGAATGCATCGATTGCAAGGCCTGCTGCCTCGTTGCCGTTGTCCATCGCCTCTTCCAGATCACGGAAGTCGCTGGAAAGGTTGTCGGAAAGTGCGTAAACGCCGGATTCCTTGTTCAGGATGCGCAGCATTTCCTTTACGTCAAAGCCTTCCTTCTTGCATACGAACTCGAGCACTGCGGGATCGAGGTCACCGGAACGGGTTCCCATGATCAGGCCTTCCAGTGGGGTAAGTCCCATGGAGGTATCCACGCATTTTCCGTTCTGTACAGCACTGATGGAAGCGCCGTTGCCAAGATGTGCAATGATCACTTTGCTGTTGTCGGCATCCAGGCCCAGGTACTTGATCGTCTCCTTGGAAACGAAGCTGTGGGAGGTTCCGTGGAAGCCATATTTGCGGACCGCATAATCCTTGTAGAACTTGGTCGGGATCGCATAGCGGTAAGCCTTGGGCGGCATTGTCTGATGGAATGCGGTATCGAATACGGCTACGTTGGGCTTGCCGGGCATGAGCTTCATGCAGGCGCGGATACCCATCAGGTTGGCCGGATTGTGCAGCGGTCCGAGATCGCAGCACTCATCGATCACTTCGATGACCTCATCATTGATCACGCGGGATTCGGTGATCTTGGAACCGCCGTGCAGGACACGATGTCCGATCGCTTCCACTTCGTCCAGGCTCTTCAGAACGCCGGTCTTCTCATTTACCAGGGCATCCAGTACCATCTGGATCGCTTCGGTGTGGGTAGGCATGGGAGCTTCGGTAACTTCCTTCTCACCGCCGGTGGGCTGATACACAAGGCGTCCATCGATACCGATACGCTCGCAAAGACCCTTTGCTGCGACTTCCTCTGTGTCGGAATTGATCAGCTGGAACTTCAGAGAAGAACTTCCGCAGTTAACTACTAATACATTCATGGGTGGTACCCTCCTGATTGATTTAATCCTGTTTGTTGTTTCAATGCATGCTGCAGCAAATGCTTTCACGGCAGCGGATTTACTGCTGCTGTGCCTGTACGGCGGTCATCGCTACAACGCCTACGATATCGTCGGCATAGCAGCCTCTGGACAGATCGTTCACCGGCATGGAAAGACCCTGCAGGACCGGACCGTATGCATTGGCCTTTGCAAGTCTCTGAACCAGCTTGTAGCCGATGTTGCCGGCTTCCAGACTCGGGAATACCAGTGTATTGGCATGTCCGGCTACCTTGCTGCCCGGAGCCTTGAGCTCGGCAACAGACGGAACCAGAGCGGCATCCAGCTGAAGCTCGCCGTCCAGAGCGATGTCCGGATACTTCTCCTGTGCGATCTTTACAGCTTCCTGCACCTTTGTCACATTGTCATGCTTTGCACTGCCCTTGGTGGAGAAGGAAAGGAGAGCAACCTTCGGCTCTGCGCCGACGAAGCTCTTGAAGGACTCGGCAGAAAGAGCCGCGACCTCGGCCATCTTTTCCGCATCCACTTCCGGCATTACTGCGCAGTCCGCGAATACGAACAGACCGTTCTCACCCATATCGCAGTTCGGAACCTCCATCAGGAAGAAACCGGAAACGCTGCTGATGCCGGGCTTGGTCTTCAGAAGCTGAAGCGCCGGACGGATCGTGTTGCCTGTAGAATGGCATGCGCCGGAAACAACACCGTCAGCATCGCCGCACTTGCACATCAGGCATGCATAGTACATGTAATCCTTTTCCATCTGCTCCTGTGCCTGCTCAGCCGTAACGCCCTTTTTCGCACGCAGCTCAACGAACTTGTCGATGTATTTCTGCTTGTTGGGATCATTGAACGGATCCACAACCGTGATACCGGTCAGATCATAACCTTCACCGTACTTTGCGATCTCCTCGGGCGTGCCGATGATCACGATGTTGGCGATGCCTTCCTTTGCGATCTTTTCCGCGGCATCGTAGGTACGCTTATCCATAGATTCCGGAAGAACGATGGTCTTTTTGTCTGCCTTTGCTTTTGCTTTAATCTCATCAATGAATCCCATAATGTAATCAAGCTCCTTTCAATGAATTGCGATTACCCTGCGTACTTTTTTACGCACTATGTCCATTATATACGAAGAACTTTTTTCTTACAAGAAATATCTTTGGTATTTGTCTGCAATGGTTTTTTCAATGCAATGGTGTTCACTGGAATACTTTTTCAGGTATCAAAGCACTTTTCGCCCATATACTGTGTGATCATCTCCCACACCTGGGCATCCGGTACATCGGCCTGCCCTGCGGGAAGGATGAAGGCCCTGGCAGGGGTCGCATATAAATAAATGTCCCCCTTCCGGCGGAAAGCGCCCCACATCGAAGTCCAGGGCAGATCCACTCTGGAGCGCACCTGCATGGCTCCGGTGACGCCAAGTCCTGCAGTGGTAAGCTCCAGGATATAAATCTCCGGATTCTTCTTCAGGTTCCGCTTTGCGATCTGCGATTCGATCTGGATCGTATACATGCCGAAGGCAAACAGGGGAAAGGCGATTCCCAGTCCCATCAGGATACCGGGCATGGTATCGGATCTTGATTTTCCGAAAAACAGAAGGGCCATGGAAATGGTGATCATAATCATTCCCGTCATAATCGGAACAAACCAGCGGTGCTGACGGCGGAAATTATCAAACCGGCAGAATTTTCGAAACTGAGACGGGCTGAGCCTGACGTGTACGGTAATTTTTTGCTTCATCGTTTTCTCCTGTTCCTTGTTTTCTCCTGTTC
>CAMOSN010000078.1 GCA_946624935.1 uncultured Lachnospiraceae bacterium | reverse complement strand
CATGTCAGAGGGGAGGTTATACCATGGATATGTTTATTCCTACTCCTAAGATGAGTGAGATTCTCTTGGAGGAGTTTATGGAGCCGATGGGGATTTCAGCTTACAGGCTTGCGAAAGCCATACATGTTCCTACATCACGGATTCAGGACATTTTACATGATCGGAGGAAGATTACAGCAGACACATCATTGCGGCTGGCGAAATATTTTGGAGTATCTGATCGGTATTTCCTCGATTTGCAGAATGATATTGATGTGAGGGAATTAAAGGAAAGCATTGCTGAGGAGATCAGATCGATTCAGCCGTATCGGGCAATTGCGTTATGAGTAGGGGGCTGCGGGATTTATCCTGCGGCCCTTGTGTTCTTTTCAAGAGCATGACAGATGCCGAATGTAAAATGATTTTACATAAAAGAATGCAGAATTGACAAATCCAAACACATAAATTATAATAGGATTCGATGAATGCAGCATATGTTATGTGATTGCGAAAGGTTGGGATGTATGCTTTCCAGGTGGGTATTAACAGAAGAAGAACGTGATATATATATTGATGCCCTAAAGGAGGAACTTCCTGTTTTGCGGGTAAAGGCTGGAATCAGCCAGAGCGATCTGTGTAATATCATCGGTGTTTCCAGGCAGACCTATTCGGCGATCGAGAATGGCCGGAAAAAGATGATGTGGCCGACGTATCTGACGTTGATCTATTTTTTTGATTCTATAACGGCAACACGGGATATGCTCAGAAATTCTCCGGCGTATCCGGGGGAACTGCTGAACCGCTTTAATGAGGGGAAGGCTCCGGATGCCGGACTGTTCGGGCAGACTGAACTGAATGGAATCATAAAAGAACTGGATGACCAGGCGATGCATTCCCTGCGGACGATGATCCTGGTGGAATATGCACGATGTAAGAAGCTGTCAGGGGATGCGGTCGTAAAGGCGTATGATGGAATCGAACTGTTCAAAGGAGCACCGGATGCTGCGACAGAAACTGCGCTGCGGAATATCCGGAAAAGAAAGGCATGAATACGACAGAGATTAAAAAACTGGTCAGAGCCTTCCGAAGAGAATTTGCGATCCGGGAAGTGACGCCGGGTGTGCTGGAGGATGCCTTTACCCGGCAGGGTTTTACCATCGTAGAATATAATCCGGTCGTGAATGACCCGGATGTTACCACTGTGATCGATCATCTTGGCCTGACGGATATGATTGCCCGCACGAATGGCTTTCTGTATGTGGACGCCAATTACCGGCTGGTTTTTCTGAACGAAAAACTCAGCATGGCGGAACGCATGCTTGTTCTGGCCCATGAGGAAGGGCACTATTATTGCGGCCATTTGGGAAGCCGGAGTGAAGTGGGACATTCCGTGGCAGAGGAATATGAGGCAAACGAATTCGCGCATTTCCTGATGAAGAAAAGTGCAGGAAGTGCCATTAAGGGATTTGCTTTCCGGCACCGGAAGCCGCTGATCATCGGAGGAATCCTCGCCGGGCTGGCGGCCGGAGGAGGTATTGCGACGAAGGAGTACCAGGAACGACAGCTCTATGAGGGGGAATACTATGTCACCATGCATGGGGAAAAGTATCACAGGGAAAGCTGCGTGACGATCCAGGGACATGAAACCAGGCGTCTGACGAAGGAAGATGTAGAAACCGGTGAATATGAGCCATGCAGCGTGTGTCAGCCCGATTTGTAACAGGCAGGCTTCTGCATGCCGGAGGAAAGAACCATGTTTTGGATCATACGAAAACTATATGCAGCTGCATTTTTTCTGCTGCTGATGACAGGAATAACGTCCGCATATGCGGCGGAGCCGTTTGCATGCCACATTCTCGATGTGGGGCAGGGGCAGAGTGTTCTTTTCGAAACAGACAGTCATTCTATCCTGATCGACGGAGGCGGGAGAAATACGTCTTCCTACGTTGTCGGATATTTGAAACAGCAGGGTGTGGAAACCCTGGACTGCGTCGCGGTAACGCATTATGAAGAGGATCATATGAGCGGTGTGATCGGGGTCCTCTCGGCATTTCCATGTAAAGTTCTGCTGCTCCCATCCTATGCCGGTACGGGAGAGCTCTACCAGTCCCTTGCGGTGGCAGCCTTGTCGAATGGATGCGATATTCTTCATCCGGCCCCGAGCTTTGAACTGACAATAGGAGAAGCTCTGGTAAACGTGATCGGTCCGCTAAGAGCAGACTACAGTTCCGACAATGACCGGTCGCTATGTTTTAAGGTGAGCTTCGGAAATACCGGGTATCTGATGTGCGGGGATGCACAGTGCGACAGTGAAATGGATCTTGTAAACAGCGCAGAGGATCTGTTTGCAGACGTGTATATCGTCAATCATCATGGCAGCAGTACTTCCAGTAACGACGCATTTCTGGACCGGGTATCGCCGGTATATGCAGTGATCAGCTGCGGGAAGGATAACGGGTACGGGCATCCTTCCATGGAGACTATGCAGAGGCTGCAGAATCATAACGTGTCCATGTTCCGAACGGATCGTCAGGGAACGGTCATTCTGTATTCCGACGGGGAAGAGATCTGGTCGGATCAGGAACCGTGTGATGACTGGAGCGCCGGAGGCGGAATTCTCTCACTGACAACGCCGGAGGGACTGGACGCTGCAGAAGGAACTGTTCGCTCGCAGACGAATGATCCGGAAACCTTCCAATATGTCTGCAATACGAACACCAGAAAATTTCATGATCCCGGCTGCAACAGCGTGGCGCAGATGAAAGAGGAAAATCGTCTGTATACGAATCTGACCAGGGAGGAGCTGCTGGCGGAAGGGTATGAGCCCTGCGGGAATTGCAGGCCGTAAGATATGATGTCGGATTGGGAAAGCAGGCAGAATTTCAGGAGCAGAAAATGAAATTGATAAATCTCAAATGCAGCAATTGCGGAGCAGATCTGCAGGTCGACCCGGAACGAAAACAGATCTACTGCATGTATTGCGGTACAAAACTTCTTGTCGAGGATGAGACCATCAACATTACCAGCAGGATCGTTGATGAAGCCAGGTTGAAGGAGGCAGAGGTCCGCCTTAAGGAACTGGAATATGCACATGAGAGGGAACTCCGCGAGGAGACGATCCGGCAGGAACAGAAAAAAACACACCGGTTGTCACTGATCCTTTATCTGGCAGCGCTGATTATTACGTACACTTCGCATTCGGGACTGTTTCCGGCAGTTCTGATTTTTGGCGGGATCGCGTTAGTGGCTGCAAATTCCGGGGACAGGCGGAATACGCGAAGTGCCAGATACGACTATTCTCCGAAAAGCAGGGTGACGGCACTTGTTTTTTGTCTGTTCTTTGGAATATTCGGGATCCACTATTTTTATGTGGGAAGAGTTGGAATGGGTATTTTGTATTTGTTGACACTGGGCTTTTTTGGAATTGGGTGGATGATCGATATAATCCGGATCGCCTGCGGGACGTTTACAGATCGAAATGGGTTATTCCTCTAGCAGCGAGCGGAATTAACCGCATGATTTAGGAAAGCAGCCAATCACTGGTTGAAAACGAAATAAATAGTAACAGGAAAAGAGGAAGAGAAAGAGAGGACAATAAAAATGAGCGAGAATTATGGTTCAGCAAATTATTCAGCAATCCCGGCGCAGCCGGAGCGGTACATCAACCGGATTTCGTCATCTGTTGTAGTTTTTTTCAAACTGTTGGATGGGATCGTGGCAGGCAGTATCCTGTTTTTTATTCTTCGGGTACTGTCGCTTATGATTGCTGAATTTTCAAAGGGGAGCGTGAAACTGATCGATCTGGTTTCGCTGGTTGCGAAGGAGTATAACCTGCCGGGCAATGTCACGGAAATAGTCAATGAAGCGGCAATCGGAGGAATCGTCATTTCCTACATTTTCTGGGGCGGTGTAATGACGGTTATCATTGCAGGACTGGTGCTGGTTGTCCTGGAAGCGATCGGACTTCTATTTCTGCGCATCGCGCGAAAAGGGGCCGGACTGATCAAAGTAATCCATCAGATTAATATGGTGGTCTGGATTCTGTATATGCTGATGGTGGGGTATTCCTCTGCAAATTCAATTCAAATGATCATGAAAATGCCTGAGGGGGCTGCGAGAACAGATGCCCTGACAACTGCGATCATTCTGCTCGTCATAAACGTGATCATCTTCCTTTTGAACCTGTGTTATCACAAAGATATTGCAATGGCGATGACGACTGTGAAATATGAACTTGAAACCGGGAGACAGGGCAAACTGCGCCGCACGCATCTGTCCGGGATCAGCTTTTTCTTCTGTCTGCCTTATTTGAATGCAGCACTCTGGATGCTGCTTGGAATGCTCGGGACCAGCGGCGTGATATTAGAAAGCATAGGTGTGACGGACATCAAGGCAAGCGACATGGCCGGCTGGGGTGTGTATTGGGTGACAATGATCGGCATCCCGATAATACTGGCGGGGAAGAATCTCGGAGTGTGTTTCTGCAACCGTAATTTGAAACTAGCTCATAAAGAGTGATTTATAGAAAGTGTAACTGTAAAAACGAAGCGAGATGTATGGATTTGGAGTCGAGGGAGGATGACCATGAAGAGAAGGAATGTTTGCAATGCGGTACTTATTGGAACAGTAGTGATCATGATGAGCACAGGCACGATGGCGTCACGGATCGATTACTCCAGCACGGATACGATCAAGATCGTTCAGGAGAAATTAAACGCAGCGGGATTCGACTGCGGGACGCCGGACGGGATCGCCGGAAGCGGAACGGCAACAGCCATTCAAAAATACCGGGAAGCAAACGGGTTAACGCAAGGCGAAGCAGTTGATGCCGAGCTTTTTAATGCACTGACTTTGAACAAAGAGCAGAACGGATTTATAAAAGCGGTGGAGGAAGCTTCAAAAGGAAACCTGGGAGAGGGAGAAACCCTGGAGGAGATCACATTATATAATGGCGAACTTTGCTTGTCCGTTGATCTGGGGGATCCGTCCAAGGCGTCCATTCCAGCAGAAGAGCTGGCTTATAGCAGAGTGTCCTCTTTGACAGATGCCATTCTGGAGCTGGAGAATTTTGAACACCTGTGGGAAACGATCACTGTCGATTTCGGTGATCTGGGTGAGGTCGTAAATGCTAAGGACAACATAAAAGATGATGGATACGGAAAATACTTTGATTCGGCAAAGTTTCAGCTGAGCGCTGGAGCAGCAGGCGGTCAGGCGGCTGAGTCTGATGCCCCATCGGATGATGAAGCAGCGCCGGATGGATCAGCAGCTTCCGGCGAAGCGGCAGCGTCAGCGGCGTCCGAAGATGGTGTCACACCAGAAGTGAAGGAAGCCCTGGATGCGTATGAAGCATTCATGAATAAATACTGTGATTTTATGGAGAGCTATGATTCCAGTGACCTTTCTGCGATGATGGAATATGTATCAATCATGTCGGAATATGCGGATTTCGCTGAAAAAATAGATGCAATGGATGAGGCCTCCATGACCGACGCTGATTACAAGTATTATATTGATGTGACAGCTCGAATTGAAAAGCGTCTGATTGATGTAGGGGCGAGTTATTGAAATGATGAGACCTAAGAGTTATCGGTGAGCCGGAGCCATGGGGACAGGTCCGCTGGCCCGGGAGCCGGCGGACCTGTCCCCATGGCCACCTTGGCTCACGTGAGGTACTGATCCAGCAGGACCAGCGACGCCTCGGAAGAAAGAAATTTTTGTGTTGTGAGCATGGAGCTCTGCTGCGACGGCAGCGGAGCTTCTTTAAATTTCTTCCGGTATTCTTTGGGCGTGATGCCGTACAGGGAGCGGAAGCCGCTGTTGAAGTATTTCGGATCGGAAAAGCCGCAGGCGATGCTGACCTCAAGCAGGGAGCGGTCGGTGAGAAGCAGCAGCCGGCGGGCGTTTTCGCAGCGCACGCGGGAGAGGTATTCCTGAAACGGCATGCCGAAGCAGTCCCGGAAAAAATGGGACAGGTAATAGATGCTGACATGCATTTCCTCGGCGAGATCGCCCAGGAGGAGCTTGCCGGAGTAGCGGCTGTCGATTGCGTTGGTGAGGTAGCGGAATTTCATCTGCCGCTCCGTGAAAAGCTCGCGCTCGTGGGAGGAGATGTTTTTCCAGTGCAGAATGTGAAGCAGATCCAGGAATACGTCGTTGACGGCCGCCGCGCACTTCAGCTCGTACATTGGCTGGGCCAGGAGATAGGTGTGCGCGAGGGAGAGGATCTTTGTGATCAGGTCCTTTGCCAGCGGAGAATGCGCTCCGGAAACCGGTGCGACCTCAAAATGGATGGTTTCGATCTGCGGAAAGTACGGCGCAAAAAAGTCCGGAGATACCTGCAGTGCGAGGATCAGCGCGGGTTCCTTCGCCTGAAGCTCATGGGGCTGAAAGGAATTCATGAGGAAAAAGGATCCTTCCCGTGCGGTGAACGATCCTTCAATATGGCGAATGTCGATGGAGCCGCGCAGGATCAGGCAGAGTTCCAGATCCTTGTGATTGTGGGGCGTCCGGTAAAGCATATTGACGAGAAAGAGCTTAAATCCGCCGATCTCATTGTGCTCGATCAGTTCGTATTCGTGAGCCATGGGATTCCGATTCCTCCAACCAGAGCAGTGCAGGCGCGTCCGGTGTCCTTGTCAGATTTATTCTTCATCGTGTAGTTCAGACTTGCGATGAAGAATAAACGCTACGCGAGTCTTGACTGTTGCGTCATCTGCAGCGCTGCCGCAGGGAGAGATTGCCGAACCGGCCGGTGATCTCGGCCCAGGCTTTGACCGCCCCGGGCACTGTGACCGGCGTCCAGCCATGTGTCGGCATTTTTCCGTTCACATCCTTATGATCCGCCAGCACGCGCTCCACGCTGATGGAGCGCGGCGCCGGCCCGCTGGAATTAAGCCCGTACAGGTGCTGATCCTTTTCTGACCAGATGAGCGCGAACGCATCCGAACCCAGTCCGTTGGACACCGGCTCTACCACGGTGAGCGCGGCAGCGGCAGCGACGGCCGCATCCATGGCGTTGCCGCCCTTTCGAAGTGCATCCAGCCCCGCAGCCGCCGCCATGGGACTCGAGCAGTTGACCATGCCCCCGGCAGCATAGATCGGATAGCGCTGGGAGGGATATTTCTGTGCAAGGGGATCGAAATGCATCATGGCGGAGGAGCTCCTTTCCTGCAAAGTCGGAACGGCGGAAAAACGAATACCTGTGCGCGGCAGATCTGTGCCGGGCAGAATCATTTTATCATAATCCTGCTTCGTGAACCAGACTTCCTTCATGCCGGGGAAGCCAGGCAAAGCGAGTCAGGTAAAGCGAGCCAGACAGAGACAGTTAGATCAGATCAGCCAGATAGAGCCAGACGCGATTTTGCGGCAGCTCCCTTCGGAAAGGGATAGTCCCGGCAGTCGAATGATGGTATACTATAGTGAACGTCATAAGAACCCTGAAGTTTACTATAATTGCTCCGCGAGGATGCGCGCGGATTTGCTTAGGAGATTTGCGGCTTTCGCCGCGTATAGTTTTAAGTCCTGAAGGAATAGGAGGCCAAGGAATGAGATGTCCGAAATGCGGCAGTGAAAACTGTCAGATCATTACAGAAACACAAACGTCGGGGAAGGATTATTCGATTGGGAAGGGACTGTGCGGCTGGTGCCTGACAGGCGGGCCGATCGGACTGCTGTGCGGTTTCTGCACGGGTGGAAAAAAGACTCTGTCCCAGGCATACTGGATCTGCAACACGTGTGGTAAGAAATGGAGAGCGTAAAGCAGAGTAAAGTGGACCGGTACTGGATCCGGTCGATGGAGTTCGGACGGAAATACTGCGGATGTCATCAGATGCCCGAAAGAAGTTTCTTTCTTGGAGATTATCAGTTTCCTCTCTGTGCCAGATGCACCGGGATCGGCGCAGGGCATCTGCTGGGAATTGCCGCCGCAGCAGCCTTTCGGGCGGATCTCCCTTATAAGGTGCTCCTTGCGACGCTGCCTCTGGCGGCGGACGGCACGCTGCAGTATCTGACAAAGTATGAATCGAACAATCGAAGGCGTTTCGGTACCGGCCTGCTGTACGGGTTCGCGGTGATGAGCGCCATCATTCATACGGGGCGGCTGCCGGGGAAACTCTGGCGGAAGAAGCGCACACGGTTCGGGCGGCCGTCTTGAGACAGCATTATACGTGCGGATACTGCTCCAGGCATCTGTTTTTCGGCATTGTCATTTGTGGAGCATGAATGATGATATCCCTATGGCTGTGCGAAATGTTAACAGAAAATAAGAACATTCAGGAGGACGATCATGCTGAAGGTGTATTGCTACAGCAGGTGCACTACCTGCAAAAAGGCCCTGAAATGGCTGGAAGAAAACGGAATCGGATATGAGTTGATCGACATCAAGGCGGATCATCCCGATGAGAATACGCTGCGGGAATACTACGCCATGAGCGGTCTGCCGCTGAAGCGGTTTTTCAACACGAGCGGGATCCCCTACCGTGAGATGGGGCTTTCAAAGAAGCTGTCGGAGATGAGCGAGGAGGAGCAGCTGGCACTTCTGGCCACTGATGGAATGCTGGTGAAGCGTCCGCTGGTGGTCGGCGACGGATTCGTACTGACCGGGTTTAAGGAAGAGGAATGGGAAGAGAAACTGAAATGAGTCAAAAAGAACCGTCCCTTTTGACGCAGGAGAAGAAGGTCGAGTATCTGGAGCTGATCTATGATCTGATCTTTGTGTATGTGATCGGGCGGAACAATTCGTTGCTGCACGCAGTGGAGAACGGATTTGTTCCGTTTGGCATGTTCCTGACGTATGTGCTGTGCACGCTGGCGATCATCCAGATCTGGAATTTCTCCACGTTCTACATCAATATGTTCGGCAGGAACAGCGTGCGCGATCACATCTTCCTGTTCGTAAATATGTATCTGCTGTATTACATCGGCGAGGGGACACGCCTGCACTGGGAGCATTTTTACACACAGTATAATGTTGCATGGGCGCTGATCCTGGTGAATATCGGACTTCAGTATGTGATCGAGATGCGCCACCACCGCGGCCAGCCTGGAACGATGAAAACGATCCGGAACATGATCCTTGTGCTGCTGGGAGAGGCGGCGCTGGTACTGCTGTCTCTGCCGACCGTGGCGCTGGGATTTCCGGCATTTCCCTTTCTGGCAGTGCTGTACGGAATCGGGATGACCTGTTATTTCGCGGATGGGAAAAAGGCGGGACTGATCGACTTTCCGCATCTGTCGGAGCGGGCCATGCTGTATGTGGTCTTTACCTTCGGAGAGATGATCATTACGATCGCCTCGTATTTTGAGGGTGAGATCAGCTTCAGCTCCGTGTACTTTTCCGCGATGGCGTTTCTGATCGTTGCAGCGCTGTTCCTGAGTTACGAGATGCTTTACAATTACATCATCGACCGGGAGCGGAGCACCACCGGAATGGCGTATATGCTGATCCACGTATTCCTGATTTTCGCCATGAATAATCTGACCGTGGCGTTGGAATTCATGCAGGATCCGCAGGTCGCGCTTCGGCCGAAGACATTTTTCCTGGTATCAGCGTTTCTGCTGTATTATGCCTGCCTGCTTGCTCTGATGCGGTTCGCGAAGGGCTGGCTGGGACTCTGCTGGCGGTTCGTAGTGCCGGTGGCGGTGCTGGTCGTGCTGTTTGTGGTATTGATGGTGGTGCTGATGGGGCACATGTATGCGAACATTGCCGTGTCGGCAGCGTTTGTGTACGCGATGTTTGCGCGGATCTACCTCTATAGCAGGAAGCAGCGAAGGTAATGGGACAAGGAATGGGACAGGGGACGGTTCTTTGTCCCAGGGAGATGTATATGGATATTGCTGCTGCAAGACAGACGTTTCTGCAATACGCTTCGCGTTATGACCTGAATGACGTAAAGATCAGGCTCAAGGCGGATCATACGCTGAGGGTCGAGGAGCTGTGCAGGCAGATCGCACAGAGCCTCGGACTGTCGCAGGAGGATACGGACCTGGCGTGTTTGACGGGAATTCTGCATGATATCGGCCGGTTCGAGCAGGTGCGGATCTACCACACCTTCCGCGATGCAGTGTCGGTCAATCACGCGCAGTTCAGCGCGGATCTTCTGTTTCGGGACGGATTGATCGATGATTTCAGCGATGCCGGCATTTGTGAGGCAGACAGGAGCCTTATTGAAAAGGCCGTCCGCCTGCACAACGCATATATCCTGCCGGAGGATCTTACGGATCGGGAGCGGATGTTCTGCAATATCCTGCGGGACGCGGATAAGATCGATATCCTGCGCGTCAACCGGGAGACCCCGATGACACAGATCTACGATCTTCCGGAGGAAGCGTTTCTGGATTCAGAGATCTCGGACGGGGTGTATGCAGATCTGCTCGCACACCGGAATGTGGACCGGGCTAATTCCCGCACGGGGGTGGATTTCCTGATGGGACACATAGCGTTTGTGTTCGGCCTGGTGTATCCGGAGAGCTTCCGGCTGGTGAGAGAGCAGGGATATCTGGCGAAGATGCTCTCCTTCGAGAGCCGGAATGCTGCGACCAGGGAGCGGATGCGACGGATTCGGGAGGAAGTGGAGACGTATCTTGCGGAGGCCGCGAGCCATGGCTCTGCTTATGCCGGCAGGAGAGGATATAATATCCCCAGGGAAATGTGTTTTCTGTCAGGAGATGATTCGATATGAAGCGGAAAAAGGCCAAGGAGATACTCGCCGTCCACTTTTTACAGGTACTATAAAGTAATCTGGGCGCGGAAGCGGTTAACCGCGAGGACGGCGGAGAAAAGATTTTCAATATTTGGGCATTGCCAATTATGGCGATGCCTTTTTTGATTCCCCAAAAATATTTCGAACTGCAAAGAACCTGCA
>CAMOSN010000077.1 GCA_946624935.1 uncultured Lachnospiraceae bacterium | reverse complement strand
ACGAGAAATGCTGATCATTTCTCGTTCAAGTCGGGGCTCCGGGCGGGGCAAGGAAACCCCGCCCTCCGACCGCTCGTTCACAGGCCGCAGGCGCTAAGTTCCTGGTCGGACTCCTCAAAGGATATCCCTTATGCCCCCTGCCCCTCCGGCATTTCTGGTGGTTTCAGGCGGAGGATACCTTGCGTTTATATTTTGTAAAATACTATCAGAAATTATGGCATTAATTAAAGAAACTATTACTTTGCAATCTTGCACCTGCCATAATCAGGCATGTACGCCGGGCGGTTTGAGACAAAAAACACCCATGTCCCACCTGCGGAAAAACATATAGTTTCCTCCGTGCGCCGCCTGCTCTCAGTCCTGCGGCAGGATGCGCATAAACGCCGCCATCAGCCCGTGATCCCCCCGGGAGCCCCTGTGGGAAAAGAGCAGGTCCGCATTGCAGCACGAGCATACATCCGGCAGGGAGATCCGCCCGGGTAAGAGACCGGCGCGCTGGAAATTCTGGGCACAGGCCTGCTGCAGGTCGATGTGGTATTTCCCGGCCCTGCGCTTTTCCGGATCAGAAGAAGCGCGGCAGATCTGTTCAAATTCCTGCGCAGTGCGTTTTTCACGAAAGGCGTCCGCCACCTCCTGGCCGACCTCGAAGCAGTCCATGCAGATGGACGGACCGATTGCTGCTACCATGTCCGCCGGATCGCACCCGTACTGTTCCTTCATCACCCGGATCAGTTCGGAGCCGATGTCATTCAATGTCCCTTTCCAGCCGGAATGAGCTGCACCGATCACGTGATGTACCGGGTCGGCAGCCAGGACGGGGACGCAGTCCCCGTAAAAGGTCATAAGCGTAAGGCCCGGGACATCCGTCACCAGCCCGTCGATGTCCTCATAGTCCCGCTCTTTTATAAATCCTTTTCCGCGGTCCTCCGCCCGGACGACCCGGATATTGGTCGTATGGGTCTGCCAGGAAAACACCATTTCTTCTGCGGGAAACCCTGCGCTTTCTGCAAGCCGTCGGAAATTCTCATCCACATTGGCGCGGCTTCCCTGTTCTCTGGTGTAACTGAGGTTGAGGCTTTCCTGCCCTCCGCCGCTCACGCCGCCAAGCCTGGTGGTAAAGCCGGCCTGCAGCCATGTTTCCCGGTCCAGGACAGGGAAGGACAGATACGGAACGCTCCCGGAATGGACCTGCATATGGTCGAACGGACCGGTTCTTTCCATGCGGCGAAGTTTCGCCAGACTGCTTCCGATTTTCACAGCTTCTTTCACGTCCGCTTTTTTCACGTTACGCCCCTCCTTCTCCAGGGAAGTTTTCTGTCTGATCCAAATGATCGTCCTGCAGCAGACAACTGCGCTGCATGTATCATCCTGCCGGAATGTAAGGGAATGCATTGCGCAGCAGCTTCATCCCGTTTTCGCTTACAGCGACAACATCAAACCGGCACGAAGTCCCGTCCGGTACCTGGTAGCGGCACAGATACCAGTCTGCCACCCGGCAGATCTGCACCTGCTTATGATGAGTCACTGCCTCCTCCGGAGTGCCGCTGCTGGTGCTCCGGCGAAATTTCACTTCCACAAATACCAGTACCTCCCGCTCCTGTGCAACGATATCAATTTCTCCGTATCGATTGCGGAAGTTCCGGCAGATGATCCGGTAACCCAGGCTGCGAAGCCAGTTCGCCGCCAGCTCTTCATATCCGGTGCCTCTTGCACGCTTGTTCATGTCCGATGACGACTCTCTCCATCCATTTCAAAACAGATATCTGCCCGAAATGCGCGATCGGCAGATCCTTTATCTCCCACAATCAAGGCTCTGCCGTGCAAAATGTATGATGATTTATCAGAGAAAGTTTCCGATAAAGCTTCTTCTGTGAATCGGGGACGGCCCATATTTGCGGAGCGCAGTAATGTGCTCCGCCGTTCCGTAGCCCTTGTGCTTTGCAAACCCGTACTCCGGCATGATGTCATCATACTCGACCATCAGCCGGTCCCTTGTGACCTTCGCGATCACGCTCGCCGCCGCGATGGACAGACTTTTGGCATCCCCGTGAATAATGGGCACCTGCGGGATGCGTACCTGCGGAATGGTGACTGCATCATTGAGCAGAACGGACGGCACGACTCCCAGCTTTCCGATGGCTTCGCACATTGCCTCATAATCCGCCTGCAGGATGTTGATCTCGTCGATCCTGGCCGGGCCGACGATTCCCACTCCAACAGCCGTCGCTTTTTCCAGAATCTCCTCGAAAAGCTGCTCCCGACGCTTTTCACTCAGCTGCTTGGAGTCATTCAGATACAGGATCTCGCAGTCCGGCGGCAGAATCACAGCGCCTGCGACCACCGGTCCGGCCAGCGGGCCCCTGCCTGCCTCATCGATCCCGCACACCAGCCCAAGATGTGCATACTCTCTTTCATAGGTGCGCATGGTTTCCAGCCGTTCCCGCTCGGCGGCAAGCCGGTCAAGGTCCCTTCGCGCCTGCTGCAGTAAGTCGCACACACCCTTTCGCGAATCCCCTGCATAAGCCTCCATCAGCTCTTTTTTCCGATTTTCCGACGCCTGTGCAAACTTTGCGCGTATCTGCGCGATGCTTTCTGACATATTCTTTCCCTTCACAGAAATCCGATCCGCTGCAGCGGCCAGATTCGCAGCCACACCTTTCCCTCGATCTCACTCCGCTTCACATTCCCGACGCCAGGCTCTCTGCTGTCGGAGCTGTCCGAGCGATTATCCCCAAGCACGAAGTACTCATCCTCCGCAAGCTGGATCTGACGGGCGGCCAGACCCGGCTGCTCGATCAGCGGCTGATCCTGCTCCTCCTGCTGCGTTCCGTTGACATAAATCTTTCCGTTGATGATCTGCACAGTCTCCCCCGGGAGTGCAATCACCCGCTTTATGTATCGGACATCCTCCTGATAGCGGGAGGGAAACACAATGACATCGCCCCGCTCCGGCCTTCCGAAGCGATAGCTGATCCGGTCGAGAATGAGAGAATCTCCCTCCTGTAATACCGGATACATCGAATTCCCCGACACCTGGATCTGCTGCCCGAGGATATGGAGAATCAGCACGACAAGCAAAAGAAATGCAGCAATGAAGAGAACCCAGCGAACCGCCGCACGCAGCAGCCCTGACGGTCTTTCCTTCTCTGAATACATAGCTGCACCTCCTCATTTACGGGCGCTCCAGGGAGATCCTCCCCAGTCTTCCACTGCGAAAATCTTCAATCAGCATGGTTGCCGCGCGCGCAGCATCCGCCGCGCCGCCCGCTGTGAGCAGCTTCCTGGTGACGGCGATCTCCTCCAGGAGAGCGGTCTCACAGGTGTCCCCGCCCACGCCGTAGCGCTGCTGCAGGGCTGCAGGATAAGCTTCCTTCAGAAAGGACACCAGGGACAGCGCCATTTGTGTGTGATCCAGAATCTCATCCCGGATCGTTCCGGTGAGAGAAAGATGAAGACCAACCGTCTGATCCTCAAATTTCGGCCACAGAATCCCCGGCGTGTCCAGAAGTTCCAGCGTCCTGTCCGGCCGGATCCACTGCTCCCCGCGGGTCACTCCGGGACGATTTCCGGTCTTCGCGCTCGCTCTTCCGGCATAGGAATTGATAAAGGTCGATTTCCCGACATTCGGAATCCCGACGATCATTGCACGCACAGGGCGGTTCAGAATGCCGCGTCTGCGGTCTCTGGCGATCTTCTCCTCGGCTGCCTTTGCCACAAGCGCACGGATCTGCCGCATATTCCCGCTCTTGCGGGCATCCATCGCGGCTGCCGCAAGATCATGACTTTGATAATACCGGATCCACGCTTCGGTCACCTGCTCATCCGCCAGATCCGCCTTCGTCAGGATCAGAATTCTCTTTTTTCCGGCCGCCATCGCATCAATGTCGGGATTTCTGCCCGAGCGTACCGTTCTCGCGTCCGTCAGCTCAATGATCAGGTCCACCAGCTTCAGGTTTTCCTGCATGCGCCGCCTGGCCTTGGTCATATGTCCCGGATACCATTGATAATCCATCGTCTATTCCTCTATCGTAAAAAACCACGATGCTGTGATGGACGGATCACAAACCATACCTTTCCTTCGATCATATCGTCCGTGACCAGTCCCACCTGCGCATAACGGCTGTCTTCACTGTTATTCCGGTTGTCCCCCAGTACAAAGTACTCCGACTCTCCCAGGCGAATCGGTTCCTGCGCCATCCCCGGGTTCGTCATGACCGGAAAATCCCGGTTTTCCAGATACACCTTCCCGTCAATGTAGATCATCCCGTCAATGATCTGCACCATCTGGCCCGGGGTTGCGATCACGCGCTTAATGCTCGACCGGCTGCTGGTATTTCCATTCGGCTTGAAGCAGATCACATCCCCCTGCTTCGGCCCCCGCATCTGGTAGGCCAGGATATTGATCAGCACCTCATCGCCGCCGGAAAGCGTCGTGTCCATGGACGGGCCGACATTCGTCCTGCGCTGACCGAAGAAATAGACCAGCAGGTACGCAGCCATGATCACGATCAGAATCTGAAAGGTCCAGCTGAAGATCACCAGCGGAATTGGCTTTTTACGGTGCCTCGAGGGCTGCGTCATGAGCTCATCCTCATAACGCTTTGTCTCTCTTCTCCCTACCAGATTCTGGTCCATCCGCGATCCGGTATAAGATTTCCTGTACTCATCCATTGATGACACCTCACGGAAGTCGAATTCAAACCCATTGTGAAAACAAAGGAGGAACCAAATACATAGTATCCGTTCCTCCCACTTGCATCATCTTATTATTTCACGATTTCCTTAACCTTGGAGGCCTTGCCTACACGTCCTCTCAGGTAGGTCAGTTTCGCACGTCTTACCTTACCTCTTCTGACGACTTCCACCTTTTCGATCTTCGGGGAATGCAGAGGCCAGGTCTTTTCAACGCCGATGCCGTTGGAATTCTTACGTACCGTGAAGGTAGCTCTGCTGCTGCCGCCCTGCTTTTTGATCACAACGCCTTCGAAAACCTGAATTCTTTCACGGTTTCCTTCTTTGATCTTTGCGGACACGCGAACGGTATCGCCCACGTTAAACTGCGGCACTTCTGTTTTCATCTGTGCAGCTTCGATGCTTCTGATGATGTCGTTCATGTTTTTTTCCTCCCATATCCGGATGTTCTTAATGAAGTGTTATCTATTCCGGATCCTTCAGGACCCGCATTCAACAGAGGACCATCCTGTAATCATCTTTTTCTCTGTATGTTCAGCACATCTCCTGACATACAGCCAACGCTGTTCACACAACAGCTTTGACAGTTTATCATATTTCTTCTGCGTTTGCAAGAAGTTCCTGCAGAACTTTCCGGTCTTTTTTATCCAGCTGCGCCTTTTCAAGAAGCTCCGGCCTTCGCTGCAAGGTCCGCAGGATCGATTGATCGCGCCGCCAGCGCTCGACATTTCCATGGTGCCCGGAGAGGAGGATCTGCGGAACGCTTTTTCCGTGCCACACCTCGGGCCTGCTGTACTGTGGGTACTCCAGGAGAGAATCCGAAAAGCTCTCATCCTGACCGGAAAGCGCATTGGTCAGGACCCCCGGAACCATTCGGGACACGGCATCCATTACGACCATCGCTGCCAGTTCTCCGCCGGTCAGTACATAGTCCCCGATGGACACCTGATCGGTAACGATCTCTTCCACGACCCGTTCATCGATTCCCTCATAGTGACCGCAAAGGAAGATCAGATCCTCCTCCTGTGCCAGCTCCCTGGCCAGCTGCTGATCAAACACACGTCCCTGCGGGGTCAGATACACACACCGGGCTTTGTGTCCGATCCTGGTTGTGACGGATTCCCAGCAGCGGTACACCGGCTCCGCCTGCATGACCATTCCGGCACCGCCTCCATACGGATAGTCATCGATCCGGCTCTTGCGCGCAGGCTCGGCAAAATCACGGATATTCACTGCCTCCAGACCGATCAGTCCTTTGTCCATCGCTCTTCCGATGATGCTGGTGTGCATTCCCTGAAGGATCATTTCAGGAAATAGTGTCATCACATGATACTGCATGAACATCCTCCCCTAGTCAGCCAGTCCCGGCAGCAGATGTACGATCATCTTCCCCTGCTCCAGGTCAACGCTTCGGATGCACTCATCAATGGCAGGGATGAGCAGCTCCTTCTGATTCCCGGAAAGGCGCACGATATATACATCATTTGCGCCGGTCTGCATCACATCCTCCAGGGGCCCGAGCACCTGCCCGTCCTCCGTTTCCACCTGCAGCCCGATCAGGTCGGCCAGATAATACTGACCTTCCTCCAGCGGCAGCGCATTTTCCCTGGTGACGAGCAGATCACATTTTACCATTCCCTGTACATCTTCGATCTTATCCAGTCCCGCGAAATGTACAATGACCAGCTGTTTAAAAAACCGGACATGATCCACATGCAGACACAGAAGACCCTTCCGGGTATCCGCGTACACCTCATCCAGAAAACGGAATCGCTGTGGGTCATCCGTCGTCGGAAATACCTTTACTTCACCCGCCAGTCCGTGTGTCGCCGTGATCACACCCACCCGCAGCATCTCATCCATGATCCGTTCTCCCTTCCATCCGCTGTTATCCTGACGCGGCCGCTCATCGGTGTGTATTACGCCTCTGCATATTAGAGCATTCCGACAGATCTCAGCCCGTCTGCCGATCCCCATAAACGGCAAGACTGCCGCAAATATGCGGCAGCCTTCGATCCACTCACAGAATATCTACAATCACTTTTTTATCTTCACCCGAAGCGGCTGCCTTGACAACGGTACGTATCGCCTGGGCAATACGCCCCTGCTTTCCGATCACCTTTCCCATATCTGAAGGAGCGACCTGAAGTTCAAGAACGATAGCTCTCCGGCTTTCCTTTTCAGTGACCACCACTTCGTCAGGATTGTCGACAAGTGATTTTGCAATCACTTCTACCAATTCTTTCATACCTGCATTCCTCTATCATTTGTAAAGATCGGATTATTTCTCGATCCCTGCAAGCTTGAAGAGCTTTCCTACAACCTCGGTCGGCTGTGCGCCGTTTGCCAGCCACTTCTTTGCAAGCTCCTCGTTGATCTTGAATTCACTCGGATCCGTGTTCGGATTGTAGGTGCCGATCTCCTCGATGCACTTTCCGTCTCTGGGGGATCTGGAATCCGCCACAACGATTCTATAGAAAGGTGCCTTCTTCTGACCCATTCTTCTCAGTCTGATCTTTACCGCCATTGTTCTTTCCTCCTTGGTTTGATAACCTTCTTTTATTCTATACAATAAGCGTCTGTGCTCATTTTCATGCAACAAGCATTCTGCGCCTTACTGCCTCATCAATTGTGCCTCTTCAGGCAGCCTTTAAAATGGAAGCTTCAGTCCACCCAGATTGAAGCGGCTTCTGCGTCCGCCGCCCATGGCCCCGCCAAACTGCTTCATCATTTTGCGGGCCTGCTCGAACTGCTTCACCAGCTTGTTCACCTCGCTGATGTCCACGCCGGAGCCCTTTGCGATCCGCTGCTTGCGCTGCAGATTCAGAATGTCCGGATTGCTGCGCTCCTGCGGAGTCATGGAAAGGATGATCGCCTCGGTCCTCGCCATCAGCTTCTCATCCATTGCATCCTCGAGCTGCTGCATCTGTCCGCCGCCGATCCCGGGGAGCATGCCCAGAATACTGGAAAGACCGCCCATCTTTTTCATTTGTGCCATACTTTCCAGATAATCGTCGAAGCCGAAGGTCGCCTTTTTGATCTTCTTCTCCATCTCGCGGGCTTTGTCTTCGTCGATGGTCTCCTGCGCTTTTTCGATCAGAGACATGACATCGCCCATCCCCAGGATACGGGAAGCCATGCGGTCGGGGTAGAAGGGCTCCAGATCGCTCAGCTTTTCCCCCATACCTACATACAGGATCGGTTTGCCGACCGTAGCCTTTACGGAAAGCGCTGCACCGCCTCTGGTGTCACCGTCCATTTTCGTCAGGATGACTCCGTCAATGCCGATCTTCTCTTCAAAGGTCTGGGCAACGTTTACGGCATCCTGACCGGTCATGGCATCCACTACGAGGATCGTCTGATCCACGTGAACGGTCTCGCGGATCCGCTGCAGCTCCTCCATCATGCTCTCGTCCACATGCAGACGTCCTGCCGTATCCAGGATCACGACATTCAGTCCATGTGCCTTTGCATATTCCACCGCCTGCCGGGCAATTTCCTCCGGGGCGACCTGATCGCCGAGGGAGAATACCTCTACTCCCTGCTTTTCGCCGTTGATCTGCAGCTGTTTGATTGCTGCGGGACGGTACACGTCGCAGGCAACCAGCAAAGGACGCTTTCCACTGCTTTTGATCTTCCCGGCGAGCTTGGCGGCAGTCGTCGTCTTACCGGCGCCCTGAAGACCCATCATCATGAGCACAGTGATCTCTCCGGCCCCCCGGAATGCAATCGACACATTCTCGGAGCCCATCAGAGACACCAGCTCGTCATTAACGATCTTGATCACCATCTGTGCGGGATTGAGACCGTTCATCACATCCTGTCCGATCGCTTTTTCCTGCACGGCTTTGGTAAACTGCCTTACAACCTTAAAGTTGACATCCGCCTCCAGAAGAGCAAGCTTTACTTCCTTCAGCGCTGCCTTAACATCCTCCTCCGAAAGGCGGCCCTTTCCGCGAAGAGACTTGAAAACATTCTGCAGTTTTTCGGTTAAGCTTTCAAATGCCACTTTTTACAGCTCCTCCAATATCCGGTCACAAAGCCCTCGTATCGTTTCTCCTGCCCTGCGCGGATCCATGTTCTCATCGCTGCGCAGACCTTCCGCTTCCTTTCGGATCAGCCCGACATGCTCCTTCACCGCCAGAAAACGCTCCATCATATGAAGCTTTTCTTCATACGCATCCAGCTGACGTTCGCATTTGCGCACAAGCTCATGAATACTCTGCCGGCTTACGCCTTCGCGCTGTGCGACCTCGCTGAAAGAGGTATCGTTGCAGACGACTTCTTCATAAATATCCCGCTGGTGCTGCGTGAGCAGCTCGGAGTAAAAGTCAAACAGATATGTCTGCCGAAGAATTTTTTCCATCTGCTGTCCTTTCCACAGTTTGCCCTGCCAGCATATATTACGCAATTGGGGCACCGATGTCAAGCACTTTTTATTGACACTTTGGTGCTGTCAGGATACACACAGCTTCCGGCAATGGCTCAACATACATGACTACCGGTAACGGCTCAGCATACACGCAGCTTCCGGTAACGGCTCAGCATGCCGCAGATCTCGAGGGCCCGCACTCCGGCAAGTCCATTGCCAGCTGCCGCTCCGTCAAACAGAACCTCCAGACCCTGTTTTTCCATCAGCACCATGAGCTCCTGCACAGACTGTACCAGCGATTTCTTTCCGTCCAGTACATGAAGCTGCAGATACTTCAGAATATACGCCAGAGCTGCCGTCTGTTCACGGTCCGCGATCTGCTCCAGGCCGCGCAGATCCACCTCCTGATGCGCGATCAGAAAGCTGTCATCCGAAAGCGTTTTCAGCTTGATTCGCTGTTCGCGCACAAGAGCCCTGTCCTGTTCGGAAATGCGGCTGCCGGCAGGGATCTTATAGCATTCAGCCCGGTACACCTCCTGCTGTGCACTGTCACGCCCGGCGGCAGCCTTTGCTCTTTCAGTAATCTCATAAGGAATATACCGGTCCATCTGCACGACCGTATCTGCCACATGGAAAAAAGCTCCGCTGCTGCCCGCTACGAGAATCGTGGAAATCCCGGACTGTTCATAGAGGTCCCGGATACGGGATATGAACGGCGTGATCGGCTCCTTGTCGGGGCTGACCACACTTGCCATCAGGCTGTCCCGGACCATGAAATTCGTGGCACTTGTATCCTCATCGATCAGCAGCAGACTGGCTCCTGCTTCGATCGCTTCGATCACATTCGCCGCCTGTGAGGTACTGCCGCTGGCGTCCTCGGTCGAGAAATGCACGGTATCCTTCCCGTTTGGCAGATCCCGGATAAACAGGGAAATGTCGGTGCCCACGATACTGCGGCCATCCTCGGCACGAATCTTGGCTGCCCGCGAATCGGTGATCACATACTCCCGCCCATCTCCTTTGATATGGTCGTACACCCCCATCTCCAGAGCCTGCAGAAGCGTCGATTTGCCATGATAGCCTCCACCGACGATCAGCGTGATCCCTTTAGGGATCCCCATTCCGCGCACACTCCCCCGATGGGGCAGCTCCAGTGTAACGGCCATCGTATCCGGGCTTTGAAACACAACCGCCCCTTTCATCGGCAGGGAAGATACCCCGCTCTGACGGGGAAGCACCGAGCCATCTGCGATAAACGCACACAGGCCCTTTTCCTCCAGTGCCCTGCGGATCGCAAACTGATCGTCCGCCAGCTCGATGACCCCCTTCAGTGCATTCTGATTCAGATTTCTGCACAGAAGGGAATTCTCCACACACTCCGGAAGAAATTGCTCGAAAATCCGCAGAAGCTCCCGTGCATTGATCGTACGGCCGTTGGCCGGAAATCCCACCTGAAAACGAAGCGTCACACTCCCGTCCGACGGATCGATCCGGCAGGCCGTCCGCTCCAGAATTTCCTGCCCCGGCCGGGAGGTGATCACCAGACCGCTCTTCCCCGAGCCCGCACCGGAGCGCTCCCTCCGGGCAAGCCGGTCGGCAAACAGGCGCAGCAGATGGTCCTGCAGCGCGATCCTGCGATGCGGCTGAGCACGATACTCCGCCGGAAATCCCGCCGTCTTTCCCGAAACGATCACACTGACGCCCGACGGAGAGGCAAACGGATCCCCCTGCACATGGTCAATACTAAGAACATAGGTCCCCCAGGACCATTTCCCTTTCGTTTCCTTATAGGCCGGGTATCCCTTGTGGTCGATCGAAAGCAGAAGGGCACGCAGGTCTTCTTTCGTTTTCATTTGAGTGATTCCTTTCTTTGTGTGTGTTCTTTACGCTAATACTTGATGTAACCTAAAAGTATATGTTTTTCCTCGC
>CAMOSN010000076.1 GCA_946624935.1 uncultured Lachnospiraceae bacterium | reverse complement strand
TTTCCCGGATAAACTGCTGCATCACCGAGCTCTTCCTCGATGCGGAGCAGCTGGTTGTACTTCGCAACACGCTCGCTGCGGCTGGGAGCACCGGTCTTGATCTGGCAGGTGTTCAGAGCAACTGCAAGGTCAGCGATCGTGGTGTCCTCGGTCTCGCCGGAACGATGAGAGGAGATTGCGGTGTAGCCGGCATTGTGAGCCATCTTAATAGCTTCCAGAGTCTCGGATACGGAACCGATCTGGTTGAGCTTGATCAGGATGGAGTTGCCGCAGCCAAGGCTGATGCCCTTGGACAGACGCTCGGTGTTGGTAACGAACAGGTCGTCGCCTACCAGCTGAACCTTGCCGCCAAGCTCTGCCGTCATCTTCTTCCAGCCTTCCCAGTCCTCTTCATCCAGACCATCTTCGATGGAGTAGATCGGATATTTCTCGATCAGGCTTGCCCAGTGAGCGATCAGCTCATCAGAGGTGAAGTCTTTGCCGGACTTCGGCTGATGATAGAAGCCGATGCCCTTGTCGCTCTTCCACTCGGAGGAAGCAGCGTCCATAGCCAGAACGAAATCCTTGCCCGGCTCGTAGCCTGCATCGCGAACTGCCTGCAGGATATGCTCGATGGTATCCTCGTCGTCCTTCAGGTTCGGAGCGAAGCCGCCCTCATCACCAACTGCGGTGGTGTTGCCCTCTTTCTTGAGGAGCTTCTGCAGTGCATGGAACACCTCTGTGCACCAGCGAAGGCCTTCACGGAAGGTCGGAGCGCCAACCGGCATGATCATGAATTCCTGCGTATCAACGGAGTTGGTTGCATGAGCGCCGCCGTTGAGGATGTTCATCATCGGAACCGGAAGACGGTTGCCGCTTACGCCGCCCAGGAAGCGGTACAGCGGGATGTCAAGAGCGATGGATGCTGCTCTTGCTGCTGCGATGGAAACGGCCAGGATCGCGTTTGCGCCCAGGTTGGACTTATCCTTGGTGCCGTCAGCCTTGATCATGACTGCATCTACCTTGTAGGTATCAGCTGCGTCAACACCCTTCAGGGCTTCGTTGATCACGGTGTTGATGTTGTTGACAGCCTTGGAAACGCCCTTGCCGCCGAAACGGGATGCGTCACCGTCGCGAAGCTCCAGAGCTTCGAATTCACCGGTGGAAGCGCCGCTGGGAGCTGTGCCTCTGCCTACAACGCCACAGCAAAGAACAACCTCTGCCTCAACAGTAGGATTGCCTCTGGAGTCGATGATCTCTCTTCCGATAACTTTTTCAATTGCAAGATTCTTCATATGGTTTCTTCCTTTCCGCCTACAGATGTACTTGGCTGATCAGTAACTTCCAATCCTTATAAAGTTAGCATAGAACGGGCACAAATGCAAGTAGGCAATTGCAGACACTTTCAAACAGGGGACGGTTCTCTGTTTGAGCGTTCACCCGTGCGCCCGGGTGAGATAGTCCGCGGAAACCGGAAACTCGAAATAGGTGTCCGGGAAGGGCTCATTCTCCAGTGTAAAGTGCCACCACTCGCAGTCGATCGGCACAAAGCCGCCGCGGATCATTGCGCGGCGCAGCACCATCCGGTTGTTGTACTGGTCGTCCGTGATGCCCCTGTAATCGGGATGCGAGATCTCACTGAACAGATCGAAGGGGCTTCCCATATCGACTTCCTTTCCCGTGCGCATGTCCAGAAGCGTCAGATCGACCGTACTGCCCCTGCTGTGGGAGGAACGGCTGGCGATATAGCCCTTGCGGAACAGCTCCGCCTTTTCCAGGTCAGGATAGAAAAACGGCTTCATGCGCATATCCAGATCCTCAATCCCCCACATGGTAAACTGCTTCACCGCGCACGCCGGCCGGTAGGCATCGAACACCTTCAGACGGTAACCCTGTACGTTCAGCTCACTGGCCACTCCTTTCAAAGCTCTGGCCGCCTCCCGGGTAAGAATCGCGCAGGGCTGCTCGTACCCGTCGATCCGGTCTCCGATAAAGTTGTAGGTAGAATGGTAGCGAATCTCCTGAATGATCCCAGGCACATAATCGGCAAGCACTACAAACGCCGACGAATCCATGGTAACCTGCTTCCTGTAATCAACCTCCATATTCCTTCAACCTCCTGATCACTGTGGACCTTTCTGCGAATCTTCTTTTCGGTATTCCCGCATTTGATCTGCCGTCATTCTGCGAAGAGCTGTTCTTATGCAAAGCACTCCGAATTGCAATCCCTTTTTAAAAAGAGAACAATTTCCGCATCTGCTATCTGTGACGAAACTTTTTGTTTGGGACACAGAGCCGTCCCCTGTCCCGAATTGGGACACAGAGCCGTCCCCTGTCCCGGATTACAGCGCCAGTGCCTGCTCAAGCACGACATCCCGCTCCAGTTCCTGCGGACTCCAGGCGATGTACCTGTCTACCGGCAGGCCCTTCTCGCTGATCCCCCGTCCCTCAAACGCGGCGCGCGTCATCCGGATCGGATAGGAAAGCGTCATGTGCTCATGAATTTTCAATTCAATGTTGTCCGAATAATCCAGCGTCCCCATCGTCGGCCGACCGATAGTCGTCACCCTGCTCCCGCATCGCTGACACATTGCTGCAAATTGCTCTCCTTCCTTTTCGCAATAGGTATCTGTCAGGAGAACGATCTTCGCAGGGGCTTCCGGTGCCGGAAGGATCTCTTCCTCCTCGATTGGATCCGGCTCACGGTACACAAGGCCTTTCCCGTAGTGATCACGGTAAAACGTCAGTTCGTGGTCGAGAAGCGCCCGCTGCATCAGTATTTCAGGATCCTGGGGGCTTTCGCTTTTCTCCATTTGAGGATGATTTCGGGCCTGCTCTGCCATGATCTCCTGACTGGTGGTCCCTTCTTCCTGAGACTCTTTACCATTGCCCTGCTCCTTCCGGGATTCCTGACCGGGGGCCTGCTCGTCCCTGCTCAGGCAGGGAGCGCTCTGCTGCTGCGCCTCAAGCGCTGCGCGGAAGGCTTCCAGCTGGGCAATGCGTGCATCGCAGTTATTCTTCGTACACAGCACGTAGCTTCCTTCATCTGCGATCAGGCTGCTCAGCTTCGTCGGGCTGTCCACCAGATATGGAAACAGATCCCATCCGGCGCCCTCTTCTCCTCCGGCGCAGGTGCGCAGATCAAGAATCAGCTTGCGTGCTTTCCCGATCCGCTGTCCGTATTCGCTGATCCAGCCGCTGATCATGTCCGGATCGAGCCATCCGATCTGCAGAATAACGGTATCACCCTCATCTGTCAGAGCGGCTGCCTGACCGCCTGCCCGAGAGCAGATACGTATCTGAGAGGGATATCTTTCAGCAGGTGTTCGCGGATCCTCTGCCGCCGGAAGCGGACTGACCTGTATCTTCTCGATGTGACCATCCGCACGCTCCACATCCAGCGACCGCGCCATGCGCAGATATCCGCCCCACAGCTCCCGCTCCCGCTCGGCGCTGTAAAAGCATGTATGCCTGGTCAGCGCACGCACCTTCTCAGGCGTCATTCCCTGAACCTTCCGGATGATATCTCCCACGTTCAGACCGGATCCGGGGCTCGCCTGTGTGACATACAGCGCATCCTCTCCGAACGCCCTTACCCGATAGCGGGGCGAGAGATTTCTGTAATCGATCCAGTCGTCACAAAGCAGGCGCAGACGTCGGTCATGCATATCCCCGAGGAACTGATGCAGGCTTCGCACCAGCATTTCGTATGTGAGACTCTGGTAACGAAAATGGGAATAGATGTAGGTGTGATATTCCGCCGGATTGTAATAATGCTTCTTCTGCTCATATCCCACATAATTATAACGTACCGTCTTCACAACAGCATCAAACAGCTCATCCAGATCGATCGGATTCTCCATCAACTCTGCATAAACCTTCCGGTCGTATTCTTTTGCCCTTTTCACACGCTCTGTAAGTTCCATCATCTTCTCCCGACTCCTGTGTTTTCCTTTGTATTTACCTATACAATTCTATAATGTCCGGATTTTTTCGTCCACTGTTTTGTGGAAGCTGACCGGATCCGGTTGAAAAGGGCGGCCCTCTGTTCCGTCTCAAACAGAGAAGCCGCCCCATTTTGGGTCCTCGGGAAGAGAACCGTCCTTTGTTTGAATTACAGGGCTGCGACGACTTTGCCGGCGCAGTAGCCGTTGGTGGTGGCCATGCCGATGGAGTTGCCTGCGGACGGGCAGCTGTAGCCGAGGCCGTAGCGGCCACCCATGCTGTTTCCGACTGCGTACAGACCCTTGATCGGGGTGATGTCGTTCTTCAGGACGTTGTAGTTCTCGTCGGTGACCAGGCCGCTCATGGTGACCATGGCGGGCGAGGGTGCATTGTGCGAGAGTGTGGTGACGCTTGCGAAGAACGGTGCCTGCTCGATGGGGATCAGGGATACCTTTCCTTTTCCGAAGTCGGTGTCAGCGCCCTTGTGGCACATTTCGTTGTAGCGGTTGATGCTTTCGATCGCCGTGGCGATGGTTTCGTCATCGTAACCGCACAGGGCAAGAAGCTCCTCGAGGGTGTCGGCCTTGTACATTGTGGAATATCCGCGCTCCATGATGGTTCCGGTCTTGATGGTGATCTGACCGTTCTCATCCGGCTCGGAGTTCATGCCTTCGGCCATGTCTGCCCAGAACTGGGGACGTCCGAAGTCCGGTCCGCTGTGCTCCATGCCGCATCCGCACACGGAGTCGATCCAGTTGCCGTCGACGAGCATTACGGCGATCCCCTCCTGCTGCAGCATGGTGGCACGGTTGGTGGCCATGATGTTGCCTTCGTTGCAGTAGCGTTTGCCCTTTGCGTTCAGCCACAGGCAGCTGTTGGTGCCCCAGGGTGAGGACGGGCCTCCGCCCAGGATCATGGTGCCGCGCGGTGCGGGATCGACAAATCCGCCTGCCCAGCAGCCCATCTTGATGGCAGAGCCATCGCGTCCGCCCATGAAGGAATAGAAACTTTCCTTGTCTGCGCAGAAGCGCTCTGCTTCTTCCATATATTCATTAAGCAGTGCCCAGCACATATCCTTGTTGGCTGCATAGCCGCCGCCAGCCAGGATCACGCCCTTGGAGGCATTGTACTGTATGACCCTGTCGCCGACCTTCGCGATCACGCCGGTCACATTGCCTTCGCCGTCCTGCACCAGAACCTGGCAGTCTGCATCGAATACGACCTTCGCGCCGAGGGAGACCGCCTTGGCCAGGCTTGCACTCTGGACATAACGCAGCGTGGAATTGGCTGCAACGCCCTGGATCGGCTCGTCGTTGTAAAGACCTGCGAAGCACACGGTAGAGGCCCAGGTCTTCGTGCCGGTAACGATCGGATACTTGTCAAGGTTCTCGCACTCATACACATCAGCGCCGGATTTCAGCTTCTCAGCGTCCATCTGGGTCTGCACAAACAGCTGGCCTTCCGGTGTGTTGTCGTACACCAGCATGACCTCCTCCAGTGCAAGCACATTCTTCTCCAGAACCGTACCTTTGATGGAGTCAAGCGAAGCGAAGGTTTCCTTATCTGCCAGGACCTCCTTGGCCACCTCGATCATGTTGTCCATCATCGGGCCGGAATTGTTCACGAACTGGCTGATGATCTGCGGATTCACACGTCCGCCTGCACGGCGTACATATTCATCCACGATCTCGCCCAGCTCATGCTCCATGATCCCGTGCTCGATCGCCAGCTTCGAGTTGTAGGCGGCGATATCCTCGCCGTACCAGTCGAAGATGTCCGCGTTCTGCTTCTCCAGCACCACTGCGCTGGAAGCACCGCTCTGCATCACGGACAGAACTGCCTGCGTGCCCGCATGACCTGCGCCTACCACAACGACCTCCACGTCCACTGTCTCATCGGGTGTCAGTGCGGGAGCCGTGCCAAGCCAGTCGCCGGGGCCTGCATAACCCTTGACGCGGCCGTCTTCCGTAACAGAGGAAACAAACGGAACCACCGGAACCGCATTCATTCCGGGAGGCCCTCCGGGACCGCCCGGGCCGCCGCCCGGACCGCCCGGGCCGCCGCCCGGACCACCCGGGCCTGCCTCTTCACCGGCCGCCTCGCCGCCGGCTGCAGCAGCGCCGCTGGCCTGCGCGATACAATCCTCCAGCGCATCCTTCACAGCTGTGCTCGTCACCGTAGCGCCAGCCACACCATCGATCTGAGCATTCTGTGCCGCCATGATCTGCTCCACCACCGTGTCGCCGATCTCCGCGCCGATCCCCGGCGTCTCTCCGGACACATCCACTTCTACCTTGGTGATGCTCGCTTCACTAAACGTCGCCGTTACCGTGACCGGGCCGTCCATGCCCTGCGCCGAAGCAGTGTAAGTGCCCGGCGTGTAGCTTCCGGAGCCTAGTGCCTCATTCAGGCCAACGACTACCTCCGAGGAAGCCTCGATCACGCCCTCACTCGCAGCCTCTTCCGCAAGCGACACACCGCCCAGAGCGCCCAGAGATGCGACACTGATCGCACTTGCCGTCATTCCCTTCAGGAAATTACGTCTTGAAATCTCTTTCATGGGTCTTCTCCTTTCCTTAAAAACATCTGGTACTCCTATTTTAACGCTCTTCAGGTCAGTTCAGAAGAAAGAAATTCTGGCCGCAGTATTAAGAAAAACTTCAAACAGGGGACGGTTCTCTGTTTGATTCAAACAGAGATTCCATCAGGTGAAATCTCAATTTGCATCCCATTTCATCCTCATGTATAATAGTCCCAGTTTTTCAGAGGGAGGGTTCCTTGTTATGACTCCATCATCTGCTTCTTCCGAAGCTTCCGCATCTTTAAATCGTTCTGTCCCTGCCGGCGCGGCCGGGGATCCTGGGCGGGATCACGTAGATCCATTTCCCGGCGATGACAGTGCCACGCGGCAGAATCGTGCCGCGTTTCCCGGCGATAGCAGTGCCACGCGGCAGAATAATGCCGCGTTTCCCGGCATTGACAGTGCCATGCAACAGAATAATGCCGCGTTTCCCGTTGTTGACAATGCTCCGGGGCAGAATGATGCTGCGTTCCCGGGCGACGGCAATGACTCCCTGGGGATGAGAATCGCTTCCCGCGTTGAATCCTTCCGCGAGCATTTCGGGATCTCCGGTGCGGTGCTGAAAACAATTGCAGTTGTATCGATGTTTATCGATCACGCAGGTGCATCCCTGGTGCGCCATTACATCACACTCAGTGCAGGACATGTCACACCGGAGCAGCTGGCGTTTTACAAGCAGGTCTATTACTACATGCGCCGAATCGGACGCCTGGCCTTCCCGATCTTCTGCTTCATGATCGTAGAAGGATTTCTACACACAAAAAATCTGAAGAAATATCTCAGCCGCATGCTGCTTTTCGCCATCATCTCGGAATTTCCGTTCGACTACGCGCTCCATCACGGACAGGCCCTCTTTGAAAAGCAGAACGTCTACTTCACCCTGCTGATCGGCCTGCTGGTTCTCGCCGGAATCCGCGCCTTCTATGGACGCATCCCACTTCAGCTGACAGTGATGGTGTCCGGTATGATCCTGGCACGGCTGCTGAAAACCGACTACAGCTACAAGGGTGTGTTCATCATTGAACTTCTGTATATCACCCGCTTCACCCGCTTCTGGCAGTGCGCCTGCGGGGCATCCTTCATGCAATACTACGAAAAAATGCCGACGCCCCTCGCGTTCGTGCCGATCTGGCTGTACAACGGCAAACGCGGACGTCAGCATAAAATGCTCTACTACTTCTTCTACCCCGGGCACCTGCTGCTGCTCGGACTGCTCACCTGGCACGTACTGCCGGCACTCCTGCGATAAAATGGGACACAGAACCGTCCCCTGTCCCATTTTTACCACTCCGTCAGCACCGGCACGCGCCCGCCGGGCACTTCTCCCGCATAGGTCTTTCGGATGAATTCCAGAAAGTCCCTGGCAGCGGGTGCGGGATCCTTCCGGTAGAAAAACCCATAGGCCATGCTCTGCTCCCATTCACATGCGCTCATGGACATGTTGATAAGAATATCGTCCCAGCACACCGGCGCCACCAGCACATAACCGCGGAAGGCACATTCCCAGATGAGGGAGCTTCCGTTTCCCTTCGGATACACTACGTTAATATCATTTCGATGAAGCTCCTCCAGCATGCTGCGGATCTCCTCACTGCTGCCGTCGTTGATGGACATGACCGTCTCACCGCGCAGCTGCTCGAGGCGGATCCGTTTTTCTCCATACAGGGGATGACTCTGCTGAAATGCAAATCCGAACGGCACCTTGCAGATCTCCATGAACTCCCAGCTTTTCGTCCAGGGAACATGGCCGTTCACCGACTCGATCAGATCCGTGCGCTCCGGAATGTGATGCTCCGAATCAATACTCGCCATCCGGATCTGATAATTGTTTCCCTGCTGTGAAAACAGAATCCACAAATCATACAGCAGCCGGCACTTCTCCATCATAGAGGTGGCCACACAAATCGCCCTCTCCTCACTGGCCAGATCCGCCAGGCCACGCCGAAGCTGCTCGTTGCGCCGCACAAGCTCCGCCCCGTAAACGCTCAGATACTCCCCCGCATTTGTCAGCTTCACACCCTTCGGAGTCCGTTCAAACAGGCTCACCCCCAGATCCTTTTCCAGACTGTTGATCTGCTGTGTGACTGCACTCGGCGTGACGAAAGTCCTGGCCGCCGCCTTCGTAAAGCTCCCGCTCTCACACACGGCAAAAAATGTATTAAGATACTGCTTGATCATAAACTATCCACCAAGTTAAACATGTGCTACCAATGGAGAATGGGATGGTGGGACCACTTAAGCCGTCCCCTGTCCCATCTCCTCTTCCCACTTACGGCCATCCGATGGGGTCAGCTTCCGGCAGCATGCAGCGGAACTGATCGCCGCAGCGCTGCAGCTCCCCCAGCACGACTTTTGCCTTTTCCTGATCCAGATACCAGTTGTCCTTCCGGATATCACGGGTAACGGTGGGGATCATGAGCAGCTTCACCTGTGGAAACTGCTGCTGGTAGTAGGTGTAGGCGCGCCGCGCGTGGAAGGCCTGGCAGCAGATCAGTGCCTGTTTCACCTCGATCCCTTCTTTTTCCAGAACTTCCCTGGAGTAGATGGCGTTTTCCCAGGTGAAGGTGGCCCGATCCTCGCGCAGGATCCGCTCCGCCGGAACCCCTTCCCGCACCAGAAGATCCCGCATGTATTCCCACTCGGTCTCATATCCTTCATACGGAAATGCGCCAGCCACCAGGCTGTAACGGCCCGAGGGCAGTATCCACGGCGCGTATCCCTGATGAAACAAAGTGGCAGCAGCCACAGATGTTTCACTGCAGCTGCTGCCCGGAATCAGGATTACGTCGGACGGGGACGGCACATCTTCTATAAAGATAAAATCTGTAATGTCATCGTAGAAACGCTTCATGGCTTTCCTGGTCCTTTTTACAACTTATGCCGGGTTCGCCGGCAGCTTGAAGGAGCTCTTCAGCGATACGATCCGGTTGAACACCAGCGCGCCGGGTGCAGAGTCCTTTGCGTCCACGCAGAAGAATCCGGTACGCACGAACTGGAACCGGTCGTAGGCCTTTGCATCTGCCACAGAAGGCTCAACGTAGCACTCGGGCAGTACGGTCAGCGAATTCGGATTGAGATTGAGCGAACCGTCCGGATTGTACACGCCCTTCTCTTCGTCGATCAGGTTCTCGAACATACGGACCTCGCACTTCACGGCCGTCTTCGCAGACACCCAGTGGATCGTTCCCTTGACCTTGCGGCCGTCCGGGCTGTTGCCGCCGCGGGACGCGGGATCATAGGTGCAGTGTACCGTCGTCACCTTGCCGGTCTCGTCCTTATCGAAGCCGGTGCATGTGACGAAATAAGCACCCATCAGACGCACCTCATTGCCCGGGAACAGACGGAAATACTTGCGCGGCGGCTCCTCCATGAAGTCGTCCCGATTGATGAACAGCTCCTTCGAGAACGGCACCTGCCGCTTGCCCATCTCCGGATTCTCCAGATTGTTCTCCACCTCCAGAAGCTCTTCGGTATCCTCCGGATAGTTGTCGATCACCAGACGCAGCGGATCGGTCACTGCCATGATGCGCGGTGCCTTCAGCTTGAGGTCCTCGCGGATGCAGTACTCGAGCATTGCATAATCCACGGAGCTGTTGGCCTTGCTCACGCCGACCAGATCCACAAATTTGCGGATGGATTCAGGGGTGAAGCCGCGGCGCTTGAGGGCAGCGATCGACACCAGACGCGGATCATTCCAGCCGTCCACGATCTGCTCCTCCACCAGCTTCTTGATGTAGCGCTTGCCAGTCACCACGTTGGTCAGATACAGCTTCGCGAACTCGATCTGCTTCGGGGTGTCCTGCGGAGTCTTTTTGAAGCCGCACTCGATCAGGACCCAGTCGTACAGAGGACGATGATCCTCGAACTCCAGTGTGCAGATGGAATGCGTCACGCCCTCGATCGCGTCCTCGATGGGATGCGCAAAGTCGTACATCGGGTAGATGCACCACTTGTCGCCGGTGTTGTGATGGGTCATGCGTGCCACACGATAGATGACCGGGTCACGCATATTCATGTTCGGCGATGCCATATCGATTTTCGCGCGCAGCACCTTCGTACCATCCTCGTACACGCCGTTCTTCATTTCCTCGAACAGCTTCAGGTTTTCTTCGATGCTGCGATTGCGGTACGGGCTCTCCTTGCCCGGCTCGGTAAGCGTGCCGCGGTACTCGCGGATCTCATCGGCTGTCAGATCACACACGAAAGCCTTCCCGTCCCGGATCAGCTTCAGTGCACACTCATACATCTGATCGAAATAATCCGATGCAAAGAACAGGCGGTCCTCCCAGTCAGCACCGAGCCACTCGATATCCTCCTTGATCGACTGCACAAATTCCGTCTTTTCCTTTGTCGGATTCGTATCGTCGAAGCGGACATTGAACTTGCCGTGATACTCCTGGGCGAGCCCGTAATTGAGCAGGATCGATTTGGCATGGCCGATGTGCAGGTAACCGTTCGGCTCCGGCGGGAACCGCGTACAGATTTCCTTCACATGCCCTTCCGCCAGATCCTTCTCAATGATCTGCTCAATAAAGTTCTTTCCTGTGTTTTCCATAGCTGATGATCTACTTCCTTTCTGTATTTCCTTATAGTACCTTATATAGCCTATATTTATCCTTATCTCAATATCTCAATGCATGCACATGTTTAAGTGCCGGCCGCCATATTAGGCTGCCAAATCATTATATGATTTCTTGCTTGATTGCTCTGTCAGGCTGGCTGAGGCATCTTAATTTCCTGAATTCCTGCGTATTGTATGCCGTCTCCGCCAGGTGCCGACTGGCCGAGGCATCTTCATTTCGTGAATATCCGCTTTTTGTATTCCTTCTATCGTTTGTATACTTCCTGT
>CAMOSN010000075.1 GCA_946624935.1 uncultured Lachnospiraceae bacterium | reverse complement strand
TTATTGGCGTTCTTCCACATCACCTTCTCCAGATCCTCCGGATTTTTGATGATCTGGCGGTACTTGGCCAGTTCCACAGGAATCTGATCAAAGTTGTCCGAGGAGAACATGATCTTGTCGCATCCGACCTCCTCGATCATGTGCTTCACTGCATTGGTCCCGCACCAGCTCGGCTCCAGATACACATTGTCCAGCTCCTGCGCAATGATCCGGGCCTGCTGATGGAAGCTTTCCGAGCCTGCATGCGCGAGGATCACCGTTACATCCGGATGATCCTTTGCGCCGCGGTACACACTGGTCGGATCCGCAAACGGAATTCCGTTTCCTGTGTGGATCATCAGCGGCACATTCAGCTCGCGGCACACCTCATACACGTGATAGGCATCCTTCGAGGACGGGTGGCAGGCATGGGCGATCGGCGTGATCTTGATTGCCTTAAAGCCAAGCTCCTCCACGCATCTTCTGGCCTCCGCATCATAATCCTCCGGATAAAAATGGGGATTGATGGAAGCCATTCCGAAAAATTTCTTCCGTGGCCACAGCTCTTTGCAGACCTTTGCGATCCGGTTGTGGATCTCCTGATGATCCCTGATATAAGGACGCGGAATGAATGGCTGAATGATTCCGCCGTCGATCTGAAATTCATCATAGTACCGGATCAGTTCTTCCTCGGTATTGACCTCGTCAAATACCACATCCTCTCCAAGATGTACATGGGCATCGATAATCATGTTGTTCTCCTTCTTTCCTTTCCTCTGTAATCAGGCTGCTTTTGCTTTGCGCTTCACGGTTCCACTGCCGGCACCCAGCAGCAGCACCACGATGATCAGGCCGCCCTTGACCACGCTCTGGATGCCTGCATTCGCACCCATCAGCTGCATGGCCGCAATGATCAGATACAGAAACAGTGAGCCCACCAGCGTGCCGATCGCATTGGCTCTGCCGCCGGACATCAGTGTTCCGCCGACCACGATACAGGCGATACTGTCCATCTGATAATTGTCGCCCATGCCAAGCCTTGCACCGTTCACACGCGCTGAGATCAGCATGCCTGCGATCCCTGCAAAGATCGAGGCCGTCACATAGGTGATCATCTCGGTCTTTACCACCTGCACACCGGCAAGCCTGGCGGCTTCAAGGTTCTGTCCCATCGACAGCAGGCTCTTGCCATAGGTCGTGGAACGGATCATAAAGCTGATCCCCAGCGCCAGCGCCACGACCACGAAAATGATGATCGGAATACCCGCCACACGCACGGTCACAAAGCCCTTCAGCAGGGAGGGGATCGTAAACACGTTGAAGTTGTGGTCGATCAGCATGGTCGCCGTCACAATGATATAGTTCATCGCCATCGTCGCAATGATGGCCGGGATCTTCAGATAGATCACCATCAGACTGTTCAAAAATCCAACCACTGCACCGGCGGCAAGCACCGCAATGAGCGCAGGGATGATCCGAATGTTCTCCCCGTTGCAGATCATCATGCCCAGGTAACCACCCAGTGTGATCATGCCGGGAATGGAAAGATCAATGGCACCGCGTCCCGTGGTCACCACAAGCATCTGCGCCAGACCGGCAATTGCAAGGAAAGAAGCGGTATAGGCATTATTGATCAGGGAGCTCAGCCGGATACCGTTTCCGAAGATTCCCATCAAAAGCCACAGGATGATACAGCCGCCGGCCACCATCAGAATGCTCGCATTTTTACGGAAAAAGCTGCCGGTTCCCTGTTTCTTCATGACTTATTCCCCCTTCCCTTAAGCAGACGCAGCGACAGAATCAGGATCAGCACCAGTCCCTGAATGGATGCTGTGTAGTCCGTGCTGACCTTCAAAAGTCCCAGCAGAACGCTGATCATCGTCAGAGAGATCGCGCCGCACAGCGCACCGAAATGTGTGACAATGCCTCCGGAGAAATATCCGCCGCCGATAATGACAGAGGCGACCGCAAGCATCGTGTAGGTACCGGATGCGGAGGCATCGGATGCATTATTGATCGCGGAGCACATCACACCGGCCATGAAGGCAAAGAAGCCCGCAATTGCATAGATCGCCATGTAAGCCTTCGCCCGGTTCCAGCCGGAATTGATCATCGCGGTCTCGTTATTGCCGAAGCCGCGCAGAACCGTTCCGTATTTGGACCGGTAAATCACGATCGCCAGTACGGTAAAGCCGATCACCCAGTAGCAAAGCGTATTCAGCACAGGAAGATCGGTGTAGAACACCGTGCGGATCCAGGCAGGGCAGGTGCCGCCCGGCATGCTCTGCAGGGAAATGGCAATCCCGATCCACACAAAGGACATACCCAGGGTGACGATGATCGCCGGTACATTCCGTTTCTGGATGACAAATCCCATCAGCGGATATACCAGAAACGCCGCCAGCAGCGCGAGCACGCCCAGGAAGGGTTTCTCAAACAGCAGCGTACAGCAAAGCACATTGACCAGTCCGCAGAAATTCCCGACGCCCAGGTCCACATGTCCAAGACCGATGATAAAGGTCTGGGCAAGCGCACACAGCACCAGCGCTGCAAAGCCTACCGCCATCAGCTGCACGCCGTATTCACTCAGAAGGAGTGGCGAGCGGGTCGCGCAGATTCCATAGATCACGATTGCTGCGATCAATGCGAAGGTAAACAGCGGCAACGTGAACTTCTTTCCGCCCATGTCCTGCTTGGCCTTCTCTTCTTTATTGGCAAAGGACAGCTTCATGACCGTGTCATGATCCACTTTATTATCCTGAATATCTCCGACGATACGGCCTTCGTTGAATACAAACAGCCTTGTGCAGAACTCCAGCTCCGCATCGTCCGACGTGCGCCAGATCACCAGCTTGCCCGCCGAGGCGGCTTCCCGCAGAAGCTCGTACAGCGCAATCTTGGTCGGCTGATCCACGCCCCTGGTCGGATCGTCCAGCAGAATAATATCCGCATCCGCCACCAGCGCTCTCGCAATCAGCACCTTCTGCTGATTCCCGCCCGAAAGGCTCGTGATCATGGCCTGCGGTCCGTCACTTTTAATGTGCAGCTTCTCATACCAGTAGCCGACTGATTCCTCCAGCCACTGCCGGCTCAGATGCTTGAAGATCCCGCTTTTGGCCGCTTTGGTCAGCACCAGATTGTCGGAGATGGACCACAGCGGGAAGATTCCCTCCTTTTTGCGGTCGCCGGCAACGAAAGCTACATTGCCGCTGATGTTCAGCCCTGCAACCTTTTTCCCGGATTTGAGCAGGATGTCCTGCAGGAAATCCAGCTGCCCGTTCCCTTCCAGGCCGGTCAGTCCCACGATCTCACCGCCATAAGCTTCGAAGGTAATTCCCTTCAGCCGCCTGGTCGTATATTTTTCACCGGTCACGCTGATGGACTTGTTCAGCTCAGGTGCCGTAAACTCCGACAGCTCCACCGGCTCGGTGCCGTCGCCGATGCCTTCACCCATCAGCTGCACCATATGCTCTTCGCTGGTGTCCCCGATGCCGCCCTGCCATTTCTCATTGCCGTTTTGCATGATGAACACGCGGTTCGCAATGGTCATGATTTCCTTCAGGCGATGAGAAATGTAAATGTAGGTCATGCCTTCCTTCGCCGTACGGATCAGATAATCCATCAGCTGCCGGGTGCGGTCCTCCGGAAGGGAGGAGGTCGGCTCATCCAGGATCATCAGCTTCATGTTTGCGTCACTGGTCGCCCTGGAGATCTCCACCATCTGCTGCTGGGCGATACTCAGGCTGCTCAAGGATGCATTGACATCGATCCCGCTGCCCGGAAACACCCGGTCGATCGCCTCAGCAGCCATCTTCCGCGCATCCGCGCGCCAGCCCACCACCTTTTTGATGTTCTGGGCCTGCTCTACATAAAAATTTTCATAAACGGTGAGGTTCTTGCACAGGGAAAGCTCCTGATGCACCACCCGAATTCCCAGTTCACGCGCAACCGCCGGACTGTAATGATCCAGATCTACCTTCTTCCCGTCAAAAATCAGTTCGCCCTCATCGCAGCTGATCACGCCCGATATGGCCTTTGTGAAGGTACTCTTACCCGCGCCGTTCGCGCCGACCAGGGCCAGAATATCTCCCTTCTGTATTGTCATGCTGATATCCGCCACAGCGATCGTCGGATAATACACCTTACGAAAATGCTTCGCCTCAACCAGCGGCATGTTTGCGGAACTCAAATCCTGTACCTCCTTGTGAATGTGAGGAACTGTAATGAAATTTTGTTACAGATCCTGAGTGATGCCGGGATCTTCCTTAAGCCATCCGTGCCGGCCCTGCCGGCAGACTCTGTTCATTCCCGGATTCAAAAAGGCTGCCGCGCTGCAAACCCCGGCGGCGCGGCAGCCTTTCATTATTTCTTATTCAGCAGCAAGGATATTCTCTACGACATACTCATAGGACATGTACGGGCTGGCAATCTTACCGGCTTCGAGATCCTGATACTGATCGATCTCATCCTGCTCCACATAGATGAACGGAAGGATCATGTTCTGCTCAACGTCAAGGCCGTTCAGAACTGCAACTGCTACCCACAGAGCACCGGAACCACAGGACGGAGTGGAGTTCACGGACAGCGTCTCATAACCATCTGCTGCCTTGTCGGACCACCACTTCATGAACTCTGCAGTGTTATCACCGATGATGATCGGAGCTTCCATTCCCATGGACTCGAATGCATTGACAGCACCCATGGAGTCAGCACCGCAGTGAGTGATCACAGCGTCGATTTCCGGCAGAGAGGAAAGAACGTTCATCAGACCTTCCTGCGTGGTGGTAGCATCAGCCTCGCCAAGTACTTCGGCAGCTACATTCACATCCGGATACTGGTTCAGGATGTTCATGATACCCTCATAGATTCCCTCGTCGGGAGCTGCTCCGGACGGGCCGCGAACGATCACAACATTGCCCTTGCCGCCGATGCGGTCCATGATGTACTGGGTTTTGCGCTCGCCCATGCTGATCCAGTCATAGTCCATCGTGTAGGCACCCTCCAGATCGATAATGGAGTCGAATGCCACAATCTTGATCCCCTGGTTCATTGCCTGGGAGATAACATCATTCAGTGCGGTGGAGGAAGCTGCATTGATGCAGATCGCGTCCACGCCGCCCAGGATGTAGGAGTTGATCTGAGCGATCTGGGTGTTCACGGTACCGTCGCCGTTCTGGATCTCATAATCCGCGATGTAGCCGGCATCCTTCGCTTCCTGTGCGGCCTGCTCGAAGGACTCGACCATCTGCTTTCTCCAGTTATTGCCGTAGAATGAATTGGAAAGGCCGATCTTGTAATCGCCTTCGCTCAGCTGATAAGCTTCCGGGATTTCATAGGCATCCTCTGCATACACTGCGGTTGCAGCAAGCATGCTCATGGCCACGGCGGCTGTCATCATTACGGAAAGAGCTTTTCTGGACTTCATGTTTTTCCTCCTTTTCCATTCGAAAATTATGTAATGAAACAAAACGGAACCAAAAGAAACGATTATCGTATGTCAAACATCATACGTTTGATAAAAGTAATATATCATCTCTCGTGCCTTTCCGTCAATCGTTGCAAATGCATAGATTTTTTCCTGCATTTTTATGCAAATGTACCAGTGGCAAGCCATGGGGACAGGTCCCGTGGCTCCCTGCCTTCTCCTTCCCCCTCTGCCTTCTCCTGGCTTCTCTCCTGTCCAAATAGTATATTCGACAAACATTTGACCTTTCTCTTTTCTAAAACAGGAAAATGCGTTAAAATAATAATCAGTTTTCGTAATATTGAAATAGATTGGTTTATACTACTGCACATCACCCTTCCTGGAGGAACCCGTTATGTCTAATTATTTCCACGCTGCAAAAAGAGAATCTGCTGTCGATCTGGTCGTGAACCACATCAAACAACTCCTGGTCGAGCGCAAGCTCAAGCCCGGAGACCGGCTCCCCAACGAACTGGAAATCTCAGAGGGAATGGGCGTCAGTCGTGGATCTGTCCGCGAAGCCATGAAGATCCTCTCTGCCTTCGGCCTGATCGAGGTCAAGGTCGGAAACGGCACCTACGTCAGCGATACGCCGGGCAACAGTGTGATCGATTCCTTCCTGTTCAGCTTTTATCTTACCAATCCCAACCTGCAGGAAATGTACGAATTCCGCCAGTACGTAGAGATCGACATTCTCCAGCTGATCCTGAAGCACTCCGCCGAAAACGGTGAACAGCGCAGGGAGATGCAGGAAAACCTGAAGCAGCTTGCTTCCTTCGTGGAAAAAGGAGCTTCCGCCGATGAAATGCTCGCCAATGACCTCGCTTTCCATCGTCTGCTGGGCAAAGCTTCCTGCAACGTCCTGATGGAACGTATCTACAGCTTCATCATGGACTTCATGCAGGATTCCATCGCCGAGACCCACAAAAAGCAGAAAGGCGAATTCATTTATAAGACTCATAAAAAAATCTACGATGTCATCGATCATAATGATTTTGACGGCATCGAAAACGCTGTTACGGAGTCCATCGACGTATGGTCCGACCTGCAGGACCCGTACAAATGAGTCCATGGGGACGGTGCTTCTTTACCTCGCTTGTTGATCTTGAAGAATGCCTCAAATAGTTTTAGTTACGCTCAAAATGTGTCTATTCTTATGCGTTATATTTGGGCTTTTTCTTTGTTGCACGCTATATTCCATGTCCATGTAATCACCGTATCTAAAGCAATTGGGGGAAGGGCCGCTGCGCTATAGCACAGCGGCCCTTCCCCCAAAATATTGACTTTATTTGTTATTGAATCTACTTAAAACTCAGGCAGTTTTTCTCTTCTTTCTCCAGCGAAGAAGCACGATGAGCAGCGGAATGATCACAACTGCTGCAGCTGCAGCGTCTGCGCCGTAGAAGATCTTCTGCATGTTGGTCAGGCCGCCTTCGGTCTGCTCGTTCATGGTGTAGTAGCCGCTGTTGCCGACGGTGTACAGAATGTTCTTGCAGGCCTGGCGCATAGCCTTGACTGCGGTCGCACTCTGGTCAGCCAGAACGTTGGAGGCTGCACCGTTGAAGCCGAGCATCAGGTCATTGCCGTTGCGGATGCAGTGGTCGGTGATCTGGTAGCCGTAGGAACCGTTGTAGTCGGTCTCTACCATACCTACGAAGCCCCACTCGTCACGCAGTACGGTGTTGAGCAGCTCATCATTCGCGCAGGCCGGCTCGGTGCCGATCCAGTTGAATGCGGACATGGCTGCCAGCGGTACGCCGGTGTAGCCCTTTACAGCCAGCTCGAACGGTTTCAGATAGATCTCACGCAGCGTCTGCTCGGTCGCATAGGTGAGCAGGAAGGAGCAGCGGTTGGTCTCCTGGTCGTTCACAGCATAGTGCTTGATGTACGGATATACGCCCTTGGTCGCAGCGCCGTTGATCTCCTGTGCGGCGATCAGGCCGGCAAGCACACCATCCTCGGAGTAATACTCGAAGTTACGTCCGGCAAATGCGGAGCGGTGCGTGTTCATTGCGGGGCCGTACCAGCCGTAGTTGTTGGCGTCAGCATATTCCTGACCCATGGAGGTACCGATCTCGTAGGCCATCTCCTTGCTCCAGGTCTGTGCCATCAGAACTTCTGCCGGATAAGCACTGCCGTAAGCGCCGGTGATAAAGTTGCTCAGGCCAGCCGGGCCGTCACAGTCGGAGGTGCCGACCTTGCCGACCGAATCGATCGCAACCGTCTGCCATCCGCCTACGTTGATCAGCGTTGCCATATCTTCGAAGCTCATCTGATCGAGCAGCTGATCCCACATCGGATCATCGTAATCCTTACCGGTCAGGTCAGCCAGCTTCAGGCCGTTCTTCGCGCCGGTCGTAGGCATCTCATCTGCATCATCATTATACTTCGTGCTGTCATAGGTGCCCCATGCGTATTCTTCGATCTTCGCGCGGGTCTCATCGTCCATCACAAAGTCGTCGCCTTCGAGCACGCGTCCGCAGGTCTGCGCATAGTTCGCGAACTTGCCGGCACGGGACAGAACCTCAAAGTCACCGCGGGCATAGTCTTCAAACTGGTTCACAGCCGGGATGTTGTCGCTTGCACGTCCATCGGTGCTGTAATCGATATCTTCTGCAACATTGAAGGTCTCCTCAGCCAGTACCGTATGGGAATCGGAACGCACGGAGATCGTGTAGTCACCGGCTTCCAGAATATAACCGCCGCCTGCGACCTTGATGCCTTCGGAATCGTAAGCCGCCATGTCTTCCTTCTTAAGTTCGAAGGACAGGGTGGCGGATTCGCCTGCCTTGATCACATCGGTCTTGCCGAAGTCGATCAGGTTGACGGAAGCCTTTTCAATGCCGCCGTCGGTGTAAGGCGGTGTGAAGTACACTTCAACAACAGACTTACCGTCCACATCGCCGGTGTTGGTCACTGCCACGTCGAAGCTTACGGTATCTCCGTTGTCCGCGAAGTTCTCGATCTTCTGCTCAAACGTGGTGTAGCTCAGACCGTAACCGAACGGATACTGCACATGCTCTTCATAATTGATCGCACCGTCGTCGGATGCGGTCTCATAGTACTTGTAGCCGACATAGATGCCTTCCACATAGTTTGCGAATGCGATGTTACCTTCGTAAGCCGGATCTGCGGCAGCGATGGTCTGCTTGAGGTCGTCCACATTGGAGTAGGCCATGTTGCCGATGTTGTTGATGTACGGAGTCGCCATCAGGTCCTTCACATAGGTGTCGACCGTTCTGCCGGACGGATTGACGGTACCGTTGAGGATCTCACCCAGTGCAGCGAAGCCGCTGATACCGGAACCCGGAGCCAGAATGACGGCGCCGATCTGCTCATACTCGTCGACCCAGCCAAGCTCCATGGCATTGTTGGCGTTGATGATCACGATAACCTTGTCATACTCGGAGCAGACCTTCTCGATCATGTTCTCCTCGGTGACGGACAGCTCCAGATAGGACTCGCCTGCCTCGAAGTCATCATACGCACCATTGTTGGTGTAGGAAGCCGCCATGTAATTGAAGTTGGCGGGTGCGGCAGAAACGGTGGCTGCCGGGTTGTAGGTGCCGTTGATCACGGAAAGCATGTCGGTGGGAAGGTCAGCGCCCTCACCGCCGGAACGTCCGATGACGATCACAGCCGTATCAGAGAACTCATGCGTTGCAGCGATCAGGTCGTCATTGTACACGCTGACCGGCGGCTCCGGAATGGTCCAGTCCTGCGAAGCCATCGCGATCGTGGGACGATCCGCGCGATACTCGCGGTACATGCCGCTCAGTCCGTCATTGGTCTCAAAGCCCGCATTCTTCAGGGACTGCAGAATGCTGACAGCTGTGGAAGAATCGGAGGAGCCGGAACCGGTTCCGCCGTACAGCGGATTGGTAGAAGCCCAGCCGAACACGTTCAGAGTCTTGGTGTCTGTCAGCGGAAGGATGCCATTGTTCTTCAGAAGAACCATACCCTCTTCGCCGACCTTCTGTACGGTCGCGCGGCTCTGTGCAACCGTCTCCTCGGACAGCTCTACCTTGGATGCATTCAGGAAACCGGACACGTTGTTGTACATCGGTCCGAAGCAGATCGCGTTCACGATCGCTACAATCGCTGCCAGGCCGCCCAGGCCGGCGATCCAGCGGATCACATGACGGTTGCCCTTCTTTGCCTTATGCGCCGCGATCATGATCACGATGACTGCTACGATGATCGCAAGGATCGCCCACACATAGCCCTGAAGCATGTTCAGGTAGGAGAGCAGGTCCGCCTCACTGACGCCCATCGGAGCAAGGATCGGGGATAACACGGATCCCAGGAAATTAATCATCTCTTTTCCTCCTTGTTAATTGCTTGGTAAACCGGTCTTTCGGCCGGCTCTATTGATGTCCTTTGATGGATCCCCGCCAGAATGAAGTACATTTGGGGAGTACCTCATCCTGGCAAAGCTGTACTTTTCCCTGCTCAGGGAAAGTGTCTTAAGTTCGTGGAAAACACCCCTGCTTTGGGAACGTATCTTAAGTTCAAAGATCCAGTCGGATACTTCCTATATCACTCAGGTCGTCGGCTCGCTCTGCGCCTCGGTCATCTCTTCCGTGGCTTCCTCAGCAGCTGCCTCGGTAGCTCCTTCAACGACTGCTTCGGTGGCTTCTTCAACGGCTGCTTCCGTGGCTTCTTCAACAGCAGCCTCGGTCGCTCCTTCCAGAGCGGATTCCGTAGCGCTCTCCACAGCCTCTTCGCCTGCAGCGCTCTTGAACTGCTCGCCGAAGTCAAAGCTTGCTACCTTGGTCAGCGGCTCGGCGGTGTACTTCGCAGTACGCTCGTCGTCGATCACGCCGGCCCAGTTCATACCGAACGCAAAGTCATAGGTGTTGCCTGCCGCATCGGTGTAGCATTCCACATCTCTCGGTACGTCGGGCACTTGCGCTTCAACTGCTTCCATAGAAGCCGGCTGCTGGAACACCAGCAGGCCCTGCGGCTCGGCTGCGCCCAGAATGATCTGTGCCACTGCGTCGGGTTTCTGTGCATTGTAGGATACCAGGATCACGTCACACAGCGGTTCCACTTCGGTCCATACCATGCCGCGCTCCATCGCTACAGATGCGATCACCGGTACGTCGCCGGCTGCTTCTGCCGCATACTGAAGTGCTTCCAGATGTCCGTAGTTTGCATCCGCCGGAGCGGTCACGCCCTTGTAGGAGCGGTTCTCTTTTTCACCTTCCACCACGCAGCCGGAGATCGACGGATCGATCGCGGTATCCGCGGTGTACTCAGCATATTGCAGGGAAGCCGGATAATAAACTTCCTCGCCTTCCGGCTCTGTGGGCGGTCCGAAGGCTGCCGTCAGATAGGAAGAATAGGACGCGGAGTAAGCGCCGTTCATGCCGACCAGCACGTAATCGCAGGAAGCAATGTCTTCCGCGGATGCACGGGTCAGATCATCCTTGGTGTAGGTCGGGTTGCCGTCCATGCCGGCTTCTCCGGTCGGATCGCCGAGGGTATCGGTAACCACTTCGAAGTACTGTCCCAGAACATCCAGATCCATGCCCGGCTGCCAGGACGGGGTGCCCGGGTTGATGCCGAACATCCAGTTTGCGGTAAATCCGGTGCTGTACACATACGGTACATAAACCTTCGGCTTATCCTTGTCGGAGCCTTCCTTGATGGTTCCGTCGTTCTTGATCATGACCACAGACTGCTGCTGGGTCTCTTTGCCGTAAGCGGTCGCAGACTCGCTGAAGATGATGCTGTCCGCATAAGCGCTGTCGTTATACGGCTGCTCGAACATGTTCAGGTTCATCATCAGATAGATGTAATTGTAAGCAGCCTTGCTCACGATCGCATCTGCCTCGGTCTGGCCCACGTTCTGAACGAGGAGGTTGTAGCCCTCGGTGATGGCTTCCAGGTTGCCGTAGCCGCCCAGCAGGTTGATGCCGCGCTCAAAGCCCAGTGCGATACGCTCCGGCTCGCTCAGCTCCTCGGTGCCCCACAGACCGCCGGTCTTCAGGCCCAGTCCGCCGAACACGCCCC
>CAMOSN010000074.1 GCA_946624935.1 uncultured Lachnospiraceae bacterium | reverse complement strand
CAGCGGAGTGGGCCCGTGTCGAGCGTAAATAATCACCGTGTGCCCCTCCCCGCATTCTCCCCACCGTGTGCCGTCCGCTTAAGTGCCAGAGAAACGCCCGAGGAAAAACATATAGAATGATCCGCATCCGGAACTTACCGCGGCGCGAGGAGCTCCATCAGCCTCTGTGCGAATGCTGCGCGGTCGACATCCCGCACGAGCAGCACGTTGCGTACCGGAAACTTGTTGTCCGTGTCCCAGTCGGTGACGGTCTGCCCCCGGGTGAGGGTTCCGCGCGTCTCGACGCTTACGCCGCATTCGACTCCGGTAAACAGCTCCGGGTAGACTGCGTACAGCACGGGGCAGGCGTCGTGTACGGTGCACTCGTCCCCCAGGGTCCCCTTCATGATGGTGTTCACCAGCTCCATGCTGGCCTGGAAGAATGGTGCCGCCTTTGCTCCAAGGCCGACCAGCTCCCGTACCTGCCGGCCGGGCAGTACTGCCTTCATGGTCACATCCAGTCCGCACATGACGATGGGCAGGCCGCTCTCAAGCACGGCCTGCGCTGCGTGAGGGTCGGCGTAGATGTTGAATTCCGCTGCAGCGGTGGCGTTTCCGCCGATGTCGGCTCCGCCCATGACCAGAATGCGTCGGATCATTGTTTTCAACTGCGGATATTTCATGAAGGCGATCGCTGCGTTTGTCTCGGGGCCAGTCAGAATCAGCTCCAGCTCCCCGTGACACTCCTGTGCACAACGGTAAAGGGCGTCCCAGGCTTTCTCGGTTTCTCTGGGAGCCTTCGATGGTTCCAGGATGTTCCCGCCCAGTCCGTCGGCTCCATGTGCACCGACTGCGTTGACCGGTTCCTCGATCAGCGGACGGTCCGCTCCGGCATACACGGGTATATCGGATCTTCCGCACATGGATAACACATCCCGGCAGTTTTCGAAGGTACGAGTCAGCGGAACGTTTCCGCTGACTGCGGATACCCCTTTGATGGCCAGCTTTCCGCCTGCTTCGAGCGCACAGGCACACATCAGCGCAATGGCGTCATCTACGCCTGTGTCCAGGTCGATCCACACCGGGATGGGCGATTGCTTCTGCTCATAGAAATATCCGTTCATACCGGCACCTCTCTTCCGTCAAACGTATGCAGCGCTTCGATCAGCAGATCGATATATTTTCCCCGGTCGATGTCCAGAACGCAGGTGGCATTCTTTTCCGCATCGGACCAGCTCCGAAAATCGGCCACGGTTTCGCCCCGGGTGAGTTCCCCGTGCAGCTCCACATCCACATGCAGCTGCTGCATCCGGAAGATTTCCGGATGGGTGAGCGCCAGTACGGCACATGGATCATGTACGGGAGCTCCCGCATAGCCGATCTCCATAGGATGCATATAAAAGAATTTCAGCCATCCGAGCACAATGTCCGCCACCTGGTTTCCGACCGCTTCGATTCTCGAAAAATCCTCCGGGCAGATCAGAGCTTTTTCCGTGACATCCAGACCGCTCATGGTCAGAGGAAGCCCGCTGTTAAAAACGAGCCATGCCGCCTCCGGGTCCTCCCAGATGTTGAATTCCGCCGCGGGAACCCAGTTGCCATGCGTCACACCGCCCCCCATGATGGAGATCCGTCCGATATTCGCTTTGACCTCCGGATGGGTCAGCAGAAGCTGGGCTGTGTTCGTGAGCGGACCAGTGGAGATAATCGTCACAGGATCCGGGCTCTTCCGAATCACCTCCGCCATCAGATCCGGAGCCGGAAGCGGACAGATCTCCTGATCCGGCTCCGGCATTGCTGGCCCGTCCAGCCCGCTCTCCCCATGCCAGTTCCCCGCGGTAACCGGCGGATTGATCAGAGGCCTCTCCGCCCCTCTCGCAAATGGTGCATCGATACCCAAAAGCGCGCATATCCTTCTGGCATTGATCGTTGTCTTTTCAATCGTCTGGTTCCCGGCGACAGATGTGACCGCAAGTATGTCCAGCCCCGGATCTGCTTTTGCAAATACCCAGGCAATGGCGTCGTCATGTCCCGGATCACCATCCAGAATGATCGGTAGTCTTTTCATATTTTCTCCCCGAAAAAACAGATATCTCCTCATAGGTTATGAGCAGATATCTGTACAGCATGTCTGTTCGTACAAAACACAGTCCGAGGGATCGTGTTCTTACTCAAGTGCGTTGTCGTGACGCTTTTTCTCATTGCGGCGCTGCAAAAGCGCAAATACAATCAGTGCAAGGATCGTAACGATATACGGGATCGGTGCAACCAGGTTGGAATCGACACCTGTCGAGGAAACCTTGATTCCCAGTGCCTGCGCAAAACCAAAGATCAGCGCCGCGAACATCGAGCCCAGCGGTTCGCCGCCGCCCATCGACTGCGCTGCCAGTGCAATGAAGCCCCGTCCGGCAACCATGTCGAGCGACCATCCCATTGCATAGTACATGGACATGTACGCACCGCCAAGACCGGCGAGAATACCGCCGATACCGATCGTAATATAGCGGATCCGGTTCACGCTCACGCCTACGGAGGAAGCTGCGTTCGGGTTCTCACCCACGGAACGGATATTCAGTCCAAGCGGTGTTTTATACAGCAGGATCGCGGTAAGCCACACCAGAAGGAATGCGATGTAGGTGAGGATCGAGTGTCCGGAGATCACTTTCCCGATCACGGGAATGTCCTTGATCAGCGGAATATTCAGGCTCGGGATCTGATGGATCTTGGTGATCAGGCCGGTCGTGGACGCATAGGACTGTCCTTCCGTCGCCTGGGTGATGACCTTGACCAGGAACAGCGTGCCGCCGGAACCGATCATGTTGACCGCGGTACCGGTAAGGATGATATCCGTTTTCAGCTTGAATGCGAAAAATCCCATCAGAAGGGCTTCTGCGCAGCCCACCACCATTGCCGCGAGTACGCCGATCCACCACTGGCCGGTCCAGTATGCCGTGAGCGATCCGAACAGAGCGGACATCATCATGATACCTTCGAGACCGATGTTGGAAACGCCGCCTTTTTCACCGATCACGGCTGCCAGAGTCGCGAGCAGGATCGGGGTGGCAATTCGGAAGATCGAGAAGAAGAAAGCAGTTGTAAAAATATTCATTCTTATTTGTCACTCCTTTCTCCGGATGCGGCAGCTTTCGCTGCAAGCTCCTCCTGCGCACTGCGGATAACGAGTTTCTGACGATAGCCGGACAGGAACTGCTGTGCCGCGAAGAACAGGAAGATCACTGCCTGGATAATATCGATCAGCTGGGCAGGAACATTGGCATTCATGGACATCAGCGAGCATCCCTTTGTCAGGTAGGACATAAAGAATGCCGCAAGAGGTACAAAGATCGGATTGTTCCCTGCCAGTATGGCGACCGTGATACCGGTCCATCCATATCCGGGAAGCGCCGACCAGTTATAATACTGGTAGCGTCCGAGCATCTCAATTCCGCCGCCCATGCCGGCCAGGAAACCGCCGATCACCTGGCAGAGGATGATGATCAGGGGAACATTCATACCGGAATACATTACGAACGGCTGATTGATGCCGGTCATCCGGATGCCGTAGCCCCATCTTGTCCGATACATGAAGAACCAGCACAGGATCGTCACCACGATACCGATCGCCCAGCCCCAGGAGAACCTGGAACCGTTGTCGATGATCTGCGGAAGGATGGCGTTCTCACGGAACGCGTAGGTCTGTGTAATACCTTTGCTTCTGTCCGCCAGATAGCTGTTCATCAGGAAATTGAGGATGTACATGATGACGTAGTTGAGCATCAGGGAGTTTACCATCTCGGATACTCCCAGCTTGGCCTTCAGCACAGAAGGGATCAGCATGATCACCGCGACCGCAAGACCGCCGGCCAGAATGGCCACAACGATCAGAAGGGGACCGGGGATCGGCGCGTAGATCGCCACAAGAGACGTGACAAAAGCACCGAGCATGATGCCGCCCTCCGCTCCAAGATTGAACTGATTGGCTGCAAACATGATGCAGGTAGCAAGACCTGTGAACATGATCGGGATCATTCCTGCAAGGATGTCGCAGAAATTCTTCGCGGCAAATTTACCGCTCTTCTTCAGCAGCGGACGAAGCAGCATCTGCTGCAGGGCCGCGAGCGAATTGGACATCTTATCCCCGAAGGTGGTGCCCTGTGCGCTGACAAAGATCAGGAGGAATGCCACCAGAAGGGCGATTCCCATGGCTGCCAGTGCGCGAACTACACTAAATTTCAGACTGTTCTTCTTACTCATGGCATACCCTCCTGATTTCCTCCGGCGACTGATGCTCGATGCCGAGCATGTATCTTCCCATCAGATCGTCGGTGAGATTCTCAGTATCCTCAAAATATGCCGCGATCTGTCCGCCGCACATAATGATGAGACTGTCGGAAAGCTCCATTACTTCGTTCAGATCGGCTGAGATCAGAAGGACCGCGATGCCGGATCTGGACAGCTCTACCAGCTTTTTACGAATAAACTCTGTGGCGCCTACATCGATGCCCCGCGTGGGCTGATCTGCAATGATCAGCACCGGATCATTGGAAAATTCACGGGCAACTACGACCTTCTGGATGTTGCCGCCGGAAAGAGACCCGACCTGCTGCTGCGCGGATTTGCACAGTACCGTGTAATCCCTGACCAGACGGCTGCTCTCCTCATGGATCGCCGCCATGTTGAAGAGCGGTCCCTTGTTGAAGCGCTTGTCGGCTGCGCGGTCACTGATCATATTCTCTTCGATCGACGCGGTTCCCGCGATACCGTAAAGCATACGATCCTCCGGCACCAGAGCGATATGATGCTCACGCAGTTCTCTCTGGTTCATCCCGATCGTCGAGGTGCCGTTCACCGTGATCGTGCCGGCATTGGGGGTTTCAAAGCCAAAGAGCATATCCACCAGTTCCTTCTGTCCGTTGCCTTCCACGCCGGCAATGCCAAGGATCTCACCCTTCCGGACCGAAAGGGATACCTTGTCGAGCATCTTCTTGCCCCACTCATTCACGAATTCGAGATCGCGTACCTTCAGGACCGTGTCCCCGGGCTGCGCTTTGTCCTTATCCACCTTCAATACGACGTCACGTCCGACCATCAGCCTGGAGATCTCCTGCGGCGTTACGTTTTTCGTTTCGTGCACCCCCATGGAACGGCCGCCCCGAAGAATCGTCATACGGTCTGTGATCTCCATGATCTCGTTCAGCTTATGAGAAATAAAAATCAGGGTATATCCCTGGGTCTTCAGATTTTTCAGTTCTGTGAACAGCTCGGCGGTCTCCTGCGACGTCAGCACTGCCGTGGGCTCGTCCAGAATCAGGATCTTCGCTCCGCGGACCAGTGCTTTGAGGATCTCCACCTTCTGCTTCATACCAACGGGAATATCCATCACCTTCGCGTTGGCATCGACTTTAAGATTGAAGCGTTTGGAGTATTCTTCGGTGATTTTTACTGCTTTGTCGTAATCGATCAGTGCCCCGGATCTGGTGGGGACCATGCCCAGCACCATATTCTCCGCGACCGTCAGGCTCGGGACCAGCATGAAATGCTGATGCACCATACCGATTCCCTTTGAGATCGCCACTGTCGGAGAAGACAGCTTTACGCTCTCTCCATTTACCAGTATTTCTCCCTCTGTAGGCTGCTCCAGACCGAACAGCATCTTCATCAGCGTGGATTTTCCGGCACCGTTCTCTCCCATGAGTGCATGGATCTCGCCTTTGCGGACATTGAAATTCACATCCTGATTGGCGACGGTACCGTTGGGATATACTTTCGTGATACCCTTCATCTGGATGGCATATTCTTCACTCATCCGGCAACCAACCCCTTCCCTTTTTATTTGCGGGCTTCGCGGAATCTCTTCATACCGTACAGCCCGGTTTTTCCGAAACGGAAATGTCCCTGATATTCCTCTCCATTATCTGAAATATGGAATATCAGGGACATTCGGCTCCCTACCAGATCAAAGTATCTTCACAAGGAGATTATGGACGAACCTCATCGCGAAGAGCCTGAGCTGCTTCATTGCCGCCTTCGTCGAATGCGGAAGGAACGGTGATCTCGCCGGAGGAAACAGCTTCGATCGCTGCATCAACGGCAGCCTTTGTTTCATCACTGGCGTATTTGTCATAGTTCTTGTCGGTCACGATGCCTACGCCGCCTTCAACGATACCAAGAGATACCTTCTGGCCGAACAGATCCTCGCCCGCATCCCACTGATCAAAGAACCAGATCAGAGAATTGCCGACGTTCTTAAGGCCGGAGGTAAGGGTGATCGCTGCAAGGTCAGCGGAAAGAGTCTGCTCCTGGTCGGAGTCAACGCCGATGAACCATCCGCCGTTTGTTTCAAGAACCGCTTCTGCTGCACCGTTGCCTGCATTGCCGGCCACGCCCCAGATGATGTCGCACTTGGAATCATTGACCATGGAGATGCCGTATTCTTTTGCCTTTGCGGTATCAACGTAGTCGGAGGTATAACGTACATCGACCTTGGTCTCGGGATCCACAGCCTGTGCACCGCTGATGAAGCCGACCATGAAGTCGTTGATAACCGGGCTGTCAAAGCCGCCGACGAAGCCGAGGACCTTATCTTCATTGATGCGCTCTACATTCGTATCCTGCGTCATCTTTGCAGCGAAGGTACCTACGATATATCCCAGGTCATTCTGCTTGAAAACGATGTTGACTACATTGCTGTCCTCTCCGGCATAGGTATCATCATCGAAGATCAGGAACTTCTGATCCGGATAAGCTTCAGCAACTTCTTTCAGGTAATCCGGCATCTGATAGGTACCGCAGATGATCAGATCGTACTCTTCGGAATCCGCTGCGTCATACAGATTGCTCAGCCACTTCGGCTGATCCGCATCCGTTCCGCCCATCTCTACATAGGAAAGATTGATGCGGCCGTCCGCTGCCAGAGTATCCAGTCCGGCTTTGGCGGAATCGAAGAAGGACTTGTCACCCAGATTGCCGTTTACAAGGTACATTACATTGTAAACATCACCGGATGTAGTCTTCTCGGCTTCCTCAGCCTCAACCTTTGCTTCTGTCTCTTTTTTCTTGCTGGAGCAGCCCGCCATGGACAAAGCCAGAACGCCAGTAAGAGCCAGTAAAAGTGCTTTTTTCATCATCTTTTGTCTCCTCCTCAAAAATGATTTTCTATAGTGAAGTATCCGGAATGATACTCATTCCCTGTATCTGGAACCGGTCAGACCGTTTCTGCAGCAATCTCCAGTGCAACCGTCATCATGTTGGTGAAGCTGGTCTGTCGATCCTGCGCAGACATTGCTTCTCCTGTCACGATGGAATCGGAAACAGAGAAAATCCCGAGTGCATCCACGCCTGCGCGTGCGGCATTACAGTAGAGTGCATAGCTTTCCATTTCCGCTGCCAGAATGCCCATCTTGGTCCATTTCATCGAACGGTCTTCCGTATCGGAATAGAACACATCGGAAGAAAGAACATTCCCGACCATGTACGGGAAGCCATGCTGTCTGGCACTTAAGCTGGCCTTCTCAAGCAGCTCGAAGGAAGCCGTCGCGGAGTATGTACCGGGCAGCTCGAACTGTGCTCCGTAATTGGAGTCCGTGCTTGCTCCGATCGCCATCACAATATCGCCAAGATGAAGTTTTTCGGTCATCGCCCCGCACGAACCGATCCGAATCAATGTTTTTACATCATAGAAATGGATCAGCTCATAGGTGTAGATCCCGATCGACGGGCAGCCCATTCCCGTTCCCATAACAGATACCGGTTTTCCCTGGTACGTGCCGGTAAAACCGAGCATATTCCGCACATCATTGAACTGTGTTACATTCTCAAGAAAGTTCTCAGCAATAAACTTCGCCCGCAGCGGATCTCCCGGAAGGAGGACTGCCTGTGCGATTTCCCCCTTTGATGCCTTGTTGTGTGGTGTTGACATTTTAGAGACCACCCCCATTTCATTCATGCACACAAAACCCTATAGTTCTTTAACTATAGCACATTCCCGCGCAAAATACTATACTTATTTTCCAATAGTCTGATATTCTAAAGGGTTTTTTTTGTGGATTTTCCCGGTAAAAACAAAAGTGCCACATCCGACAGGGATGTGACACTTTTGCTCACAATATCAAATTTACAATCGTTTTCGAATTCAGATGACTTCCAGCAAGCTTCTGAATTCATCCTTCTGAATCATTTTGCATAATCCACGACTCTTGATTCGCGGATCAGACTGACCTTGATCTGTCCGGGATATTCCAGCTCAGCTTCGATCTGCTTTGAAATATCTCTGGCCATCAATACCATATCGGCATCGCTGACCTGTTCAGGAACAACCATAATGCGGATTTCTCTGCCTGCCTGGATGGCAAACGACTTATCAACACCTTTGAACGAGTTCGTAATATCTTCTAACTGTTTTAATCTCTTGGTATAGGTTTCCAATGTTTCCCGTCTTGCACCGGGACGTGCCGCGGAAATTGCATCCGCCGCCTGAACAAGACATGCAATCAGGGTTTCCGGTTCCACGTCGCCGTGGTGAGCCTCAACTGCATTTATCACCGTCTGTGACTCTTTATACTTGCGGCACAGATCGGCACCAATCTGCACATGAGATCCTTCGACCTCATGGTCAATGGATTTTCCAATGTCATGCAGCAGACCTGCTCTCTTCGCAATCCGTATATCCACTCCCACCTCACCGGCCAGGAACCCGGCGAGATACGCAACTTCAATGGAATGCTTCAAGGCATTCTGCCCGTAGCTGCTGCGGAACTTCATCCGGCCAAGCAGCCTCACCAGCTCAGGATGGATTCCATGTACGCCGACCTCAAGGCAGGCAGATTCGCCTTCCTCCCGGATCGTGGCTTCCACTTCACGCTGAGCCTTCTCGACCATTTCCTCGATCCTTGCCGGATGAATTCGTCCGTCAACGATCAATTTTTCCAGTGCGATCCTGGCGACCTCGCGCCGTATCGGATCAAAGCCTGACAAAATCACAGCTTCCGGAGTATCATCAATGATCAGATCCACGCCGGTCATCGTCTCGAGTGCACGAATATTTCTGCCCTCGCGGCCGATGATTCTGCCCTTCATCTCATCATTCGGAAGCTGCACAACGGAGATCGTTGTCTCTGCAACATAATCGGCGGCACAGCGCTGAATCGCAGTGACAATATACTCTTTTGCTTTTTTACCGGCATCTTCCTTCGCGCGGCTTTCCAATTCCTTGTAAAGCTTTGCGGTGTCAATTTTTACTTCGTCTTCAACAGTTTTTAAAAGATATTCTTTGGCCTGTTCGGAGGTTAAACCGGAAATCCGCTCCAGTTCCTGTACTCTCTGTCCAAGGATGAGATCAGCTTCAGCATGCTTCTTCTTCAGATCTTCCTCTTTCGCTGTCAGCCTGGCTTCGCGGTTCTCCAGCGCACTGGCCTTCTTATCAACGGCTTCCTCCTTTGATAAGACACGCTTTTCATAGCGCTGCACCTCTGTACGACGGTCACGGGCTTCCCGTTCCGAATCATTCTTCATTCGGAGAGCCTCTTCCTTCGCTTCAAGAAGCGCTTCACGCTTTTTTGTTTCTGCTGTCCTCAGAGCTTCATCAATGATCTGACGGGCTTTTTCTTCGGCATTACCCACCGTTTCATTATTGACCTTCTCTTTATGAGATACAGCAAGAACTGCGCTGAGCGGAACGGCGATGACCAGTGTTATGACAACGGCAATGATAATAGGAATCATAACACAGGAGCACCTCCTTATTCTGTTTTCACGGTACATACAGGTTTTCAAAAGCCTGCAGTGCAAACAAAAATATTTTACACGCTGATGAATACTCTGTCAAGACGGAAAGTATTTTGAGAAAGCACTTGAAAATGCACTGGTAATTTCACCATAAGAGAAACCTTTCCGGATGAGATACTGGTAAAACCGGTCACGCTGCTTCCTGTCGGCATTTTCCGGAGAAAATCCCTTTTTCCGGGCAAGCGCCCGGATCGTATCCCCCGGATCCACTTCCGGACATTCTTCATAGGCAGCAGCAATATCCTCCTCGCGGACTCCTTTTTCCCGCAGCCTGGCGCTGATCTCCTTTCTGCTCTTTTTATCCTTCTCCCGCTCGATCAGGTTCAGAGCAAAACGCCGGTCATCGATGTAGTGAAAGCTCTGGGCATAGTCCAGTGCCAGCTCAATGACATCCTCCGGAAAACCATCCTTTGCAAGCTTGTCCCGAACCATTTTCCGGGACTGATCCGCCCGAAGCAGGACGTCCAGGCAGCGTTTCTTTGCTGCCGGGAGCAGTACCTGAAGATGAACCTGTGCAATTGTTTCCGGCGTGAGGACTGCCGTTTCAAAGATTCCCCGGCTTTCGCACTCCTTCAGGGGAAGACTCATCGCGGGCTCATCATTGATCCACACGCGGCACATATTCCTTTTTTGCGGTTCAAGCTGTGTGACCACCAGTTCCACGGTTACTGCTCACCGCCCTGCGGCGCTTCCTGCGCTTCGGCCATGGACGCTTCCTCTTCTTCCTTCGGGATCAGACCGTATTCCATACGGACCTTCCGCTCGATTTCCTCCATAATGTCCGGATGCTGCGCAAGCCAGATCTTTGTGTTTTCCCGTCCCTGGCCGATCTTTTCTCCGTTATAGGCATACCATGCACCGCTCTTGTTGACGACATTGACACCTGCAGCCAGATCCAGAATATCTCCCTCTCTGGAGATCCCTTTTCCGAACATGATGTCAAATTCCGCCTCCCGGAACGGAGGTGCGATCTTATTCTTCACGACCTTCACACGGGTGTGATTACCGATCACCTCGCCTCCCTGCTTCAGAGATTCCGTACGACGAACATCCATGCGGATGGAGGAATAGAACTTCAGCGCCCGCCCGCCGGTCGTCGTCTCGGGATTTCCAAACATCACTCCGACCTTTTCACGAAGCTGGTTGATAAAGATCACCGTACAGTTGGACTTGCTGATCACACCGGTGAGCTTACGCAGCGCCTGTGACATCAGTCTCGCCTGAAGGCCCACATGGGAATCCCCCATGTCGCCGTCAATTTCCGCCTTCGGGACAAGCGCGGCGACCGAGTCGACAATAATGATGTCCACCGCGCCGGAACGGACCATCGTCTCGGTGATCTCCAGAGCCTGTTCCCCGTTGTCCGGCTGGGAGATGTACAGATTATCAATATCCACACCGATGTTGCGCGCGTACACCGGATCGAGTGCATGCTCAGCGTCGATAAATCCCGCGATTCCTCCGCGCTTCTGGATTTCTGCAACCATGTGCAGCGCTACCGTTGTTTTACCGCTGGACTCCGGTCCATAGATCTCCACGATTCTTCCACGGGGAATCCCTCCCAGGCCAAGCGCGATATCAAGGCTGAGGCAGCCCGTCGGGACCGTTTCCACATTCATATGCGCACTCTGGTCGCCAAGCTTCATCACCGAGCCCTTCCCGAACTGCTTTTCGATTTGAGCAAGGGCCACATCCAGTGCCTTCTGTTTATTTTCATCTATTGCCATGTTCTTTCCTCCATGCGAACGTGTGTTCGTTTTTGTCATGTTAACGCTTCGCCTGCGGATTGTCAAGCGCTTTTCTTCGGGAATGCTATCGGTTTTTTAATCTTATCTCATACAGTCAGATATGTCAACTCAATATATATAGTTTCCGTGCCCGGGCGAGGCAGCAGAATAGTATATGTTTTTCCTCGCTGCCTCAAACAGGGGACGGTTCTCTGTTTGGAGTTT
>CAMOSN010000073.1 GCA_946624935.1 uncultured Lachnospiraceae bacterium | reverse complement strand
AAATGGAAAATGCGAAGAAGAATCGATCCGGAAGCTGGCCGCTTCTGGCGCAGTTCCTGCAGGGCAGTACACACCTGTTTGTGACCAGCATGCTCTGTGCCGCAATGGTATCTTTGCTGGACATGCTCGGACCGCGGGTGATCAGCTTTGCGGTGGACAGCGTGATCGGCAGCCGGGAAGCACAGCTGCCCGCTCCGCTTGCTGCGTGGGCAAGGCAGGGGGGAATTGCCTATCTGCGGGAAAAGCCCTGGCGGATCGCACTGATCGTGGCGGGCATTGCGTTTGCGGGAGCCCTTTTCCGGTTCCTTTTCCGGTACTTCAATGCGATGGCGGCAGAGCGCATGGTGCAGACGATGCGCGGTCAGCTTTACCGCCGGATCTCGTATCTTCCCTATGCGTGGCATGGGGAGAATGCTGCCGGCGACATCATTCAGCGATGCACATCGGATGTGGAGACGATCAAGGTGTTTGTTTCGGAGCAGCTTACCTCGCTGGTGCGGGTGATCGTGCTTCTGTTTCTGGCGATGCTGTTCATGGGAATGATCGATCCGGTCATGATGGCGGCTGCCTCGGTGTACATCCCTGTGATCGTGTGCTACTCTCTGTTTTTTTATTCCCGGATCGGCAATGCCTTTGAGAAGGCCGATACCCAGGAAGGCATCCTGTCCGCGATCGCTCAGGAAAATCTGACCGGCGTGCGGGTAGTCCGGGCCTTCGGCCGGGAGGAGTACGAGCGCCTTCGTTTTGAAAAACAGAATGACTATTATACCGGCTTCTGGATCCGCCTGATGCGGATCTTGACGATCAACTGGGTCGTGGGGGATCTGGTGACCGGTGCGCAGTATCTGCTGATCCTGCTGATGGGCACCTGGTTTTGTGTGCACGGCCGGATCACACCCGGGCAGTTCATCGCCTTTTTCTCCTACAATGCCATGCTCACCTGGCCGGTGCGCTCTCTGGGGAGAGTGATCTCGGAGATGAGCAAAGCGGGAATCAGCCTGGAGCGTTTACAGTATATATTCCGGGAACCCACGGAATGGGAGAACGAGGCCGGCGCGCGGGGGTCCGACAGGCAGGCCGGGCACGCACTTCCGGGCTCCCACGAGGGGGAAGAAAAACGCGGCGTGATCCCGGCGGGGGATATCTGCTTCCGGAAGGTTTCGTTTACCTATCCTGGAAGCGATGTTCCTGCGCTGCAGGATGTTTCCTTCACGGTGAAGGAGGGAACGACAGTGGGCATTCTCGGAGGAACCGGCTCCGGGAAGACGACCCTGCTGCTCCTTCTGGAAAGGCTGTATCCGCTGAAAGAGGGCGAAGGGGAGATCCTGATCGGGGGAAAAAACATCGAACGGATTCCGCTGCGGGAGCTTCGCAGGAGTATTGGAATGGTCGCCCAGGAGCCGTTTTTGTTTTCGCGCTCTCTGCGGGACAATCTGCTCATCGCCGCCGGGGAGGCGGGAGAGCAGGAACTGGAGCGCGCGGTGAAAAGCGCCGATCTGGAAGAGACGATCCGCTCCTTCCCCTCGGGCTACGGGACCTTTGTGGGCGAGCGGGGCGTCACCCTTTCGGGAGGGCAGAAGCAGCGTGTTTCGATTGCACGGACACTGGTGCGCCGCTGCCCCATTATGCTCTTCGACGATGCTCTTTCCGCAGTGGATACCCAGACCGATGAGCGTATCCGCGAAGCCCTGAAGCGGGAAACGGCCGGCGCGACGGTATTTCTGGTGTCGCACCGGGTGAGCACTCTGCGAGATGCGGACCAGATTCTTGTGCTGGAGCGGGGACGCATCTGCGAGCGGGGAACCCATGAGGAGCTTGTTGCACAGAAGGGAGTGTATGCACGGGTCTTTCGGATGCAGTCGGAAAATGCATTCGCTTCCGGGAAACCATCGGAGGGAGAACAGGAAGGAGGGGAGCGCGCATGAAGCAAAGCAACGAACATTCATCGATGCCGCTGTTCGGGATCCCGAAGCTTTCCCCGTTTCTGGTCAAATACCGCGGCAGAATCATCTTCATGGTTACCCTTGGGTTCCTGAGCAGCCTGATCGATACGATCTATCCCCTGTTCAACCGGTACGCCCTCGACCACTTTGTGGCAGAGCAGACTCTTTCGGGGCTTGGGAGGATGACCGCACTGTATGTGGCAATTCTCATTTTTCAGCTGTGGCTGAACTATCAGAGCATGCTGGATTCGGGAAAGGTGGAAATGTCGATGAACCGCGACCTGCGCAATGCAGCGTTCGCCAGGATCCAGACGCTTTCCTTTTCCTATTTTAATCAGAACAGCGTAGGCTATATCCATGCGCGGATCATGAGCGATACGGGAAAGATCGGTGAGGCGGTCTCCTGGCGGATGATGGACTGTGTATGGAACGGGGCCTACATTCTGTTTGCCATCGTGGTGATGCTGCTGACCGACCGTGTTCTGGCGGCGTGGATGCTTGCGCTGATGGGGGTGGCAGCGGTCCTGATCTGGGTCTTCCAGCGATCTCTGGTGGTGCACAACCGCAGCATGCGGGAATGGAATGCGACGATCTCCGGGGATTTTAATGAGGGAGTGACCGGCGCAAGGACCATCAAGCTTCTGGGAATCGAGCAGAAAATGCAGCGCGAATTTGAGGCAGATACCGCATCCATGCGCCGTGTGAGCGTGCGGGCCGGCCGGACCTCGGCGCTGCTGATCTCCACGGTCACCCTGATGTCCTCCATCGCGCTGGCAGTCGTTCTGTGGCAGGGACAGATTCTCACGCGGGAGGGGCTGATGAAGATCGGGACGCTGTCCGTATTCATGTCCTATGCCCTCGGCATGATCGAACCGCTGCAGACGATCATTGCGAATATTTCTGCATTTATCGGGATTCAGGTAAATATAGAGCGGCTGATGCGCCTGCTCGGGCAGCCGGCAGACGTGGCGGATACGGAGGAAGTGATCCGGCGCTACGGAGACAGCTTCCATCCGAAAACGCAGAACTGGGAGGAGATCCGGGGCGACGTGGAATTCCGCGATGTGACCTTCCGCTATCCGGACGGGGAGGAGGATGTGCTGGAGCATTTCTCCCTGAAGGTAAAGGCCGGAAGCAATATTGCGATCGTCGGAGAGACCGGAGCCGGCAAAACGACGCTGGTCAATCTGGTGTGCCGCTTTTACGAGCCCACCGCCGGTCAGGTGCTGATCGACGGGAAGGATGTGCGGGAGCGGTCGATGCTGTGGCTGCACAGTCACTTAGGTTACGTGCTGCAGTCACCGCATCTGTTTTCGGGAACCGTGCGGGAGAACCTGTGCTACGGACGGGCGGATGCCACGGATGAAGAGATATGGCAGGCGCTTTCACAGGTGCATGCCGTGGACATCGTCCGGCGCCTCGGTGGTCTGGAAGGGATCATCCGCGAGGGCGGCGGCTCTCTGTCCACGGGGGAAAAGCAGCTGCTCTCGTTTGCGAGAGCGATCCTGGCCGACCCCAGGCTGCTGATCCTCGATGAAGCGACCTCCTCCGTGGACACCGTGACCGAAAAGGCGATTCAGGATGCGATCCGGACCGTGATCCGGGGAAGGACCTCCTTTGTGATCGCGCACCGGCTGTCCACCATCCGGGAGGCGGATCTGATCCTCGTCGTGGAGGACGGGCGCATCATCGAGCAGGGTACCCATGCGCAGCTGATGCAACAGCGCGGAGCCTACTACGAGCTGTGCATGCGGCAGTGAACTGTAGGAGCCGGACTCCCGCTCCTTTAAAAGTTTGGGGTACCCATCTTTCACGGAGTATGTTATAGTATTCATTGTGACCTGTCAGACGGCATACCGTCGACGCGACATGTACAGGTGAAGCCGGGCTTTGCCGTACGGACATCTTTGAGGGAAAGGAGGCATGCGCGTGCTGAACAGAATTCAGTTCTGGATTACGGAGCTTATCTCTGCGATTCGTCTGCCTCATTTTGATATTACCGATCTGTTTGAGATCCTGATCCTTGCCTACCTGGTGTACCGGCTGCTGGTGTGGATCAAAACGACGCGGGCCTGGACGCTTCTGAAGGGGATCATTACGATCGCCTTCTGCGTGATGCTGGTCTATGCGCTGCGCATGGACACACTGATCTATATCGTAAACCGCGGTATCAGTATTGCCATTATTACGGCAGTGGTCGTGTTCCAGCCGGAGCTTCGACGGGTGCTGGAGCAGCTTGGGGAAAAGGAATTTATCTCCAGCCTGCTTCCGCTGCAGAATGTGGGCACGGTGGAGGAACTGTTCAGTGATAAAACGCTGGGTGAGCTTGTGAAGGCATCCACCGAGATGGGAAAGGCCAGGACGGGCGCACTGATCGTGATCATGCAGAACGAAACGCTGGAGGAATATGAGCGCACCGGAATCAAGGTGGATGCGGTCGTGACCAGCCAGCTGCTGATCAACATCTTTGAACATAATACGCCTCTGCATGACGGGGCAGTGGTCATCCGCGGCGACCGGATCACGGCGGCCACCTGTTATCTGCCGCTTTCCGACAATATGTCGCTGAGCAAGGAGCTGGGTACGCGCCACCGCGCCGGCGTCGGCATCAGCGAGGTGACGGATTCCTTTACGATCATTGTTTCCGAGGAAACGGGACATATCTCCACGGCCTATAAAGGAACGCTGGAGCGCGGCATTTCCCCGGATCGCCTTCGTGAGCAGCTGACGGCTCTGCAGAGCAAGACAGTTTCTGCCAAAAAGTTCAAGCTGTGGAAAGGCAGGTCAAAGAATGGTGAATAAACTCTGGGGAAGACTGAATAATAATTTTTCCCTGAAGCTGATCGCCCTCGGGATCGCGGCTGTGATCTGGCTGCTTGTCACAAACAGCAATGATCCGACCCATTCCATGCTGATCAGCAATGTGGCGATCAACATCGTGAACGAGGACAGCATAGAGGATATCGGCAAGGTGGTGGAGCCGGAGGGCAGCGGGACTGTGACGCTGCGTGTGACGGAGCGCAGCTCCGTGCTTCGCAGGCTTGCACGGAACGGTTCGGATTTCTATGTGGAAGCGAACCTGGAAAATCTTACGGAGATGAACACGATCCCGCTTACGGTGACCTGCTCCAATTCAGCGGTCACCTGGGATGAGATCAACATCCAGCCCTCCTCTTTGAAGGTGAACCTGGAGGATAAGGTCGAGCAGGCGTTCGCAGTGACGGTCACCTCCTCGGGGAGCCCCGGGAACGGGTATGCGGTCGGCAGGACCCAGGTGCTGGACGGGAAAAACATTCTGATCGCGGGACCGAAATCCCTGATCAGCATCATCAATCAGGTGATTGCACCGGTCACGGTATCCGGACTGAGTGCGGATTCAACCTTTACCTCCACCCTCCGTGTGACGGATAAGAACGGAGCGGAGCTGACCGAGTCGCAGATGAGCCGGCTTGAATTCAAGGACAGCACCGGCAATGTGCTGGCTGACCGCCGGGTTTCGGTAGGAATCGAGCTGTGGAAAGTCTTTTCGGAGGTACCGATTCGTGTGGCCACCACGGGAACTCCGGAGGAAGGATATTTTATCACGCAGATCACGACCATACCGCAGACGATGACGCTGATCGGTACGGACGAAGCGCTTGCTCAGATGGGAGGCGTGCTGACGGTGGAGGGAGCCCTGAATGTGGATGGGGCGTCCGAAAATGTATCTGCGGAGCTGGATCTTGCGGAAACCCTGAGCCAGTATGATGAACTGAAGCTTCCTGCGGATGCCGACACTGCGATCAGCGTCGAGGTGGAAATCGAGAAGAGCGGGGATAAGCGGCTGGAAGTGCAGATGAGCGACGTGATCCTTCAAAACCGGCCGAATGACCGGAAGCTGGTGTTTACGCCGGCGGATATCCTGCCGGTGGTGGTACACTCCAATGATGAGGAGAAGGCACCGATCGGACGGATCCGCAGCAGTGACATTTCGGTTTCGCTCGATCTTACGGAATGTGCGGAGGAAGGAAACTATGAGATTCCGGCCCAGGTGACGCTGCCCGATGGATATGAACTCAGTTCGGATGTTACCGTTGCAGTGACCTCTCTGTCGAATACCGAAGCAGCCGCCCAGGAGACCTATATCAGTGCAGCCGGCACTGCAGCACAGACCGAGAATGAACAGGATAACGGATAAGGCAGAAACATAAAGCATAAAGATTTCGGAAAACACAAAAAAGAAGAAGCATAAAAAAAGAAGTATAAGAGCGTATTATAGAGAAGTATAAGAGCGTATAATTAAAGAAGTAAAAAGAGCGGGTTTCATGGTGCAAAGGTCATTTGCATGCATGAAACCCGTTCGTCGCTGAAAGAAAGATTTTGCTGTGGCACCGCCGCACCGGCGTGTGTTTAATCCTGCAGCAGAGCAAGCACCTGCGGCTTCTGGATAAAGCCGATGGAGCGCTTTGCTTCCTTGCCGTTTTTGAAAACGATCAGCGTGGGAATGGAGCTGACATTGTAATCGGATGCAATGCCGGGAGCTTCATCTACATCGACACTGCACACCTTAAAGCCGTCTGCACTGGCTGCAATCTCTGCAACGATGGGAGAGAGCATTTTGCAGGGGCCGCACCAGGTTGCCCAGAAATCCACCAGTACGGGAACGTCGGCCTGGAGTACTTCCTTCTCAAAGCTGGTTTCATCAACTGCTAAAGCGGACATATGGTACCTCCTTGTTAAAAACTCTTTTCTGCCTGCCTCCATATATTATGGAAGCTGCTTTCCATAGTCACAGTAACACAGAAACACCTCTGTGTCAAAATGCTTTTCCGGGCCGTGGAAGGAATGTCTGTGAAAACAGGATGCAAGTCTTTTCAAATGAGGACGGGAGTGTTAAGATGTCTAAAATATGACCCCAAAAACGGAGCCTGATGAAAATGCGCTCCTTAAGCAGGAATACCGGGCAGACGAACGCCCCGGCAGATGGAGGATGAAGGATGCAGATCAGAGAAATCGCAGCGGTCATGAAGCAGAATGCTCCGCAGATGGCTTTTTTGACGGGAGAGGAAAAAAACCGGGCGCTTCAGGCGGTACGAAAGGCGCTGACGGAGCACGCACAGGAGATTTTCCGGGCAAATCAGGAAGATCTTGAGCGGGCGGAGGCGGATCAGGTGCCGGTGCAGGTGCGCAGGCGTCTGGTCATGGATGAGAAAAAGCTGAAGGATGTATGCGCCGGGATCGAGGCCCTGATCACTCTGCCGGATCCTGCGGGAAGAGTCACCCTGCACAGAGAGCTGGATGAGGGACTGACGCTGCGCCGCGTGACCTGCCCGATCGGAGTGATCGGCGTGATCTTTGAGGCACGGCCGGATGCGCTGGTACAGATCTCGACCCTGTGCATCAAGAGCGGAAATACAGCGATCCTGAAAGGTGGAAAGGAGACGGCCTGCACCAATGAGGTCCTGTACCGGATCATTCATGAAGCCGGTGTGGATGCCGGCCTGCCGGAGCATTTCCTGGAGCTTGCGACGACCCACACGCAGATCGATGAGCTTCTGAAATGTGACAGGGAAGTGGATCTGCTGATTCCGCGGGGCTCGAACCGTTTTGTGCGCTACATCATGGATCACACCAATATCCCGGTGATGGGTCACTCGGATGGAATCTGCCATATTTATGTGGATGAGAAGGCGGACGTCTCGATGGCGCTTCAGGTGATCACCGATGCGAAGACCCAGTATCCGGTGGCCTGCAATGCCGTGGAGACCATTCTCGTAAACCGCAGCATTTCGGAAAGCTTCCTGCCGCTGCTTGCCGGTGCGCTGCACTGCGCCGGGGTAGGGATGCATGCGGACCGTGAGGCTGTATCGATACTGCACCGGAGCTGTCCGGAGGAGATCGCGGCATCCGTTTCGCAGCTTGAAGAGGATGATTTCCGCACCGAATACGGGGATCTGGAACTTTCCATCAAGGTGGTCGCTGACACCGCTTCGGCTGCGGAGCACATCAATCGTTTCGGCTCGCACCATACGGATGCGATCATCACGGAGGATGACGCAGCCGCTGCGTATTTCATGCGCATGGTGGATTCGGCCGGAGTGTACAGGAACTGCTCGACCCGCTTCGCTGACGGTTTCCGCTATGGCTTTGGCGCAGAGGTAGGGATCGCTACCGGCAAACTGCACGCCCGGGGACCGGTGGGACTGGACGGACTGGTTACCTATAAATATGAACTGACCGGACACGGACAGATCGTGGGGGATTATGCCTCCGGGAAGAAGGCCTTCCACTTCAGGGAGATCGCAGATTGACGGCGCTTTTGCAAACTTTCGCTTGACGCTTCCGAAAACCCTGTGATATACTTGTTCGGCGTATGGAAGCGGGGCATAGTATGCCCTTAGAAACTGTTAACTGTTTACGTAAATTTGAGAGTGAGGTGGAAGTTTTGCGTACACGTATTACCCTTGCGTGCACAGAGTGCAAACAGCGCAACTACGATACGACCAAGGACAAGAAAACACATCCGGATCGTATGGAAACCAAGAAGTACTGCCGTTTCTGCAAGAAGCACACGACGCATAAAGAAACGAAGTAAGTGCGAAGAGTCATCAAAGGAGCAGAGTGAATTATGGCGAATGCAAATTCAGAAACTTCTAAGAAAACTCAGTGGATCGAAGGTCTGAAAGCCGAATTCCGGAAGATCATCTGGCCCACCAGGGACGATATCACAAAAGAAACCACAGCAGTGGTTGTCTGCTCGGTTCTGCTTGGCGCCCTGATCGCCCTGATCGATTTTCTTGTACAGCACGGCGTCGATTTTCTGGTCAATCTTCATTTCTGATTACACAGCAAACGTGAGGTGAATGTATGGAAGAGGCACGCTGGTATGTGGTTCATACCTATTCAGGCTATGAGAATAAGGTAAAGGCGAACATTGAGAAGGCGATCGAAAACCGCCACCTGGAGAACCAGATACTTGAAGTGAGGGTTCCGATACAGGAGGTGGAGGAACTGCGGGCCAGGCAGACCAAAACCGGTGAGGAGCAGGTATGGAAAACCGTACAGAAAAAAATGTTCCCCGGCTATGTGCTGCTTTATATGGTGATGAACAATGATACCTGGTATGTTGTGCGCAACACCAGAGGTGTCACCGGGTTTGTGGGACCGGGATCTCAGCCTATGCCGCTGACAGAGACAGAGATGTTCAATCTCGGAATTCAGGCTGCCAATATGGACGTGGACGTCAAGAGCGAATTCGCAGTCGGCGACACCGTCAAGGTGATCAACGGCGGCTGGAAGGATACGGTCGCTCAGGCGGTCGCAATCAATCCCGCCAAGATGACGGTGACCATCACCGTGGAGATGTTCGGACGGGATACCAGTGTAGAGCTGAATTTCACGGATGTCAGAAAATTGTAAGAGTTTCTTAATCGACGAAGCGCCCGGAGCAGACAGGCTTCCGGGACAGTGGGAGGGAAAAACCCCCGCCAATACCACATAGGAGGTCATTATAATGGCAAAAAAAGTAACCGGATATATTAAATTACAGATTCCTGCCGGCAAGGCTACCCCGGCTCCTCCTGTAGGACCTGCACTGGGTCAGCATGGCCTGAACATTGTTCAGTTTACGAAGGAATTCAATGCAAGAACAGCGGACAAGGGCGACCTGATCATCCCTGTTGTGATCACCGTTTACGCGGACAGAAGCTTCAGCTTCATCACCAAAACACCGCCCGCAGCAGTTCTTCTGAAGAAGGCCTGCAATCTGCAGTCCGCTTCCGGCACCCCCAATAAAGTAAAGGTTGCTACCATTTCCAAGGATAAGATCCGCGAGATCGCCGAGACGAAGATGCCGGATCTGAACGCTGCCAGCATCGAAGCCGCGATGAGCATGATCGCCGGTACCGCCCGCAGCATGGGAATCACCGTAGAAGACTGAGCTTTAAGCCGAACAACTGAACAATCACAGTGGGAGGGTTAATCCCGAACGTACCACCAGGAGGATATTTAATATGAAAAAAGGGAAAAAGTATTTAGAAGCTGCCAAAGCTGTCACCCGCGGCAATCTGTACGACCGTGACGAGGCGATCAGCCTGGTAAAGAAGACAGCGGTTGCTAAATTCGATGAGACCGTTGAAGTACATATCCGTACCGGATGTGACGGACGTCATGCGGATCAGCAGATCCGTGGCGCAGTTGTTCTTCCGCACGGTACCGGCAAGACCGTCCGCGTACTGGTGTTCGCAAAGAACGCAAAGGCCGATGAAGCACAGGCAGCAGGCGCTGATTACGTAGGAGCAGAGGAACTGATTCCGAGAATCCAGAACGAAGGCTGGCTGGATTTTGATGTTGTAGTTGCCACACCGGACATGATGGGCGTTGTAGGCCGTCTGGGTCGTATCCTTGGACCGAAAGGACTTATGCCCAACCCGAAGGCCGGCACCGTTACCATGGACGTGACAAAGGCTATCAACGATATCAAAGCCGGTAAGATCGAGTATCGTCTGGACAAGACCAACATCATTCACTGCCCGATCGGAAAAGCTTCCTTCACAGAAGAGCAGTTAACAGAAAACTTCCAGACGCTGATTGATGCAATCGTAAAGGCAAGACCTGCGGCAGTAAAGGGCGCGTTCCTCAAGAGCGTTACCATCGCCACCACCATGGGCCCGGGCGTCAAGCTCAACCCGGTGAAGCTGCTTGCGCAGTAAGAAACCATCGCTTCTGAAAAAACAGGCAAAAAGCTGCAGCGATCATCAAGAAAAAGATTGACATGCTCCGTTTCGTGTGGTATCCTACGCAGGATGACTGCCGAAGACAGCAGGTGCCCGTCCGGGTATAATGTGCAAACGCCTGCCGAGGAGTACGATTTCTTGAAAAAGATTATTCGCCCTCTCTGTCTAAAAGCAGAGAGGGCTTTTTCGTTGCTCTGCATTCCCGGGAAGCGCTTTGGCGTTTCCGGCGTGCCGAAGGTATGTCACAGCAATTCTGAAAAAGGAGGAAGACATTCATGGCAAAGATTGAAGAGAAGAAGCCGGTCGTTGCTGAGATCTCTGAGGTCATCAAGGATGCCCAGTCAGTTGTCCTGGTAGCTTATTCAGGCATCGACGTTGCAGCCGACACCGCTCTGCGTAAGGAAATGCGTGAAGCAGGTGTGACCTACAAGGTTTTCAAAAACACGATGATGAACTTCGCCTTCAAGGGTACGGATTGCGAAGCACTGTGTGATCTGCTCGAAGGTCCGAACGCGATCGCCGTTTCCAAAGACGATGCAACAGCACCGGCAAGGATCGTAGCGAAATTCGCAAAGGCTGCTCCTACCCTGAAGATGATCGGTGGAGTAGTAGAAGGTAAGTTCTATGATGAGAAGGCAGTTGCTGCACTGGCAACCGTACCGTCTCGTGAGGAACTGCTTGGCAAGCTGCTTGGAAGCATCCAGTCTCCGATCTCCAACCTGGCCCGCGTACTCAATCAGATCGCGGAATCCAAAGGTGGAGCAGGCGAAACCGCCGAGGCTGCTGCAGAGCCCGCAGCAGAGTGATCCGTATCAGTACCCGGATCCGATTTTCATTTGTTTGAATATTAAATCAGGAGGAAATTACTATGGCAAAGCTTACAACTGCTGAATTTATCGAAGCGATCAAAGAGTTATCTGTTCTGGAGCTGAACGAGCTGGTAAAGGCTTGTGAGGAAGAGTTTGGCGTATCTGCAGCAGCAGGCGTTGTAGTGGCAGCAGCAGGCGGCCCGGCCGAGGAAGTTGAAGAGAAGACCGAATTCGACGTTGAGCTGACCGAGGTTGGCCCGAACAAGGTTAAGGTTATCAAGGTTGTGCGTGAGCTGACCGGTCTTGGCCTGAAGGAAGCCAAGGCAGCCGTTGACGAAGCTCCGAAGGTAGTGAAGGAAGGCGTTTCCAAGGCAGAGGCTGAGGACATCAAGGCTAAATTCGAGGCTGAAGGCGCTAAGGTTACCCTTAAATAATTGGGGACTGGCCCGCAGGGCTTTAGATAAGGAAGAAATCCGGCGTGAGCCGGATTTCTTTGATTCCCGGGGCTTTGCCGGGATGAACGTATATGTTTTTCCTCG
>CAMOSN010000072.1 GCA_946624935.1 uncultured Lachnospiraceae bacterium | reverse complement strand
CGAGATTGTATATTTATTAAGGATACGAAGGAGACAGACATCCTGATTGAATTAGATGCAGGACTCTGAACGTTGAAAAAACAGGATTGCGTTGGAAATGGGGAAGGATATCGGGATGATATCCTTCTCTTGCTGTCAGGACTTATTTATGATATATTAATAAAATTGTAAGAAGCTATTAACGGATTGCAGGATTGGAGATAACAAAGAATTGATCAACAGCGTAACAAGATGGCTCGATCAGACAGCAGAAAAATATCCGGACAGGATCGCCCTGGTCGATGAGGAACACACTTACACATTCAGGCAGGTACGGCAGATGGCAATGTCCGCTGCCTGTTTTATTCGGGAAGCGGTCAGCATGCCTCGCAGGCCGGTTGCTGTCCTGCAGAAAAAGTCTGCGGACGTGCTCATTACCTATTTCGGAATTGCCTACAGCGGCAACTGCTACAGCCCAATCGCAGCTGACATGCCGGCCGGAAGAGTACATAAGATTCTGGACACACTGCAGCCGGCACTGATGATCTGTGATGATGAGAATGCCGGACGCTGCGGCAGCGGGCGGGAGATCGCGTATACCGGAAAGAGTCTTGTGTTTTCAGAGATTACCGGGAGGACGGATCCTGAGGCGGAGCAAAGTGTTCTCGCCTGGGAGGATGAGATCCTGGATACGGATCTGCTCTATATTCTGTTTACATCCGGCTCAACGGGATCACCGAAGGGCGTGGCGATTCCGCATAAGGCGGTGATCGATTTTACGGACTGGATGACCGATACCTTCCGGATTACCTGCGATGACCGGATGGGCAATCAGGCACCGTTTTATTTCGACCTGTCCGTCCTGGACGTGTATGCCCCGATCAAAACAGGGGCGTCCCTCTACATCATTCCCGGCGGGTTGTTTGCGCAGCCGGTCCGTCTGCTCTCCTATATCAGGGAGAAAAAGCTCAGTATTCTGTTCTGGGTTCCTTCTGCACTGATGATGCTGTCGAAGCTGCGGGCCTTTGAGGAGGTGGATGTCTCCAGGCATCTGCGCACGGTACTGTTCTGCGGAGAGGTCATGCCGAACAAGCAGCTGAATATCTGGCGTCATTATCTGCCGGATGTCACCTATGCCAATCTGTACGGCCCGACGGAGGCGACCGATGCGAGTACCTGCTACATCGTGGACCGGGAATTTTCCGACGATGAGCCTCTTCCAATCGGCAGGGCCATGCGCAACACGCAGGTTCTGGTGCTGCGCGAGGATGATACCCCTGTTCAGGGCGAAGAGAACGGGGAACTGTGCATCCGCGGAACGGGGCTGGCTGCCGGCTACTACAATGATCCCGAAAAGACAGCGGCATCCTTTGTGCAGAACCCGTTAAATCGTGCGGTTCCGGATATCATTTACCGCACCGGGGATATCGTTCATTACAATGAACGAGGAGAGCTGGTTTACGTGTGCCGGAAGGATTTCCAGATCAAGCACATGGGCCATCGCATCGAGCTGGGAGAGATTGAGACTGCCGCTTCCTCGCTGGAGGGGGTGGATAACTGCTGCTGTCTGTACGATACGAAGCGCAGCAGGATCCTTCTGGTGCTTGAAACAAAGGATGAATCCCTGGATAAAAAAACCGTTAATGAACGGCTTCGGGAGATGGTGCCCGAGTATATGCTGCCCGGGAAGGTGCTGATGAAAGCACAGTTTCCGTATAACATGAATGGAAAGGTAGACCGGAAGCAGCTTCGTGCAGAACTGATCGGAGACTGAAAGACATGCAGATTACCTCCAACAGCTTTATCCTGTTCCTGGTGATTGGATACCTGCTGTATTATATTGTACCCAGTAAATGGCAGTGGATAGTGCTTCTGGGCCTGTCCTACGCATATTATTTAATCGTAAGCGTACCGGCGGTCGTATTTTTGCTGTACTCGACGGTTGTAACCTATGGGTGTGCCCTGTGGATCGGCGGTCTGTATGCAAAAGAGGGTGCTGACCGGAATGCTTCCCGCGGTAAGGCAAGACGCGTGATTGTACTGGGCCTGCTGCTTGATTTCGGGATGCTTGCGGTACTGAAATACTCGAATTTCATGATTCTGAACCTGAACGCCCTGTTCCGGTCACATCTTTCCCTGCTGCAGCTGATTCTGCCGCTGGGAATATCATACTATACATTTTCTTCAGCCGGTTACCTTCTGGATGTCTACTGGGAGAGGACGAAACCGGAAACGAATTTTTTTCATTATGCGCTGTTTGTTTCATTTTTTCCACAAATGCTTCAGGGACCGATCAACCGGTACCATTCACTGGGCGTGCAGCTGACACAGGAGCATGTGTTCAGTCTGCACAGCACAAAGCAGGGACTGGAACGGATCCTCTGGGGTGTTTTCAAAAAGATGATCCTGGCGGACTGGGCGGCAGTGTATGTGGACGTGATCTTTGCGGATCCGGAGCACTACAGCGGCTTGATTCTGATCGGGCAGCTGCTTTATGCTGTACAGCTTTACGGTGATTTTTCCGGCGGCATCGATGTGATGATCGGTGTGGCGCAGCTATTCGGGATTACGCTGGAGGAGAACTTTAACCGCCCGTATTTTGCCATATCGCTGGCGGATTTCTGGCGCCGCTGGCACATGACCCTCGGACTTTGGATGAAGGATTATGTCATGTATCCGCTGACGCTCTCAAAGGCCATGAGCCGGTTGGGCAAAAAATGCAAGAAGGCCCTCGGAAGAAAAAAGGGACGGCTGATCCCAATCTGTATTTCGAATATTATTGTTTTTCTTCTGGTGGGAATCTGGCACGGAGCCGGCTGGGGGTTCATTATCTGGGGGCTGTATAACGGACTGATCATTGCATTCTCCAATTATTTTGCCGACCGGTTTGCTGCAGCAAAAAAGGCGCTGCATATTCCGGAGAAGAGTGCCCTCTGGCACATCTTTATGGTGGTTCGCACCTTTGTGATCACAATGATCGGCAATTATGTGGATCTGACGGACAGCTTTTCCAGGATGCTCCGTATGATGCGCTATGCGCTGACACGTTTTGCACCGACTCAGATTCTTGAAATTTCCTCGGGGAAGCTTGGCACGGCATATACACCGGTTGCGCTTGGAATCCTGGCAGCGGGCTGTATTCTGCTGTTTGCGGTCAGCCTGGCGCAGGAGCGGGGAGTACGCATCCGTGATACCCTTTCAAAATGGCCGCTTCCCGTGGAATTCGGGCTGTGCCTTGTGCTCCTGATCTGTATTCCGATGTTTTCACCGATGGCTATGGCAAGGGGGTTTATCTATGCACAGTTCTAAGCAGACAAAACACAGCCCCGGAGCGCGCCTTGTAGCCCTTCTGGTCTGTGCTGCGGTGTTGGTCGGTGTGATTTATTTTCTGGATTTTGCACTGTATCCCTGTACGTTTACGCGCAATGATGTGCACGCAGTCGTTTCCCGGCCCAATGATGTCATTCTGCTCGGGGCTTCCAACGGCAAGATGGGCATTGACCCGGATGTGCTTCTGGAGGGAACCGGCCGGAGCGGACACAATCTGTGCGGAGGCGGTCAGTATCCGGTAGATTCTCTTTACCTGGCGCTTCTTGCGGCTGAAAAACAGGATCCAGATACGATTATCTATGTGGTGGATCCGGGCTATATGATGCTGGAAAAGGAAGTCGGGAATAACTACATGGTATTCCTGCATGAGTTTCCACTTTCGAAGGCAAAGCTTGAATATGCGTTTGCAACCCTTGGGAAGGGTGATTTCCGAAGCCTGTTCTTTCCGTTCTATGAATACGAGCTGTCCTATGAGCTTTCACAGATGAAGCACACGATTGCGCTGAAGGCCGGAAGGATTTATGATACGGAGGATCTGCGCTCCGAGACACAGGCCTATCATGAGAACGGGTTTATCGAGCGCTTTCCGGTGGAGCAGGAAGCCTTTCCGGCCTACACACCTGTGCCGTTCGATGCGGAAGGGGTTCTTCCGGAGAACGAAGAAGCCTTGTTAAAGCTGATCAAGCTGTGCAGGGAGAAGGAAATCACGCTGATTGCGGTTGCAGCGCCGATGTATGGCGGTGTACTGCAAAGTGAAGCTGAGTCATGGAACAATGCCTGGGAATATTTCGGAAACCTCTTTGCACAGGAGGAGGTTCCGTTTTATAATTTTAATACGCAGTATTATAAAGCTTTTACGCATGATGCAAAGGCTTTCACCGATTATGACAGTCATCTAAACGGAGATGCCGCAAGAGCCTTCTCTCATGTACTGGGACAGATCCTGTTTGCGGAAAAGCCCGGGGAGCAGGATGCGGCGGGAGATCGGCAGTAAATATGCGACGATACTTTGGAAACAGCGATAATTATTGGATTTAGAGCAGCACGCATTTGCTGCAGAAAGGAAAAATAAAAAATGGAAACAATACTGGAAATTCTGGAGGATATCCGGGACGATGTAGATTACGAGACCGCAGAGGATCTGGTGGATGGAAAAATCCTGAATTCATTTGAAGTGCTGCAGGTTGTCAGTGAACTGAATGATGCCTTTGATATTGTAATTCCCGCATCTGAGGTTGTGGCGGAGAATTTTAACAGTGTGAAGGCAATTCACGCACTGGTGCAGAGTCTGCAGTAATCCGTGCGGTAATCAGCCGGGATTATTATTGAAAGAGGGACTGTATATTTTCCAGAAAGAGAAGGAGGAATGAAAAATGAAGAAACATACAGTACATTCGAGCAGATGGATCATGATGCTTTTCACAGTTTGTCTGATTGGCCTGATGTCGCTGTCTGCTGCTGCGGCTGCAAAGACAACCGTCAAATCCGGGCTGCAGAAGGAAAGCGGGAAGTACTACTATTATGTAAAAGGAGTGAAGATCCGGAATAAGTGGAAGAGCATAAAGGAAGGAAAAAAGACCTGGAGGTATTATTTCGGGAAGACGGGTGCAGCCTATACAGCCTCGGTGCCGGATGAGAACTATACATATAATGTAAAAGTCTATACGATCGGAAAGAAGAAATACGGATTCGATACAGAAGGACATATGGTAACTGGCCTGCAGCTTGTCAAAAAGCTGAATTCAGCCGGAAAAACAAAAAAACAGACGTTATATTATTTTACTTCAAAGGGCATATACAAAGAAGTAAAAACGAAGAAGATCCGCAAGCTTTTAAAGCACGGGATGAAAAGCAGCAGCTTTATCACTGATTTAAAGAAGCTGGCAGGCAAAGCCACGAAGATCAAGCGCTTCAAGGATTCCTGCAATGCACCGGACGGAAACAATCCGGAATGGCGTGATGTATCAATCTATTACGGAGGGCTTGAGATTGTTGCGGTTTATCATGTGACTACAGGTGAATATTTCGTGGACTATTACTGGCCCTGCAAATAGCAGCTGACATGTAGAGCGATCAACCAGCAGCAGGCACTGGGTATGGAGGAAGGAGATTTAAGAAAATGCAGAAAAGAAAAACACTACTGATGGCGATTATTCTGGGACTAATGCTTTGCAGTATGGCTGGAATGCTGCAGGCAAATGCTGCAACTGTGAAAAATGGGTGGAGTGGATCTTACTATTATAAAAACGGGAAAAAGGTCACAGGTCTGGTGAAAATCGGCAAAAAGAGCTATATCTTCACAAAGAAAGGAGTGGTTGTGAAGGACCGCTTTGCATATCGCTATCAGGCAAAGAATGGCGTTTACAGTTACTACAACATCACAAAAAAGGGAGTTGCGACGAAATGGACGAAAACAGCCGCGAAAGCTGCAAAGGTGGTTGCATCGCTCGATCGGAATAAGAACCGGGTCAAAACATCGAACCGGGAGAAATACTTGAAAAAAGGTTTCTTGTGGGCTGCGGAAAATATCCGTTATTCGAATAATGAAGATACCAGCCTGAGCGGGAGTGCGGCGGCGGCTTATTACGGTAATGCAGCTTTTGATGATCAGAGCGGCGACTGTGATACCTATGCTTATGCCATGTACTGGATGGCGAAGGTACTGGGATATAAGCCAAAATACATGCGCGGATATTACATGACTGCTTCTGGACTGACAGATTATGCGTGGTGTCAGATCAAGATCGACGGGAAGGTATATGTGTTTGACCCGCATTTCAATCGCTACAAAATCGGCGGCGTACCGGTTTATCAGATGTTTGGCAAATATTGGGGGTATAAATTCCAGTATGGCGATAAAAACACATTTTCATATTATAATAAGAAGAAAGTACTTCTGACAAAGTAAAAAAGCATCCCACATATAAAAGAAATAATGGAGGAAGGATCCATGCGATACAGTAATAAAACAGGAATGGCAATGGCAGCAGCTGTAATGATGCTTGGTATGTGTACAGTGGCCTGGGGGCAGGCGGAAACGGAAGAAATCCTTTCTAATACAGCGTTAACCCTTGGCACGAAGGCCGGTGAAACGGACTATGCGGTGGAGGTAACCAACGCCACCGGTTTGACGATCACATCAGCTGCGATCCGTGTGGATGGAAATGAATACGGAGACGAGCTGCTCCCCGAGGGAGAAACCTTTGATGACGGAGAGATGGCGATGTTGTACTGCACGCCGAAGGAGCTTGCACCTGGTGCGACCAGTGCGCCGCGCTACGATATCCGTCTGATTTTTGACGATGGCGAAGTGGCAGTGATCCATACACTTCCCTTTGGAGATGCCGACAGTGTGGAAATACTGTTTGATGATGAGGAGATGGAGGAAACAGAAACGCAGGAGGGTGAAACGGAGGAGGTGCCAGACGAGACGGAGGCAGAAGAAGATCCACTTGCACAGACGGTTGTTGCATATCTGAAGTTTACCAGCAAGAGCCTGGGCAGCGAGCAGAATACCTGCCAGCATGAGCGTGATACATTGAATCCTCCGGCGGTAGACTACTCTGCTTATACGGATTATTCCTATTCGGATTACACGGATTATTCCTATTCCGATTATTCTTATGACAGTAGTTCCGATATTTCTTATGAAGCACCTGTCTACGCCGATGGTGGGAATGCAGATGATCAGTGCGGAACAGACGGGATCTTGAATTAAGGTGGAGAAAATGAAGGAAAAGAAACGATTTGCCGCAGCGCTGGTCATACTGGTGCTTGTTGCAAGCCTTTCGTTCTGTGCGGAAGCCGCGACCTCTTCAAAGACGACCTCTTCAAAAACGACTTCTTCAAAGAAAACGTCCACTACGACTACCTCCAAAAAGAAAAGGACAGTGAAAAAATGGGTGGAGAAGAATGGGCGCATGTACTATACGATCAATGGAAAGGTACAGAAACGTCTTGTGACAATCGGCAAGAAGTCGTATTACTTCTCCGCGAGAAAAGGCATTCAGCGGACCGGGTGGAGGCACATTGGCAATTACTATTATTACTTCCGCCAGGTTCCCGGCAAGGGCGGATATATGTTGAAAAATTGCCGGGTAGACGGGATTAAGCTCAACAAAAAAGGACGTGCGGTCGTTAAGTCGGCGGATGCGCTGCGCAAGGTCAGTACGATGCAGAAATATCAGAAATGGTCTGACGGCTTTATTCGATGCGGGATGAGCGATGCTGAAAAACTGTACGCCTGTCTGAACCAGCTGAGGAGCTTTCATTATCGGAATGAGCCCGACAATTTCAGCGTGGGTCAGGGAAACTGGGATGTGATCTGCGCGGAGCAGATTCTTCAACGCAAAGAGGGATACTGGCCGACGGCTGAGTGCTACCGATTTGCGTGTGGCTTTTGCTATCTTGCAAATGCGGTGGGGCTTCGGGATGTGCGGATCTGCGCAATTCCCGGACACGGCTGGAGCATGATCAACGGGGTGGTATATGATGCGACGCGTGTAATCAACCGCGGAAGCATGGTATGGTTTCCGGTGGACGGTAGCCTTCTTGGAGAGTATACACCATATTTTGTCACTGCATTGAACTGAGAAAACGCTGGGCAGTGCATCGCTTCCTCAGGACTCCGGCGAGGCCGGGACATAGTATACAACAGGATTGTAAAACAGCTTTCATAAGACAGGGGGTACGTTATGAGAACGAGATCTGCAAAGCGCTTCAGGGCAGCAATGGTATTTGCATGGGTTCTGATGTTTATGCTTGCCGGAATGATCACAGCGAATGCTGCGGTAAAGGTGCCGGCACAGGTAACAGGGATCAAGGCGACAGCCAAAAATAAGGCAGTCAAGCTGACCTGGAAAAAGGTTAAAAATGTCGACGGCTACCATGTGTACATGAGGAACAAAAAGGGGGAATTCGAACGGATTCAAATCGTCGCAAAGGGAACGACGACCTCCGCAACGGTAGAAGGACTGAAGAACGGCACAGCATATAAGTTCCGCGTATCTGCCTATAAGATGGGCGAAAACAATCGAAAAACCTTTGGCCTGCGCTCGAAGATCGTCACGGCAAAACCACATAAACCGTATATCGACAGTCCTATGATTCGGCTCGTGCGGGAAGGTAATCGGACGATTACCGTGAAATGGAATAAAGTGGAGGGTGCCAAAAACTACGACGTCACTTATGTCCGGAAGGATACCAATAAAAAGGTAAAGGCTGCGAAAGGGATGAAGGGCAAGAAAATCGTTCTGAACAAGGTGAAGAATGATGTTGCCTATAAGATTGCGATTCGTGCAAATGGGGTCCGGAACGGGAAGACGATACACAGTGAGTGGACTACCGTAGAGGCAACGCCCTATGACCCGGAGCGCCAGAATGCACTGCTTTCGCAGATCAATCACACCAACGCCTACAGCGGCGGCATTGAACCGAGCATTGTCTATGCGGATAATGTGGCGGAAGCCTTTGCCAATTACGGAAACGGCGGAAATGCCTTTGGAAGCAACACGGATTACTTCCTGTGGCTGAACACCCATGGGCTTCATCTATACATTTTTAAGCGTTCCGCGGCAGGACGGTGGAAGGTGCTTTACAAGTTCCCGGTTGCGATCGGACGTCCGAGCAACCAGACGCCCAGCGGTTTGTGGATCCTGGATACGAAGCAGTATATCGATGATCATGGTTCGTTTTATGTTTTGTACTGTACATTCTTTACCGGTTACAATACAAATTCGATCCATTCCCAGTGCTATCCTGTGCAACAGGATCCGCTGATTGAGGGATATTATGGATCCGCAGGCTGTGTGCGTTGCGATCTGAAGTATGCTAAGTTTGTATATGAGAACTGTGAAGGCTCACCTTTCCTGGTGCGTTGATAAAGGAGAAACGTAAATGCAGCGGACAGAATGGAAATATTTTATACGGAGAGGGCTGCTTTTTACAGTCACGCTTCTGATTCTGTTGGGAGCCGGTCTGTTCGCACAGGCGGCACAAAAGAGCAGTTCCAAAACCGGGAGCAGTGCAACCGGGAAAATCGGCAAAACCTCTGTGGTGGCCGCGAAAACAACCAGGAAGAACGGATGGTTCAACAAAGACGAAAAGATCCTCTACTACAGAAACGGGAAAAAGCTGCGCGGCCTGCAGAAGATCGGCAGCCACAAGTATCTTTTTAATGAGCATGGGATTCTGCTGACCGGCTGGAGACAGGTTGGAAAATCGATTTACTTCTTCCGAATCGAGAACAGTAAAAAGGGCTACATGAAGACCAATACGACCGTTAACGGGATTCGTCTGAAGAAGAACGGGAAGGCAGTACTTCGGACGGAGCAGGATAAGCGGAAGGCCGCACTTCTTGTACATTATCAGCTGTGGGCTGACAGTTTGACAAAACGGCGGATGTCGAAGGAGGAAAAGCTGCGTACATGCTTCGATTATCTGCGAAGAAAGCTGCGCTACCGGGGCAGCATTTCACTGGATATTTTTCAACCTGATTTTGATGTGGAAGGCGCTGAGTTTATTTACGAGAACGGGCAGTTTTTTGAGTGTCATACCATCGCCTGTGCATTTGCATATCTGGCGAATGCTATCGGCTGTTCACATGTACAGATCTGTGCACACAGTGGTCACGGCTGGACGGAGATCGACGGACTGATCTATGATACGAGCCTGGCAAGACACAATCCTTACAGCTACCATTATTTTGCAACAACCGACCGGGATGGTCAGGAATGGCCGAAAACCGTTGTGAAAGAGCTGTAAAGATCTTACAAAAGAGCAGGTTCAGACCATTGAGCGGGTCAGAATCTGCTTTTTTCAGAGTAGTCAGTGATGAAGATTTGGAGGTTCGGAATGAGGAACGGAGGAGGAAAAGGATATTTGCTTCGCGGTACGCTGATGCTTGTGTTTGTATTGATGCTTGCAGCAGCGCTCCCGGGCGGATACACCGGCAGGATGAATGTTCAGGCGGCGAAAGCGGCTGCGGTGAAAAACGGATGGAGTAAGGATAAGAAGTATTATTTCAAAGACGGGAAAAAGGTGACCGGTCTTTATAAGATCGGAAAAAAGACCTATTATTTTGGAACAAATGGAAAGCTGGTAAAGCAAAGAAGGGCATTCCTGATCAAGGTGAAAGGGAAAAAAGCCTATTACAATATTGACAAAAAAGGTGTTGCAAAGAAGTGGACCGGCACTTCAGAGCTTGCTGCAAGGCAGATCGTGGCATTGAAGGCAAATCTGAACACGGTTACGGCGAAGAAGATGGAAAAATCGCTGAAGAAGGCCTTCTTGTGGGCGGCAGATCTGAAATACCGGGATAATACATCTTCAAAAACCGGGAATGCTGCGCTGAAATACTATGGCAATTATGCATTCACCATGAAGAGCGGAGACTGCAACACACAGGCCTGCGCCTTTTACTGGATGGCGAAGGTGCTGGGATATAAGCCGGAATATGTGAAGGGCTATGTACCGGTAGGAAGTGAATTCAAGCCGCATGCATGGGTTGAAATTCCAATCGGCGGTATCACTTATGTGTTCGATCCGAACTTCAATACGACATATGACGACCGTTTCGGCTCGACCTTCCGGGAGGCTTTCGGAACATACGCCGGATTTAAATTCCGGTACAGAGCGCATAACACCTATGCGTATTATTTGCAGCCCGGCGGGGAACAGATCTCAAAATAACAACAGATATCAGGCGGAAAGGCGTTCCGGAGCCGAAGAGGTGTATAGAGGACGCCGCCGGAGGAGGAAAGAAAAGGATGAGAAGAGCAGGGAAGACACTTTTGACTGCAGCATGGATCGCTGTTTTGGCGTTTTCGGGATCCGCCTTTGCGGCAGAAACGGAGACGGCAAATGAACCGGAAATGCTTCAGATCGGAGAAGCCGCGCAGGAGACGGATTATCATGTGGAGCTGACGAACAGCACAGGGAAGGATATCACGGCACTGACAATCAGCGTGGATGGCGGTGACATGTCGGAGAATCTGATCCCGGCGGATACACTGCTGGAAGACGGACAGAAAGCACAGCTGCACCATGCACCTGCTCCGCTGAAGGAAGGGCAGACGAGTGCGCCGCGCTATGATATCGGACTTGTCTTCGGGGACGGACTTGAGGCTGTGATCCACACCTTCCCGTTCGGTGATGCGGATGCAGTGACGCTTCTGCTCGATGAGCTTTCAGGAGATCAGCTGGATGAAGGGGCGTCGGAGGAGACCATCGAGATTGCCTACATCCGCTTTGTCAGTAAAAGTCTTGGAACCGAGCAGGATACCCAGTGGCATGAATGGGATGTGGTGGCACCGGGCAAAGCCGGGGAAGCGGCAGCAGCCTATGCAGCAAAGCTTGCAGCACAGCAGGCGGCAAGTGCACCGGCGTACTGGTCGGATGATGCAGATACTGCGTATACTTATGATGCGCCTGCCGGGGACGGCGGAAACGGTGCGGGCAACACGGAGCAGTGCCTGAACGGAGGAACGCTGAATTAATATGTCTCTGGTTTCCAATGTTTTTATCCTGTTTGTCGCGGCGGCAGTGATTGTCTATTATCTGCTGCCGGCCTCCTTTCAGTGGGTCTGGCTGCTGGGCGTCAGCTATCTGTATTATCTGTCCGGAAATGCAGGATATGTCGTATATATTCTCTGGTCCACAATTGTCGTATATATTACGGCGCTTCTTGTGGTCAGGCTGCGTGATTATACAGGAATCACATGGCTCCCGAAGCTTACGCTGGTTCTCGGGCTGATCCTGAATCTGGGCATGCTGGGATTTGTCAAGTATTTCGGGTTCATTGGTGCTAATCTGAATGCACTGTTTTCCCTGAACCTGCCGCGGATGGAGCTGATCCTTCCGCTGGGGATTTCCTTTTATACTTTCCAGTCGACCGGATATCTTCTGGATGTATACTGGAATAAGGTGGAAGCTGAGCGCAATCCGCTGAAGTTTGCGCTGTTTGTTTCCTATTTTCCGCAGCTTCTGCAGGGGCCGATCGGAAAGTATGACCGGCTTGCCCCGCAGCTTACCGCTAAGCATACGCTGCAGTGGGACAGCATTTGCAGGGGGCTGGAGCG
>CAMOSN010000071.1 GCA_946624935.1 uncultured Lachnospiraceae bacterium | reverse complement strand
ATTCTCTCATATACACAGCCCTTTCTGTTGTTTCGACTGAGTATAGCACATTTAGTAGAATCGAACAAGTGTTCTTTTTAGGGTTTTTGATCATTTTTGCAATTCATCCCGCCACCTGTGCGGAATTAAATTCCGCATTCAAGTGCCACCTGTAGAGGATGGGGGAATTCTTGCTTTTTAATGTTAAAATGTCCTATTCGCGCAAATTCCATAACACATCATAACGAGACCATGCTTTGGAACGTGCCATGGGGACACGTTCCGTGGCTTCGGGCAGGGATCTTGAAGAGACTGACGGTTTTCCATGTCCCGACTCGCTCTCTGACTCCACCTCCGGGCGGGAATTCTGAAATGGCTGACGATCTTCCATGCCCCAAGCCGCCCTGATGTCAATTTGTCCCCCATAACTCACCCTGCGTCACAGACGCAATGCTGGCCTTGCGTCACAAACGCCATAGCTGACTTTGCATCACAGACGCAATGGCTCACCCCCGCGCCACAGGTGCGACATGGCGCGTCATGGCGCGTCATGGCGCGACTTAGCTTGCTATGTGCCCCACCAAGGGCTTACGCCTTGCAAATGCAATGTATAAAAATATTATGCAAAATATAGTTGACAAGATTGCAAATGTAATATATACTTGTCATCAAGAAAGGGGGATGCACATGCGAAACCTGAAAATGAAGTTCCGGCGGATCGAGCTGAACATGTCGCAGACAGAGCTCGCGCACAAAGCCGGTGTCACCCGACAGACCATCGGACTGATCGAAGCCGGGGAATTTAATCCCTCCATTAAGCTCTGCAATAAAATCTGCAGGGCCCTCGGAGTCACTTTGAATGATATTTTCTGGGAGGAAGCGGAAGATGAAGACGAATAATATGATGAAGGCGGATAATATGATGAAGGCGAATAATATGAATATGAAAAAGAAAACGCATAGTAACCTGGATGAAATGCAGGAGCTGGAGCTTCTGAAAATTGAACATAACGGATGCTGGCTGACCTTCTGGCTTCTGCTTGCAGCGATGGTGGTACAGAGCATTGCCTTCGGAGCCGGCGATTTCCGTGCCATCGCGGGAGAATGGATCGTTTTCATGATCCTTGCACTCTACCTTGCCATTGCATGTGCCCGCAGAGGAATCTGGGACCGGAAAATTGCGATGTCCACCCGGAACAATCTGATCATCTCGGCGCTGGCCGGCGCTGCCCTGGGCATTTTCAACGCCGTCATGATCTTCAAAAATTTCCACAAGCCGGTGGGTACTGCCGCAGCTGCCATTATCACCGCAGTCATCACCTTCGTCCTCTGCTTTGTAGTTCTTTCTTTTATGATGCGGGAGACGATCCGAAGACAGGCAGCCATGGAGGCAGAGCCCGACGACGCCGACGAACTGTAAAACGACATCCGCGGAAAATCAGATTTTCCGCGGATGTTTGTTTATATGATCTCATCCTTCCTACGCCTCTGAATGCTCCTCGGGAATGATCATCCGTACCACGAAAAAGTGTCCTTCCTCCCCGAAGGTCACTTCTCCGTCGTATTTGCGCACGGCATACACCATACTGCGCGTGCCGTACCCGTGCAGGGAGCGGTCCTTTTTCGTCGTCACAGGCAGACCCTCCTCCATCTCCACGGTCCCCTCGCAGTAATTGCTGATTTCAATGTAAATAAAGCCGCGCCGCCTTGTCACGGACATGCTGATGAGTCGCTTACCGGGATCCGAAATCAGTGCCACGTGCTCGATGGCGTTGTCCAGCGCGTTTCCGAAGATGGTGCAGATGTCGGTCACATGCATAAACTCCAGCAGCTTTCCGTCGGCCATACAGGTGAACTCGATCTGCGCGTTCTTCATCTTTACGCTTTTTCCGGACAGGATCGTGTCCAGCACCGGGCTTCCCGTCTGCTGCTCCGGACGGAACGCCGTCAGCTCCTGCTCCAGCTCCTTCAAATGTGCCTCCCGGCGGGCCGGGTCTGTTTCCTGCCGCAGCAGCATCGTGTGATGCTTCAGATCGTGATACTTGATGTTGATCAGCTCGATCGTCTCCTGGTAGTTGCGGTAATTCTCATACTGCGACTGCAGCACCATGCTCAGATTCGCGAGGTCCTGCCGCGCCTGCAGCTCCCCGATCCGGAACTGATAGGCATACAGGATCGCCAGTCCTCCCAGATCCACCAGCGTCCGCGTGTTGAAAATGTCCACCATCTGCATCTCGAAGTCCGGCGCTTTCAGCCAGAAGCCCACATTACTGAAGGCAAACGTCGCCACTGCGATCAGTGATGCCGCGAACACCTCACTGACCGAATAAACCACCCTCCGGTTGCGCTGCGCGTAGTGCCTCTCGAGCAGATACACCCCGGTAAAAATCAGGCCATACACGCCCAGCATCAGGATCACACTGGCGACCTGGCCTTCCCCGATCTCATCCCTGACCTGAATGTACACTTCCCACTCAGCCGACGCCGTAAACTCCGCGAGCACGAACGACCGGATGGCAATATACAGCAGACTGATCCGGTCCGCCCGGCAGTTCCGGCTCATAAACAGAAACATCAGCATAAATGCCACAAGCATGCACCCGGTCCAAAGATAGATCGGCACATGCCGGGTCGCATACAGAAAGCTGCACTGCACAGTAAGTCCGACCGCAAGCGACCCCAGCCGTCCGCGCATCGAATGCTTCTGCGGAAGGACATTGCAGTACACAAAACAGGCCAGGATCTCCGCGATCCCGGTGTAAATCCGCGGAATATTCTGTTCTACTCCCATACGATGTTTCCTCTAAAATGGGACAGGGGACGGCTTTCGTGTCCCATTCCTGCTTGAATTTCAAACACAGAACCCTCCCCTGTTTGCCCGACTACAACTTTTTTATTGCCATGTCAAAAAAGCATGTCGGCATGCCACCGCGACAATACCGGGTCAGTGCTTCACAGGCTTCCATTCCATTTATGCAAACGGGAAAATGAAAAGGTGGGACACCAAAAATGTCCCCCTGTCCCATCACACCCCGAGATGTTTTGCAAGTGCCGCCATAAATTCTGCCTTCCTGGCGCGGCTGATCAGAAGCCGTTCCCCCCGGATGAGGCAGCACCCGTCCTGCACCCCGTCCACGTGCTTCATGTTTACCAGGCAGCCCTTATTGATTCGGAAGAAGCCCTGGCCTGAAAGCGCATTCTCGGCATCCTGCATCCTGCCGCGCACATAGTGATCCCCCAGCGCGGTGTGGTAGAACAGCTGATGCCCCTCACTCTCAATATAAAAGATCCGCCCGGCATCCACCCGAAGCATCCCGCTTCGTGTATTCAAAATCACCGGATGCTCCTGCTCTCTGCCAAGCCGCTCCAGTGCACGGTCCATCTTCTGCGCGAAGGACAGATAGTTGACCGGTTTGAGCACATAGTCCAGCGCATCCACCTGATACCCGCGGATCGCATAATCCGCCCGGTTCGTGATGAAGATAATGATCACCTCACGGTCCAGCTCCCGGATCTTCTCGGCCGCCGTCATGCCGTCCATGAAACGCATCTGGATGTCCATCAGAATAATGTCAAAATCTCCGGAATACCCCTCCGTGATCTCATCACCGTCCGTAAAACGCCGGACGGAAAACGTTTCGCCGCTCTCCCGCGCAAACTGCATCACATACCCCTGCAGCTCCTGCGCAAAAATATCCTCATCCTCTACGATTGCCACCCGGACCATTTTTCTACTCGTTCTCCTGCCTTACGTTACTACTGATGATCTTAGTCATGGATCTACTGTCCTGGATCCTTTTTGTCCTGGATCCTTCTATCCTGTACTTCTTGTATTTCTGCTGTACAAACCTATTGTATCCGCTTTTTCTTTTTTTTCAACTTACAATCCAACTTTGAAAATAGGACAGGGGGCGGCTTTCGTGTCCCATTCTCAAAAAATGGAACACGAAAGCCGTCCCCTGTCCCAAATGTCCCGGCTTACACCTGAAGACCTCTGGTTCTCTTTGCTTCCTCTTCTCTGGCCTTCGACAGTTCCCGCCAGCTGGGGATCTTCGAAAGCGCCTCACTCATATCCTTCATGACCTGTGGAATGTCGATGTTCTGCGGACACACCTTCGTGCATTTGCGGCATCCGATACAGGCGGAGGGCTTCTTATCGTCAGGCATTCCCTCGATGCGCATTCCCACGTTCATATTCGGAGCCACCCGGATCTCATTATAGGCAGCGATCAGGTCCGGGATGTCCAGCCCCATGGGACATCCTTCGGTGCAGTAGCGGCAGGCCGTGCAGGGGATGGAATTCTTCATACCCTCGGCGATGTCCAGCAGAGTGCGCAGTTCCGCTTCGTCCAGCGGACGCTCCTGCTCAAAGGTCTTCACGTTATCCTTCATCTGCTCCAGGCTCGACATTCCGCTCAGGATCACCTTCACATTGGGAAGGCTCTGCAGGAAGCGGAAGCACCATGCGGCAGCACTCTCATCAGGGCGCAGTGCATGCAGGGCAGCCTTCTCCTTATCTCCGGGATTTGCCAGACGTCCGCCGCGCACGGGCTCCATCACCCACACGGGGATGCCGCGCTCTGTCAGCAGTTCATATTTCTCCTTCGCCTCCTGCAGCGTCCAGTCCAGGTAGTTGAGCTGGATCTGGCAGAATTCCATGTGCTCCCCGCAGGCATCCAGAAATTCCTTCATCATCGGCAGCTGGCCATGGGTCGAAAAGCCCAGATGCCTGATGCGGCCATTTCTCTTCTGCTCCAGGAAATAGTCCAGAATGCCCCACTTCGGATCCATGTACACCGGCATCGAATGCTCATACACGTTGTGGAGCAGATAGAAATCAAAATAGGATACCCGGCACTTCTCCAGCTGCTCCTCAAAGATCTCCGCGGGATTGTAGCTGCTGCTGATCTGGTGCCCCGGGTACTTGGAGGCCAGATAAAAGCTTTCCCTGGGATAGCGGGAAAGGGATTTGCCCAGCACACGCTCACTCATGCCCCCATGATATGGATAAGCCGTATCAAAATAATTTACACCGTGGGCGATCGCATAATCCACCATGGCGTCGGTCTGCTCCATATCAATACGTGATGCATCCCCGTCGATCACCGGAAGCCGCATCGCGCCAAAGCCCAGCCTGGAGAGCGTCTTCCCCTGAAAATCGTTTGTCAGCATTTTTACTACCTCCTTCTCAGGCCTGTCCGTAGAGGCCCTGCATATCTATTCTTTGAAGTGAACCCCTGATAATGAATATTTTCTTTCATAATAACCCACTGTCCGAATTCTATGCAATATACTATCCCTTATTTTATATGTTTTTCCTCGGAGTCTCAAACAGGGGACGGTTCTCTGTTTGACGTTTCTTTATTCTCTTAAGCGGACGAAATGCCGGAGGGGCAGGGGGCAGTGAATATTACCACTCGACACGAGCGGAAAAAATTGGAAAATGCAAAACTTAGATGCCTGGCGTGAGAAAAAAAACGCCCGGCGCAGGAGCCACTGCATTCCGCATGGACGCAGCCCGGCGTTTCGCTTATAATTAAAGAAAATTCTATCCGTGATTACACCATATTACAGCAGGAGTCACTCACCCATGAACAACCCGATTCAACTTCAGATCTCCCGTGCGCCGGCGCTCATCCCTGGCATGGTGGAGGCTGTACAGAAAGCGTCAAATCCCCTGATCCTGGTTCCGGAAAGCTTTACGCTCTCCGCCGAGCAGGCGCTGGTCAAAAGCTTCCGGGGGAAAGGCATCATCGGCACGCAGGTTCTCTCTCCCTCCTCCCTCGTCCGGGAGATCCGGGAGCGGGCCGGCTTCCCCGACCGGAAGCTCATCACCTCCGACGGCCGCCACATGATCCTCAGTCTGCTTCTGGTGCGCAACCAGAGCAGGCTCTCCTTTTATCAGGAAAATGTCCATCAGAGCGGACTGGCGGAAAAAATCGCCTCCCAGATCGACGACCTGGCAGACGGCGGATTTGATCCTTCACGTCTGCGGGAGTTCTCCCGCGAGATGAAGGACAGCACGAAATATAAATGCAGCGACATTGCGCTGATCTGGGAGGAGTATCAGAAGATCCTCGAGCAGGGCTTCCTCGACCGGGGCGCTTCCTGGCAGCTTGCCTTAGACCGCCTGGAAAAAAGCGGCCTGATGCAGGGTGCCGATCTGATCATCTGCGGCTTTGACGTGATCAATCGTGACCTGACAGCGCTCATCGCTGCGGCTTATCCACTGGTGCGTTCCATTACGATCGGCATGGTCGGGGAGACTGGATGCCCGGATGATCACATTTTCGCACTGGCCTCAGGCTCCGTAAAGCGCTTCGTGCGCCGCATCACGGGGCCCGGCTGCCGGCTGCCGGTGAAGCTGAGCGTTTTCCCCGGCGGATCCCGCCAGGGCACTCCCGGCTTCGGCGATACTGTCCCTGCCTCAAATGACACAGGCATACTCGCCCAGGAAAATGCTGCCTCTGCCCCATACGAAACAGGCATACTCGCCCAGGAAAATGTAGATCCCGGCTCACACGCCTCAGGCATACCCACCTCGGAAAATGCTGCCTCTGCCCCATACGAAACAGACATACCCGCCCAGCAAAAAGCCGACCCCGGCATCCGCTTCCTCGAGCGTACGGTTTATGCACTGGGACAGCCCTCCGGCGAGGCAGAGGTGCCGGATCTTTCCGCCGTACAGGTTTACTACGCGGCGAACACCGCCAACGAGTGTCTGTACACTGCCCAGACGCTGATCGAGTGGCACCATCAGGGGATCGCCTGGCACGACATGGCTGTAGCCATCTGTGATGAAACCACGCTTTCGTCCATGCTGCCGCTGGTGCTTGCGTCCTCCGGCATCCCCTTCTCGACGCGCACCGGCACCTCCATGCTCCTTTCCGAGTACGCCCAGTATTTCCTGGCCACCCTGCGCTCCATGCGGACCGGCTTTGCACAGGAGGAGATGCTCCGGTTGATCAAGTCGCGCTTCACCGGGATGAGCGAAGAGGACATGATGGATCTGGAAAACTATGTCCGCGCCAACGGAATCGACCTGAACAAATGGCGCAGGCCCTTCCCCGGCGACGATCTGGCCACGCAGCGGCTCGAGGCTCTGCGGCAGTCGCTGATGCAGCCCCTGGAAGCGCTACGGGCCGCCCTTACAAAGCGCAGCTGCACCGGAAAAGCAGCCGCCCAGGCGATCTACGAGCACATGATCCATGCCGGCGCCTACGACATCCTTCTCCGGCGCGAAAAGGAGCTGCTCGATGCAGGAGCACTCTCCACCGCCGACCACAACCGCCAGGTGTGGACCGCCGTCTGTGAGCTGCTCGACCAGCTCGCACTGTTCGCCCCGGAGGATCATCTGTCGCTGCCGCAGCTGTGTGCAATGCTGGAATCCTCCCTCAGCGCAGGAATGATCAAATCCCTGCCGCAGGTGGCCGATTCCGTTCTGCTGAGCAGCCCAAATATGTTCTTCACCGACGGCATCCGGGCGATCGCCCTCATAGGCATGCAGGATCAAAGCGCCCCCGCTCCGGCCGCACTGCTCACCCAGGCGGAATGCGCACGCCTCTCCCGGGCTGCCTCGGGCGGCGAGGAGCCCTCCGGCATCGGGATGACCCGCCGGGAGGCCGCCGCGCGGGCCAAGCAGGACATCTACCAAGCCCTGGCTTCTGCGACAGAGCACCTGATGGTCTCGTGCAGCGCAGCCGCCGCAAACGGAAAGGTGCTCTCCTCCTCCCAGGCTTATAAAGACATTTCCCGGCTGGTGTACGAACGCAATCCGGAAAATGTGCACGGAGGACTGACCAATGATGAGCTGCTGCCGTTCTCGCCCCAGTTTGCGCTGGAGCGTCTGGCCGTCATGCTCCGGGATGCGCGGGAGCAGAGCGATTCCTTCCTGAATCCCGCCCGCGAAAGTGCCGAAAGCGCCTCCGACGCCGCCTGGCGCTCGGCCCTCATCGCCCTGTATCATGACCCGGTGTGGCATGGGAAAATGCGCTCCGTTCTGGAGGCGCTGCATGTGACACTGGAAAGCCCCGGCATCCCGGCCGATCTGGCCTCGAAGCTCTATCAGCAGAATCCGCTGTCCGTCTCAGCCGTGCAGACCGCCGGCGCCTGCCTGTACAATGGCTTCCTTTCCTATGCACTCCGTCTGCGCATCCGGAAGGACTTTGCCTTTGAAATCGATCAGAGGGGAACCTTCGCCCACCTGGTGCTCCGGCGCTTCTTTGAACAGGCTGTCACGCTGCCGGGCTGGCCCATCCTCGAGGACCGGGACGTCACCCGGCTGCTCAACCGCATCATGATCGACGAGACCCGTGAATGGAAGGACGGCCCGCTCGGAAAGAACCGCTCCGGCCAGTACCGCGGCGGTGAGATCCTGCGCTATGTGCGCACCGTAACGCACACCCTGGTAAAGGCCCTGCGCGAACAGCCCCACTTCTCGCCCATTGGCATGGAAGTGGGCTTTGGTGAAAGCCCTTTGGATTCCCCGATGCATTTCCCGCCGGTCACACTGCAGATGCATGACGGGCAGAGGATCTCCTTAAGCGGCGTCATCGACCGCATCGATACCGTGACCCTCGATGACGGCCGCCAGGCGGTTCTGGTGTACGACTATAAATCCAGCGACAAGGAGGTCCACCGCGAATCCCTCGAGGAAGGCCTGCAGATCCAGCTTCCCGTCTATCTGATGGCGGTCGAACAGGGCATGCCCGGCTACACCCTGGCCGGCGCCCTCTATCAGCCCGTGAAGCCTGTTCTGGTAAATGACGTAGAGGATAACGACACCGAAAAGATCGAAAGCAGCATCGAGAAAGAGCTTCAGGCGAAAGGCATCTACCTCGATGATAAGCAGATTCAGAGAGCCAGTGCGCCCTTAAAGATCCCCGCACGCGCCAGCACCACCGACCTGATCAATGTGCTCTCCCCGGAGGGCCTTGCGCAGGTCATTGAAAAGGGTGCCGAGAGTGCTGTGATGGTCATCGAGCGCATGCTCGCAGGCGGCACCACGCCCAATCCCGTGCAGGACGGGCAGCGCTCACCCTGTGAGTACTGTGACAAGAAGGACGCCTGCCCGCTCGACTCCCGCCTGCCCGGCGGCCGGGTACGCAAACTCGAACACGTAAGAAAGACATACGGATCCGATTCCGAAAGCGATCCTGAGGACTGACATCATGCCGAATTTTAACCCGCAGCAGCAAGCTGCCATAGAAGCCGCCAGCCCCTACCTGCTCTGCTCCGCAGGTGCGGGCTCCGGCAAAACCACCGTGATGGTGGAGAGCATTGTCCATAAGCTGTCCCGGCATCCGGAGAAGGACATCTCCGGCTTCCTGATCATCACCTTTACCAATGAAGCCGCTGCCAACATGAAGCGCAAAATATGGCAGCGGCTGGCCGAGGAAGCCCGGCAGGGTCACGCTTACGCCGCCCGGGCCTTAAGCAACCTGGAAAACGCCTCCATCAGCACCATCCACGCCTTCTGCAAAAGCCTGATCGCCTCCTACTTTTATGCGATCCCCGGCATGAGTGCCCGGTTTGACCTGATCGAGGAGGCCCGCCTGGAGCGGCTGTTTGCGCAGGCATATGAAAACGCACTGGATGACCTCCTGGGGGCGCGGCATACCGAGGCTGCTGCGCAGGATAATATGCAGCGCCAGGGCGAGGATGCTGAAGTAAACGATCCCCAGGATACAAATGACGCCTTAGGCTCGGACATCCGGGATACGCAGATGGAAGACGCAGCGGAAGACATGCAACTCGTCCGTGAGCTCATGCTCAGCTTCACCCAGGACGAGCTCCTGCCCATGACCCGGGAGCTCTACAATAAGCTCATGGGCATCCCCGACCCCTTCGCACACCTGGACCGGTACATCAACGCCATCACCAGCGAACCGGAGGAAAACCCCTGGATACAGGAGATCCTCTTCGCTGCCGACATGGACCTGGCCGGCATCGAGGACTTTTTGCTGCGGGAAAAAGAGATGATCTGCGCCCTGACGCCACCCACCTGTGAGGACGCCGCGCAGCAGGATGAGCAGATCCTGCGCGCACTTTTGGAGAAGCTGCATCAGGCGCAGCCGCCACTTACGGTGCAGGAAAAAATCGATGCTATCCTGGCGGCTAAAAAGGCTATGCCCGGAACAAAGGTTACAACTTCAGACATCGAAGTGAAGGCCTGGTACAAAGACTTTCAGAAACTCCGTAGCGATATAAAAAACGCAAACGGTATTCTGGATAAAACAGCAAAGAACCTCCAGCGCCTGCTGGACGCCTCTGCGCAGCGCGACAACCTGAAGATCCAGCGCCTCCTGCGGGGAATGTCCATTCTCCTGCGGGCCATTTCGGAGCAGTTTCGTCAGCTCAAGCTCGCCGAGGCCGGCATCGACTATGCCGACATGGAGCAGATGGCCTACGAGCTGATGCAGCGCAGCGACATCCGGGAAGCTGTCACCGACACCATCACCGACATCTACGTGGACGAATGCCAGGATGTCAGCGCCATCCAGTATGCCATCATCGGCGCCCTTACCGGCGGCGAGGGGCACTCCATCTGCCGGGTGGGAGACATCAAGCAGAGCATCTACGGCTTCCGCAGCGCCGCTCCCGACCTGATGCAGCGCGACATTGCGGCCTACGACATCAGCCCCGACGCGACCCATCGGAAGATCTTCTTCCAGGAAAACTACCGCTCCTGCGCCCAGGTGATCGACTGCATCAATCAGGTATTCGACGCCTCCATGGAAAAAAGCATTTCCCAGATCGACTACACCCCGGAGGACCATCTCCATGCCAATGTGGACGGCAATTTCGGCCCCGTGGAAGTCATCCTCCTCGCCCAGGATGCAGCAAACCTCGCACCGGTGCAAGGAGATGCGCCGGTGGCGCATGAAGGCGTGGCTGGGGCACACGAAGGCGTGGCTGAGGCACACGAAGGCGTAGCTGAGGCACACGAAGGTATGGCTGGGGCACAGCTTCAGGGCGGCAAAATCGACATGCTCGAGGCCCAGTGCAATGCCGCGGGCCGCCGCATCGAGGACCTGATCTCCTCCGGTGCATATGACTACAAGGACATCGTCATCCTGGTCCGCAGTGCCAGAACAGATGCCCCGAAAATGGCCGATCACTTCCGCCGCATGCACATCCCGGTGCTCTACGACGGAGGGCTGACCTTCTACGGCCTCACGGAGATCTCCTCCCTGCTCTGCCTGCTTTCCGTCATCGACAACGACCACACCGATGTCGAACTGGTCGGTGCCCTGCGAGGGGTCCCCTTCTCCTTCAGCGATGCCGACCTTGCCCGAATCCGGGAAGCGAAAATGGGCTATTCCTGGTTCTACGAGGCATTCGGCGAATGCTGCCGCCGCGGCGAGACCAAGCTCGACAAACGCTGCATCGCCGCCCGCGATCGCATCCGTGCATGGCGCGAACACTCCCGCACCGTCCGCGTGTCCGATTTCATCTGGCAGCTGATGCGCGAAAGCGGCATCTACGCGGTGCGCGGTGCCTACCCCGACGGAAAGCTGCGCCAGCGCAACCTCGACACCCTCTACCAGCGGGCCGTCGACATGGAAAAGCGCGGCGTCACCCGCCTGTCCGACTTCCTGCGCGAGATCGGCAAGCTGCGCGAGGCGAAAACCGGCGACTCCGACACCCCCGCCGCCATGGGCGAGGGCGACAACTTCGTCCGCCTCATGACCATGCACAAATCCAAGGGTCTGGAATTTCCGGTGGTCATCCTCATGAACCTCCAGAAGGACCTGCGCCGCTCCCGAAGCGACACCCGCATGCGGCTGGACATCGGCACCGAGGACACCGCCTCCAGGCCCCTCGGCGTGTACGTCCCCGCCGTCTCCAGAAAGAAACACACCAGGCGCAACACCTACGGCCTCGAAGCCTTCAAAATCCGCAGCATCCGCAGTGAGATTGCCGAGAGCACACGCCTGCTCTACGTCGCCATGACCCGCGCCATGCAAAAGCTGATCCTGATCGGCCAGTTCCGGGAAAAGGACACCGACCTGTGGAGCGTAAAAACAAAGGTCGGGCGCATCTGGAAAACCAGATCCATGCTCGACCTCATCATGCCTGCAGTGTTCGCCCACACACAGCTTCCCGTGCCCGGCAGCGAAGTGACCGCCGGCGGATGGCAGCTGTCCGTACAGGTTCCCACCGCCATCCAGGGCGCAGAGGAACGCATCAGCGCCTCCCGCCTCGACCAGGCCATCTCCGCCCTGCTCTCCACGGGTGGTGTCATGGGGACAGGTCCCGTGGTTCCAGGTTATGTGACATCCGATGCCATGGGGACAGCTGCCATGGGGACAGGTCCCGTGGTCCCGAATTATGTGACATCCTATACCATAAGAATGGACTCCCTGGAATCCACCTCTCCAAATGCGGCCTCCCCGAAAGCCACCCCCTCGGCCCGGCTCATGTGGCCGGATACGA
>CAMOSN010000070.1 GCA_946624935.1 uncultured Lachnospiraceae bacterium | reverse complement strand
CCCTGTTCTCCACCCTGAACCTGCACATCTTCCAGACCTACTACGGCGGCCTGCGCCAGAGCGCGGACAAGACCGAGTGGATCTACGGCGATGTGGATCTGGTGAAGCAGTTCATCGAAGACGGTCAGGATCTGAAGCCGTGGCTTGAGTCCATGGGCTCTACCTTCATTGAGGATACCCAGCCGACCCTGATCGGTGCACTGTGGTACAGAGAGAACGAATTCATCGGCGCAAACGTGGATACCGACGGCGACGGCGAGACCGAAGAGTACGGCGGACGCTGGGGCACCTACTTTGTCGCTCCGATGACTGCATTCCTGAATGCGAACGATGCCAACGAGATCATGACTCGCACCACCGCGCAGTCCCTCATTCAGGAGGACGGCCGCATCACGGGCGTGAATGCAACCATGTATGACGGCACAGAGGTGACCGCACATGCCACCAAGGGCGTGATCCTTGCCACCGGCGGCTTTGCAGCCAACATCGACATGGTACTTGAGAACAACATCTACTGGTCCGAGGAATACCTCAGCACTGCAACCAAGACGACCAACCGCAGCTCTCAGGTGGGCGACGGTATCCGCATGGCGGAGGAAGTCGGCGCAGCGACCACCGGCCTTGGCTTCACACAGCTGATGCCCATCTCCTGGGTGGACAACGGCAATCTGGCCTTCGGCGGCGGCAACTATGCATGCTGGATCAACCCGACCACCGGTCACCGCTTCGTAGACGAAGGCTCCGAGCGTGACGTACTGTCTCTGGCGGAGTTCCAGAACGGCATCGAAGTGAACGGCACCAAGGGCGTGTTCCTTGAGTTCTACAACGCCGAGCAGATGATGCCCGCGCCCATGCAGCTGGCAGACGGCGACTATCCGGGACGCTACTATCGCAGAACGATCGCCGAGCTTCCGGCCCTGTTCGAAGAGCTGGGCATCGAGGCTGATCCGGAAGTTGTCATCCAGACCATCCGCGACTACGACAACGCTGTCATGACCGGCGGAGAATTCCCGGATTGCCCGAAGGCTATCGCATCCCGCACCGTAGGCAACGTCGAGCAGAACGAAGACGGCTCCTACAACGTGGACAGCTACGACCTTGACAACACCGTCATGACCATCCGTCTGATGGCACCGAGCACCCACCACACCATGGGCGGCGTAAAGGTCGACACCGAGCGTCACGTCCTCGACGAAGAAGGCAACGCCATCGCCGGCCTGTACGCAGCAGGCGAGGTCACCGGCGGCATCCACGGCGGCAACCGCCTCGGCGGCAACGCCATCGTTGAGATCTTCGTCTCCGGCCGTACCGCAGCCAAAGCAGTCACCGCCGACAACGAATAATGTAAAAATGGGACAGGGGACGGTTCTGTGCCTCAAAAAAATAGCTCATCACAAATAGCAAAAGTGAATGGGACGGGGGACGGCTCGATGTCCCAAGATGAGAAGCGGACGGAAGATGTATGCAAGCCCGCGAATCATAATGAAATTGACATTACAAAGAGACTCTGCCTGCGATGAACAGGCAGGGCCTTTTTGCTTTTAATGCAGTGAAAGGGATCCCTGCCAAAATGGGACAGAGAACCGTCCCCTGTCCCATATGTCCTGAAAAAGGACATTTATTTAACAAAAAGGGATGACAGAAACGGAAAAACCATGTATACTGATTTTTCAGTGGAAACAATATTTCCATAACAGCATTTCCTGTATATGAGAGGAGGAAAAAACATGCTTGATCCTGTTGTTTACAAAGACTGGCAAATCGCTGAAGATGCTGAGAAGAGACTTCCGTCAGTCGAGTATTTCCGTGAGAAGATGGGACTGCTTCCGGACGAGATCATTCCCTATGGTAAGACCCCGAAGCTGGATTTCCTGAAGATCATGGAACGTCTGAAAGACAAACCCGATGGAAAATATATCGAGGTTACTGCAATCACCCCGACTCCGCTGGGCGAAGGTAAATCTACCGTTTCCCTCGGACTGATCGAAGGTCTTGGCAAGCTTGGAAAGAACGTTGGCGGATGCCTGCGTCAGCCCTCCGGCGGCCCGACCATGAACGTAAAGGGTACCGCAGCAGGCGGCGGAAACGCTCTGCTGATCCCGATGACTGAGTTCTCTCTTGGCCTTACCGGTGATATCAACGACATCATGAATGCGCACAATCTGGGCATGGTTGCTCTGAACGCACGTATGCAGCATGAGCGCAACTATGACGATGCCAAGCTGAAAGAGATCGGCATCAAGCGTCTGAATATCGACCCGGAGCGCATCGAGTGGAATTTCGTAATGGATTTCTGCTGCCAGGCTCTGCGTAACATGGAGATCGGCCTTGGCGAAGGCAAGATGGACGGCTTCCCCATGAAGACCAGGACCAACATTGCAGTTTCCTCCGAGCTGATGGCTATCCTTGCAGTAGCAAGAGATCTGGCGGATCTGCGCGACCGTATCGGCAAGATCGTTCTTGCTTATGATAAGGACGGCAATCCTGTTACCACTGAGGATCTGGAAGTTGCCGGCGCTATGACCGCATGGATGCGCAACACCATCAATCCGACCCTGTGCTACACCGTAGAGCATCAGCCCTGCCTGGTACATGCAGGTCCGTTTGCCAACATCGCCATCGGACAGAGCTCCATCATCGGCGACCGTCTGGCTCTGAAGCTGTTCGATTATCATGTAACCGAGTCCGGCTTCGCTGCAGATATCGGATTTGAGAAATTCTGGAACGTGAAGTGCCGCCTGTCCGGCCTGAAGCCGCATGTATCCGTAGTCGTTGCTACGATCCGTGCTCTGAAGATGCACGGCGGCGGACCGGAGGTTCGTCCTGGACGTCCGCTTCCGAAGGAGTACACAGAGGAGAACCTCGAGCTTCTGGAGAAGGGCTGCGCGAACCTGTTCCATCACGTGAACAACGTCAAGAAGTCCGGCATCAAGCCTGTTGTATGCATCAACCGTTTCGCAACCGATACCGATGCAGAAGTAGCGCTGCTGCGTAAGCTCTGCGAGGAGCAGGGTGTGCGTGTGGCACTGTCCGAGCACTGGAGATACGGCGGCGAAGGCGCTGTAGAGCTGGCTCAGGCTGTTGTGGACGCCTGCAACGAGCCGCAGGAGGACATCCACTATCTGTATGATCTCGACACCCCGCTTCGTCAGCGTGTTGAGCTCATCGCAAAAGAAGTATACGGCGCGGACGGCGTTGACTGGTCACCGCTGGCCATCGAGAAGGCAGAGCGCTTCGAGAATGATCCGAAGTACAAAGACTACTGCACCATGATGGTGAAAACGCACCTGTCCCTGTCCCACGATCCGACGCTGAAGGGCGTGCCGCACGGCTGGCGTCTGCCCATCCGCGACATCCTGGAATATGGCGGAGCCAAGTTCCTCTGCCCGATGGCAGGAACCATCTCCATGATGCCCGGTACCGGCTCCAATCCGGCTTACCGCAGAGTCGATGTCGACACCTCGACCGGCAAGGTCAGCGGCCTGTTCTAATCGACTGGATCGGAGAACATTAAAGATCAAAAGCATGTGGACACATGCAAACTGGAAATCCGGCTTTCGAGCCGGATTTCCTGATTCCAGGGCGGAAGGTCAAACGGGGGGGCAAACAGGGAGGTCAAACAGGGGGACGGTTCTCTGTCCCACTTTTTTACCGCGCAAACATCTTTCTTGCACAGTTTGGCATTTTCACAATTTCTCTTTTTTATGTCTGCCCGGATTTATTTGCTTCGGAGCGCTACCTCAGAGCCAGGCGCGTGGCAGGGAAAACTTCAAAACAATCTAATATTCCTGCCCGAACACGGCCTCAGAACCGGACGCGTGGCAGGAAAACTTCAAAATAATCCAATTTTCCTGCCCAAAGCGCTTTCAAAGTACATCAGCAGGCGAAAGAGAAATGAAAAACCGCCAAAGTCAGATCCATGCGATACCCTTGCGCGTCCAGAACACTTACGTTATACTAAAATAGAAACGGACCTTTTTATTCAAACAGCGAGGTATTTATGAGACAGGCATCAGAACCGTTCCTTGACATTATCGCGATCGGCGCGATCAATTACGACTGTATTTTCTTCTGCGACAAGGTTTATCGCATTGGCGACACCGGGGAGCATGGCCAGGTGCAGGAAACCTTCGGCTACACCCGCGAGGATATCTGCCGTCAGATCGCACTTCTCCAGGACAAGGCAGAGTCGCGTATCTCCGTAGGGGGCTCTTCCTTCAATTCCCTGCGCACGGCGCGTGAGATCGACAAGAAGATCCAGCTCGGCTTTGTAGGCGTGTGTGGCACACCCCACGAAACGGAGATTTCCCTCGGCTTCGATCCAGACCCGCATAACACGTTCACCTTCCTGGACAATTCGGACTGGCTGTTTTTTGATGAGGAGGCGCCCGGTCTTTCCTGTGTGCAGGTGATGAAGGCGGACGGCAACCGGGGCGATATCGCGATCGTCCCCGGCGCAAACAATCTTCTGAAGGATAAGATCATAGAGAAGGAACAGCAGATGGGAGAGGGCTCCTTTGCCCGGTATCTTTCCCGCAGCAAGTGGATCCACATTTCCTCTTTGGCGGATTTTGACGCCTTCCTGTTCATCGTGGAGCATCTGAAGAAGGCGAAGGAAATGAACCCGCTCCTGCAGATCAGCTTCGACCCGGGCTATCTTTATACGAAGGAGTACAAGCAGCAGCTGCGGGAGATGATCGACCTGACGGATTTCCTGTTCCTCAGTCAAAGCGAGTTCGACAACCTCACGGAGAAGAGTGCGCACCCGGGATGGAAAGACAAAGCCCTGATCGAGGAGCTCTATAAGTTCTCCGGCGACAGCCCGCGGCGTGTGATTGTGATCAAGGATAAGGCGAACAATGTGCTGTACCGCTATCGCAACAACCGCGTGAAACGTCTGAAATTTCGCCACGAGCAGCTTTCCGATTCGAAGATTCTCAACGACACCGGTGCCGGCGATGCCTTCGCGGGCGGCTTCATCACCGGGAATATTTCCGAGCGGATGCAGCTGCACCATCCGGTCCCGATGGAGCTTGGTGCGCGGGCGGCCATCGCGCGGATGGAGGAGATCGGCGACCCCTACGGAAACATCCATTCCGTGACGAACCATTTTCTCAAGGAATTCGAAAACTACGAGTACTTTGACGACATGCTCAAGAAAACAGGGGAGATGCCGGAAATGCTGGCGGATACCCGGGACAAGCGGACACTCAATCTGACAGGCGTGTATGTGCTCGGCAAGGAAGATGATCCGCTGCGCGCACAGGTTATGGAGGCGCTGGCGCCGACCGGCCTGAAGGTACATGTCCTGGACGAGATCCGCAGCGAATTTTCCGATGATCCGGAGGATGAGGACAGCCTGATCGACTGCATGGAACAGTCCACACATCGGTATGCGGTAATCGCGCTCCCCGACGGAACCGACTATGACATCAGCCCCGAGTTCATCTTTCGTCTCGCATGGATGAGCTGCCGCATCGGCAAGGACGGGATCCTGGTCGTGTCTCATCCGGGCAAACAGCTTCCGGAGGTTCTTTACGGCTTCACGCAGATCGACGCCGCGGATCCGGAATGGAAGGAGATCCTGGTGGATGAGCTCCGCGGACTCGGGTATTCGATCATCTGAGCCGGCAAAAATCCCCGGCGAACGTTAAAAGAATGTGTCACAAAAGGAGATCATCCTGAAAATTGTTGAAAAAAATTCTCTTCGAATGAAGATGTAACCCTTGTATCTACGCGATTAATATGATAGAATATTTTCAGTTGCCGATGTCAGTTGAGTACATATTTTCAGAAAGGACAAGAAAATGAAAATCGTAGTATTAGACGGATTTACGGAGAACCCCGGAGACATCAGCTGGGCACCGCTGGAGGCGCTTGGTGAGGTTACGGTTTATGACCGCACAGCCTATGAAGAATCTGATCTGATCGCAGAGCGGATCGGTGATGCTGAAATCGTTGTCATTAATAAAACACCGATCAGCAAAGCTACCATCGATAAATGTCCGAATATGAAAGCCATCGCGGTTCTTGCGACCGGCTACAATGTCGTGGACTACACCTATGCAAAGGAAAAAGGCATCCCGGTTCTGAACGTTCCGGTATACGGCACGGATAACGTGAGCCAGTTTGCAGTTGGCCTGATGCTTGAGGCCTGCTCCCACATCGGTCATCACAGCGACTCCGTTCATGCCGGTGAATGGGCATCCAATGCAGACTGGTGCTACTGGCATTATCCGCTGGTTGAGGTGTCCGGGAAGACTGCCGGCGTCATCGGCCTTGGAAGAATCGGTTACAACACAGCCCGCGTTCTGAATGCCCTGAATATGAACGTGATCGCCTACGACAAATTCCCGAATGAGCGCGGCAAAGAGGTCGCAGAGTATGTAGAGCTGGACGAGCTGTTTGCCCGTGCCGATTTCATCTTCCTGCACTGCCCGCTGTTCCCGGAGGTGGAAGGCCTCATCAACAAGGACAACATCGCGAAGATGAAGGACGGCGTGATCCTGATCAACAACAGCCGCGGCGGCCTGGTCGTAGAGCAGGATCTGGCAGATGCACTGAACTGCGGCAAGATCGCTGCAGCAGCCCTCGACGTTGTTTCCACAGAGCCGATCAAAGCCGACAATGTTCTGCTCGGCGCGAAGAACTGCATTATCACCCCGCATATTTCCTGGGCAACCAAGGAAGCCCGTGAGCGTATCATGCAGACGACCGCAGAGAATATCCAGTCTGTGATCGACGGCAAGCCCATCAACGTTGTAAACGGCTGAACTGCACATCCAATCACACATCTGACTTGAAATAGCAGTTGGATCAATGAAAAGAACGTGCTAATATAAACGAGTGGAGATTTCTCCACTCGTTTTTCGAATCCGCCCGGGACAGTGCGCCCGATCCTGCGGGAGATTTCTCCCCGGGAGATATCTCACAGGGAAATACTCACAGGAAAGTACTGGTCGCAGCGGCCATCCGGAGTAATAGAATCAAAACCAGCGTAGTCCGGGACAGAAACACGGTGTATGATGGGCGAGAAGTTTGAAAACGATACACAAAATGTTCTCCATAATAGAAATTACGTATAGAAAGAAGTAAATTTACATTCCGCAGCAGAAGCACGACTATGTAACAGCGCAGGGCATCCCCTGACGCATATGGCTTCGTCCGCCGCAGGGTACCGGAGCTTCGTCCGCCGCAGGGTGCCGGAGGTTCACCTGCCGCAGGGGTGTCGGAACAGGAAAGGAAGAGGAACCGATATGATCGCGATCATCGATTATGATGCAGGAAATCTGCGCAGTGTAGAAAAGGCGCTGATCCGGGTCGGAGGAGAACCGGTGATTACCCGGAATCCCGACGTGATACTTGGGGCGGATCATGTGATTCTGCCTGGGGTCGGCGCATTCGGAGACGCGATGCGGTCTCTCTCGGAATATGGCCTGGTAAGCGTTATCCACGAAGTCGCTGAAAGACAGATCCCTCTGCTGGGCATCTGTCTGGGGCTGCAGCTGCTCTTCGAGAGCAGTGAGGAAAGCCCCGGCGTGGAAGGCCTGTCCCTGCTGAAGGGGACGATCCGACGCATCCCGTCAGACGGACCTGTGACCCGGAACGCTTCCGCCGGAGCGGCGGCCTCTGACCCGCTGAAGATTCCGCATATGGGATGGAACTCACTGCACTTTGACCATCCGGGACGCCTGTTTGCCGGGCTTTCGGAGGGTACATATGTGTACTTTGTCCATTCGTATTATCTGCAGGCAGCGGATCCATCCATTGTCACAGCATCCACGTTCTACGGAACCGACATTCACGCTTCCGTGGAAAAGGGAAACCTGTTTGCCTGTCAGTTTCATCCGGAAAAAAGCAGTGATGCAGGGATGAAGATGCTTGAGAATTTTCTTTCCATACAAAAATAAAAGCCCTGCGAATGGGAGGTAATGTCGAAGAATAAAGTGCCTCCGTCACAAAGGAGAGTGCTGCGGCGTGCAGGCGAGCTCCGTCACAAAGGAGAGTGCTGCGGCGCGCAGGTGTGCATCGCTGCACATAGAAATAAGATTAAGAATTCGGAAATCGTATTTTTCATAAAAATAGGAAGGAGTCGCAGATGTTCACCAAGCGGATCATTCCCTGCCTGGACGTGAAGGACGGAAGAGTGGTAAAGGGAGTAAATTTTGTTTCCCTGCGGGATGCCGGAGATCCGGTAGAGATCGCGCAGGCCTATGATAAAGCAGGGGCTGATGAGGTTGTATTTCTGGACATCACTGCCTCTTCGGACAGGCGCAATACGGTCGTGGATCTGGTAAAGCGGGTAGCCGAGAAGGTGTTCATCCCGTTCACGGTCGGCGGCGGGATCCGCACAGTGGAGGACTTCCGGCTTCTGCTGCGCGAAGGCGCCGATAAAATCTCGGTCAACTCGGCAGCGCTGATGAACCCTGAGCTGATCAGCAGTGCAGCGGACAAGTTCGGCAGCCAGTGTGTTGTGGTGGCGATCGATGCAAAGCGCAGAGCGGACGGCAGCGGCTGGAATGTGTACAAAAACGGCGGCCGGGTGGACATGCACATCGATGCGGTGGAGTGGGCCGCAAAGGCAGAAGCACTGGGCGCCGGCGAGATACTGCTCACCAGTATGGATTGTGACGGAACCAAAGCAGGCTATGACCTGGAGCTTACCAGGACCATCGCCGACACTGTAAAAATTCCTGTGATCGCCTCGGGCGGTGCCGGCACGAAGGAACATTTTTACGATGCCCTCACCCGCGGGAAAGCAGACGCCGCACTGGCGGCTTCTCTGTTCCATTATAAGGAGCTTGAGATTATGGAACTGAAGCGGTGGCTCTCCTCGCGGGGACTGAGCATGCGGCTCTGAATCATAAGCGTCAGGAGCACAGGCACCCTCGCGCACGTGTCATAAGTGACAGGAGCACAGGGATCCCTCGTGCGTGTTATAACCAGTAGGGGAACTAGCATCCCTCGTGTGTGTTATAACCGGCAGGGGAACTGGCATCCCTCGTATGTGTCATAAGCGTCAGGAGCACAGGCATCCCCCGCACGTGGTCAGCAAAAGGACGAAGGAAAGAAAATCAGGAAAGGAAGAACAAAAGATGGCAGCGATCAGCAACGACTGGCTGGAACCACTGAAGCCGGAATTCTCAAAGCCCTATTATGCAAAGCTCTACAGGACTGTCCGGGAGGAATATACCCGCCACGTGATCTATCCGCCGTCGGAGGATATCTTCAATGCCTTCGCGCTGACGCCGCTTTCCAGCGTAAAGGCGGTGATCCTCGGTCAGGATCCCTACCACGGAGACGGTCAGGCACATGGCCTGTGCTTCTCGGTAAAAAAGGATGTGGAAATTCCGCCGTCCCTGGTAAACATCTATCAGGAGCTTCATGATGATCTGGGCTGCTCCATTCCAACACACGGGTGCCTGACCAAATGGGCAGAGCAGGGTGTTCTGCTGCTCAACACAGTGCTGACGGTACGGGCGCACGAAGCCTTTTCCCACAGAGGGATCGGCTGGGAGGAATTCACCGATGCCGCGATCCGTATCCTCAATGAGCAGGACCGGCCGATCGTTTTTATCCTGTGGGGAAAGCCCGCTCAGGCGAAGGAGAGCATGCTCGACAACCCGAAGCACCTCATCCTTAAAGCACCGCATCCAAGCCCCCTTTCCGCTTACCGGGGCTTCTTCGGAAGCCGCCCGTTCTCCCAGACCAATCAGTTCCTGGAGAGACACGGTGTGGCCCCCATCGACTGGCAAATCGAATAAAATGGGACAGGGACGGTTCTCTGTCCCATTTTTATGTCCCATTCCTGTTCCATTTCCATTTTATTTTAGAAACAGGAGAACCGTCCCCTGTCCCGATTTGAGGCTGAGAAGCGTGCTGGCCTATTTTATGCGAAGAAACCACATGCAATAAATGGTTGACATTATAAATATAAAGTGATATATTAAACAAGCAATAATTCTTTAATAGCATTTGAAAGACAATGCTCAATTCTTACAATCCGTCTGTCCGGCGTCTTCCGGCGGAGGATTGTCCTGCTGCATATCGCAGAAGATTCAAGAATGTATAAACTGTAACGTCATTCAGCCGATCGCGAATAGTCTGCCACCGGCAGTAAAGCGCACAGGCAGCAACTCTAGGAACGCACAAATATTTGATTACGAAAGGAGAAGCTTTGAGATACCAGGAATTTCTTGAAAAGACCGTCCACCGCCTGAACGAGATGTCCGACGGAAAAACCGTTGTGGAGGTGTGCATACAGCAGCAGAACAACGGAGTGCAGGATGCCCGCTTTGTATTCCGCAATCCGGATGAGCCGCTTTCGCCCGCGATCGGGGCAGCTCCCTGTTATGATGCCTGTCAGAGGGGAATGGGTATGGAGGAGATGTGCCGGAATATCTGGAAGGTATATCTGGAGAAGAAGCCGGGCGGCAATGCGGAGGACATGTCTTTTCTATATGATGCAAAGCAGGTGCTCCAGAACGTGGTATGCCGTGTGATCAATCATGATTATAATGAAGAGCTTTTGCAGGATGTGCCGCATCGCCGCTATCTGAATCTGGCAGTGGTTTACTACTGTGTTCTGGACAGGAGTCGTCTTGTGGAAGGGAGTGTCATGATCAGCGGTGAGCTGTTGAAGCATCTGGGAATCTCTGTGCGGGAGCTCGACCGCTTCGCGAGAGAAAACACCCGCAGGCGCTCCCCGGTGCAGTTTGGAACGATCAGGAGCGCCATGGAAGATCTGCTGACAATGGGGGACTGTGTCAGAGAAAGCCGAAATGGGGCAATCAGCACTGAACCGACGATCCACACTGAAGTGGATCAAATGATCGCGGAGGACGAGGTCCCGCTCTATGTCCTGACCAATCGTGAGCGGATGTACGGTGCGTACTGGATGACGGACCCTGAGGTGCAGGAGCGGATGGCAGCAAGAATCGGGGAGGATTATTACATTCTGCCCAGCTCTCTGCATGAATGCATGGTAGTTCCGGTTTCCCTGGGGTGGCCTGCACAGGGGCTGATCGATATGGTCCGCGATGTCAACAGGGAGTGCCTTGCCCGGGAAGAAGTGCTGGCGGACACGATTTACTACTACTCTGCAAAGGAGAAGAAGCTTTCATTGATTTCAGGCCGATAGAAGCCGTCATTGATTTCATGTCGATAATTGACAATCTCCAAAATGCGTGCTATCATATCTTTGTTTTGCGGGAGCAGTCGGGCAAGCTGATTTTGCTGATCTGCTTCGGCATACGTTGCATCTGTAGCTCAGGGGATAGAGCAGCGGTTTCCGGTACCGCGTGGCGGGGGTTCGAATCCCTCCAGATGCGCTTTTTTGTGAACGTCAAGCCGTTTCAAGGAACGTATGAACCGGAGGATGCATGCATGTTGGATGATATTAGAGAGTGGATATCTGATAATCTGAGGTATATTCTGCTGGGAATTGCCGGGCTGATCATTATTCTGATCATCATCCTGGTGGTGCGTCTGGTTACGCGTCCTTCCGGTGATGACACAGCCGGGGAGCAGGCTCCTGCGGCAACTGCAGTGGCAGTGCAGGAGGAAGGTACCGTCGACGGAGCAGCCGATGATCAGGCGGCCGGCGCGAATGCCGATGCGGACTATCCGGTTGCCGATGGCTTTGAAGCAGGCACTGAGGAAACGTTCGTAACGGAGAAGGCTGACCCGCAGGTGAGCAGCCTGGTAAAGGATGACACCGAGATCCTCACACTGATGCGTGAGTATTATACTGCACGTGCAGGAAAGGATCTTACCGCACTTTCTCAGATCGTTACTCCCTGGGACAGCAACACACAGAATGATGTGCTCCAGAGCGATCTGATTGAAAGCTATAACGAGATCACGACCTATTCCGAAGAAGGCGCCAACGCAGGAGAGTACGTTGTATTTACCTGCTTTAAGGCGAAAATCCCGGATTACGAAACACTGGTTCCGAGCCTTCGGATGCAGTATCTGGTGACGGAGGAGGATGAACTCAAGGTCCTCGCCAATTATGAACAGGATGCCGGGATCTCCGCGTTTGTAACGGACGTCGCTCAGGCGGCGGATGTGCAGCAGCTGCTTTCGCAGGTTAATGCAGAGTATGAGGCCGCGCTCAACAGCGATGCAGGCCTGAAGGCTTATCTGACGGATCTGACCACCGATGCAGGTGCGGGTGAGGAAGAGCAGCAGGCGGCGACAACTCCGGGAGAAACACGTACGGCGCTGTATGGCCTGAACATTCGTCAGGAAACCAGTACGGAATCCGCTGTGCTGGGCACAGTGGAAGCCAATGCTCAGGTGGAAGTACTTGAGGATGTGGCAGACGGCTGGACCAGGATCTCCTACGATCCGGGCACCGGCGCGATCACCGGTTATGTTCGTACCGAATACCTGAGCTGACAGGCATCTTACAGGAGACGGAATGGTTTCCGGGAATGAATGACTGAAATAAAAGGATGGCTCCCTGGAGTCATCCTTTTTTTAACACAGCAAGGAAGTCCCCCACCTCAACGTCGCGGAGACGTAGGTGGGG